>DATHPO010000302.1:0-6687 GCA_035483835.1 Terriglobales bacterium
ATGTTCGAAGTGCTCAAGGCCCAGCAGATTCTGGAAGAGAAATACGCAGTAGCCGCCGACGTTTGGAGCGTGACCAGCTACAAACGGCTCTATCAGGACGGCAACGACTGCGAGCGCTGGAACATGCTGCATCCGGGCGACACTCCGCGTGTCCCGTTCGTGACGCAATGTCTAAAAGAAGCACCCGGGGTATTCGTGGCCGCATCGGATTATATGAAGGTGCTTCCGGAATCGATTTCGCAGTGGGTTCCGCGTCCGCTGGTGGCCTTGGGTACGGATGGTTTCGGCCGCAGCGAGGGTCGGGCTTCGCTTCGCGACTTCTTCGAAGTAGACGCGAAGCACATTGTGCTGGCCACGTTGAACGCACTGGCCCGCGATAAGCAGATCGCGCCGGAGATGCTCCAGAAAGCGATCAAAGACCTGGGCATCAATCCGGAGAAGCCGAACCCGGCCAACACTTAATAGTAGTAGCGACGCTGGAACAACGGAGAAAAGGTTAAAGTGACAGAATTCAAGCTACCGGAACTCGGCGAAAACATCGACCAGGGGGACCTTGTCCGTCTGATGATTTCGCCCGGCGCGACCATCACGCAAGGCCAAGCCGTGATGGAACTGGAAACCGACAAGGCCGTCGTCGAAGTGCCCTCCACCGTGAACGGCGTGGTGAAAGAGATTCGCGTTAAAGAGGGCGAGAAGATCAAAGTTGGCCAGGTGATCTTCACCTTCGAAAACGGCGCCGGTGGCGTAGCGCGGGCGCCCTCGCCCGCAGAACCCAAAGCACAGCAGGCTGCTGCGGCAGCTTCGTCCGCGAAAGCAAGCCCAGTCGAGCCACCGGCACGAACCACTGCGACAGTAGTCCAGAGAGAGCGGCGCATTACCGGCCCGCCGACCGCGGGTCCCACCGAATTCAAATTGCCCGAACTCGGAGAAAATATCTCCCAGGGCGATCTCGTCCGGCTCATGATTTCTCCTGGCATCAGGGTCTCCGAAGGCCAGCCGGTGATGGAACTGGAGACCGATAAAGCGGTCATCGAAGTACCCTCCTCGATCAGCGGGATCATCAAAGAAGTCCGCGTAAAGCAGGGTGAGAAGATTAAAGTTGGCGACGTTATCTTCACCCTCGAAGGCGCGGCCGCGCCGCAAACAGAGCGCCCCCGGCATCTTCCAGTCGAGCACGTCTCTGGACAGCACGGAGCGCGCCTGGCTTTCCAAGCCGCCATTCAAGCCGAGGGCAAAACCGAAGAACAGGCGCTTCCGCGCGATCAACCGCAGTCGCTTCCCCCTAGCTTCACCATGCCTGCACAGCTGGAAAAAGTGGCAGGCACCGAGCGCGGGGAACCCGTCCCCGCGGCCCCGCATGTTCGCCGATTAGCACGCGAGATCGGCATCGACATTCACAGTGTGAAAGGAACCGGCCCCGGCGGCCGCATCAGCGAGCACGACGTCAAGACGCATTCGAAAGCGCTGCTCGCTTCGGTAGCGGCGGCTGCGCAAGCTCCGCGAGGAGCTCAATTCGCTCAGCCGGAGTTGCCAGATTTTACCAAGTGGGGAAAGGTCGAGCGCGTTTCGATCCGCGGAGTACGCCGCAAGACCGCCGAACATCTGTGGCAAGCCTGGACCACGGTTCCCCACGTCACGCAGAACGATAAAGCCGACATCACCGAACTCGAGCATCTACGGGCGCGCTTTACTCCCAAGGCGGAAGAGGCCGGCGGCAAGATGACGGTCACCGCAATCGCGCTGAAGGTTTGCTCGTCCGCGCTGAAAATTTTTCCTCAGTTCAATGCCAGCATCGACCTGGCCAAAGACGAGATCGTCTACAAGCAATACATCAACATCGGCGTCGCCGTGGATACAGACCGCGGTCTGCTGGTCCCTGTTATCCGTGACGTCGACAAGAAGAACATCGTCGAGCTCGCCGCCGAACTCACGCAGCTTTCCAAGAAGGCCCGCGATAAGAAGCTCACCCTCGCGGAAATGGAAGGTGGCACTTTCACGATTACCAACCTCGGCGGAATCGGCGGCACTGGATTCTCTCCGATCGTGAATTATCCCGAGGTCGCGATCCTCGGCCTTTCGCGTTCCAGCATGGAGCCGGTGTGGCTCAATGGAAAGTTCGAACCGCGGCTGGTTTTGCCAGTGTCATTGTCTTACGATCACCGGCTGATCGATGGCGCGGATGCTGCCAGATTCTTGCGTTGGATCGCGGAAGCTTTTGAGCAACCGTTCTTGCTTTCTGTTCAAGGATAAAAAAACAATCTCGAAACCACAAAGGACACAAAGTTACACGAAGGAAAACCTGAGAAGCTGACCAGCATTCCTTTGTGTACCTCCGTGTCCCCTGTGGTTAATGATTTTCTATGGCAGACGCTTCGAACATACACATCGCGATAATTGGTGGAGGGCCAGGCGGTTACGCCGCCGCCTTCCTCGCCGCCGATCTAGGATTGAAAGTCACGCTCATCGACCCGGAACTGAATCCGGGCGGCGTCTGCCTTTACCGCGGCTGTATTCCGTCCAAGGCCCTTCTCCACATCGCCAAGCTGATCGACGAAACCCGCCACGCGAAGAATTGGGGGATCGACTACACAGAGCCGAAAATCGACTTACCCCGGCTGCGTTCCTGGAAAGAAGGCGTCGTAAAAAAACTGACCGGCGGCTTAGGCGTGCTGTCCAAACAACGAAAGGTCGAATACATCCAGGGCCGCGCCGCATTCGAGAATTCGAATACGTTACGCGTCAGCCGAGCAGATGGCAGCGAAGATTCGCTTACCTTCGACCGAATCGTCATCGCCACCGGCTCGCGACCAGCGATAGTCCCCAGCCTCAAACTCGAAACCCTGCGCATGATGGATTCCACATCTGCGTTAGACCTGAGCGAAGTACCCGGCACTCTACTCGTAGTCGGCGGTGGCTACATTGGCCTGGAACTCGGCACGGTGTACGCCGCCCTCGGCTCCAAAGTCTCCGTCGTGGAGATGCTCCCAGGGCTCTTGCCAGGGGCTGATCGCGATCTCGTCCTGCCTTTACACAAACGCCTAGAGAAGATGTTCGATTCCATCCTGCTCAACACGACCGTCGCTGCGGTGAAAGAAGAGTCCGGTGGAATTCGCGTCACCTTCGACGGCCCCGAAGTAAAGGAACGCGAGAAGCCATTCGACAAGGTTTTGGTTTCTGTAGGACGCAAGCCCAATTCCGAAATCCCGGGCCTCCAAAAAACTCAAGTCAAAGTCGGAGAACGCGGATTCATCCAGGTAAACAAGCAACTGCAAACCGACGACCCCGCCATCTACGCCATCGGTGACGTAGTCGGCGAACCCATGCTTGCCCACAAGGCTTCGCACGAAGGCCGCACCGCGGTTGAAGCCATCGCAGGACACAAAGTCGCCTTCGAACCCAACGCGATACCCGCCGTCGTTTTCACCGACCCAGAGATCGCCTGGTGCGGCCTCACCGAAACTCAGGCGCAGAAAGATAATCGCGAAATCAAAGTTGCCAAGTTCCCTTGGGGAGCCTCAGGACGCGCCATGACCATCGACCGAACCGAAGGCATGACCAAGCTGCTTATCGATCCGCAGACCGAGCGCGTGCTGGGCGTAGGAATTGTCGGCGTCGGCGCGGGCGAACTCATCGCCGAAGGCGTGCTCGCCATCGAGATGGGCGCTCTCGCCAAGGACATCGCACTCACCATCCACCCGCACCCCACGCTCTCGGAAACGGTTATGGAATCAGCCGAGGTTTTCTTCGGCACCAGCACTGACGTCTACCGGCCCAAACGTCCATAAGAACTCGAGCCGATTCCGCGAGGTTGGCTTCCCTTTCGGTACAATGAACTCTCGCTCTGCGCAGGCATCTTTCGCGGACGCATGATTCACATCAATTTGCGCCCTTCCTCTGGAGAAGGAACCATGTCTTCGTTTTTCTTTAAGCGAGCCTGCTGGCTGGTCTTGTGCGCGGTGACCTCCCTGACCGCCGCTGCGCAACTGCCAGGCGTACCCAAGATCGCGCCCGAGCCTACAACGCCGCCAGTGACGGACCCATTAGGCCGTGACACTCCGAACGGCACAGTATACGGATTTCTCCACGCCGTTCAGACGGGAAACTACGCCACTGCAGCGCAGTATCTGCAAATGACCAACGCCAAGCGCGCGGCACAAGGCGAGGAACTCGCCAAAAAGCTGAAGATTGTGATGGACCGCGCATTTTCCGGCAACCTGAGGCTGATCAGCAATCAGCCGGAGGGATCTCCACAAGAAGGATCTTCTCCCAATCAGCAGCGCCTCGGCCCTCTTTCCGCCGGAGATGTCGATGCCGAGCTCGATCTCGTCCGCGTTCCCGACCCCAGTGGCGCGAAAATATGGTTGATCTCCTCTGACACCTTAGCCAAAGTTCCCGACCTTTACGACCGGCTCGAGGTCCATCAAGTGGAAGCCCATCTGCCTGATTTCCTGGTACAGTACGAATTCTTAGGGATCGCGATATGGCAATGGCTGGCTATCTTGCTGGCCATCCCCATCGCCGCAGCCTTGGGTTGGCTCACGGTCCGCTTGATGGGCCTGTATCAGAAACTGCGCCGCCATCCTCCAATACCCCGACCGGGTGCCTGGAATGCCATCTCGAACCCGCTCTGGCTTGTTTTTGCCACCGTTTATGACGGCATGTTGGTGCGGCAAATCGGCTTGCCGTTATTGGCGCGCCACCACCATCAGGAAGTAATCGGCGTGGTGTTCATTGTCGCATGGGCCTGGTTGCTTTCTCGAATCGTTCAGCAGATAGCACGGCGGGTTCGAGAAGGCGCAATCCGCGCCGGCCGCGCCGGTACCGGGTCGCTTTTGCTTCTCGGTGAACGTGTCCTCAAAGCCATTATCTCTATCGCCGCTATCTTCGCCATACTCAGCTCTCTCGGCGTCAACATGACCACTGCCCTCGCCGGACTGGGCATCGGCGGAATCGCGATCGCCTTCGCCGCCCAGAAAACCCTGGAGAATCTTTTCGGCGGCGTTTCCCTGCTTGGAGATGAAGTCATCCGCGTGGGCGATATATGCCGCTTTGGCGACAAGACTGGAACGGTGGAAGATATCAGCCTTCGCTCCACTCGCATTCGCACTCCTGAACGAATCGAGCTCTCCATTCCCAATGGCTCGCTCGCTACTATGAACATCGAAAACTTGAGCCGCCGCGATAAAATCCTTTTCAATACCAAGCTCAGCCTGCGTTACGAAACCTCCGCCGACCAGTTGCGATACGTGCTCGCGCAGATTCGCCGTTTGCTCTATGAACATCCCAAAGTCGAAACAGATGGCGCCCGCATTCGATTTATTGGATACGACAACAGTTCGCTCAACTTGGAGGTCTTCTGCTACATACTAACCAGGGATGGCGCGGAGTTTCTCGCAATTCAGGAAGATCTTCTGCTCCGAATCCTGGATATCGTCGAGGCTTCAGGCACAACCTTCGCCTTCCCCTCGCGCGTTCTTTATCTCAGTCGCGACACCGGCTTGGACCAGGAGAAGACTGCGTCGGTCTCGCACGAAGTGCAACAGTGGCGAGAGAGTAGCAAGTTGCCCTTTCCGGATTACGCGCCGGCCGACATTTCCGGGTTCAGCAACTCCCTGCCCTATCCGCAACCGGAGTCGGCACTAAGGACCAAGAAATAGAAATAACGAAGAGGAGCAGGACATGAACCAACCCCGCCGATTGACGCTACTCGCGATCGCTGTCCTGTGCGTCACCGTGCCACTTTGCTCAGAGGAGATTTTGATGCAGAACGCTCCAACCATCACCAAAACATCCGCGGCGGCACCATCCTGGATGAACGCCTCGACCACCAAACTGCAAAACGAACTAACCGCGAAGTACGGCGCTCAACAAAAACCTCGGCTCGACCATGGTCTTCAACAGGTAGCCGAGTTCTGGCGCGCGGAAGATGGCGATGCCACCGTGTTCGAGGAATTCGTTCGCACCAATTTCGCCGGCGACCAGGCCACTCTCGACACCATGTTCTATCGTTTCCAGAGCATGCTCGAACAACTTGATGGCCACATGCAAGAAATCCGCCGCGAGTTTAATCAGCAATCCGATCTCGACCTAGGCCCGGTGCTCCCTTTCGACGAAGTCTTCGCCGGCTACGATCCGTCCGCCCACGTCCTTGATGATTTCTTCAACAACAAACTGGCGTTCACGGTTCTCCTGAATTTCCCCTTAACCACGCTCGACGAACGTCTGAAAGAGGGGCCCACCTGGACCCGCCGCCAGTGGGCCGAAGTCCGGCTCGCGGAACGTTTTGACAAGCGCATTCCAGCCGAGGTCAACCTCGCTATCGCGCAGGCCGCCGCCGAATCCGGCCAATACATCTCGCAATACAACATCTGGATGTACCACCTGCTCGATCCCCAGGGCCAGCGTCTTTTCCCGCCCAAAATGCGTCTGCTAAGCCACTGGAACCTGCGCGATGAAATCAAAGCCAACTACTCCGATCGCCAAACCGGTCTGGCCAAGCAACGCATGATCCAGCAGGTGATGGAGCGCGTTGTCACTCAGACAATTCCGCAAGTCGTCATCAACAATCCCGGCGTCGACTGGAATCCGTTCACCAACGAAGTCAAGGCCGCGGCAGCGAAAGATTCAGACGCTACGACCAACAGCCCGATCACCAACGCCCCAGAGCCTGACACTCGTTACGCCGTG
>DATHPO010000303.1:0-13430 GCA_035483835.1 Terriglobales bacterium
GCGGAGCGGTCTTGCGGAATCACCGGAATGCTGGTGTTGATGTACGTTCCCGGCGAAGCGCCGCTGCGCTGCCGCGTGCCCTGATAGTTCACGTAGAAGTATCCGAGCTTTGCTTTAGGCCCGATCGGTCCGCCGAAGTCGCCGCCAAAAATGTTTTGCTGGATTACCGGCCTAGGGAGACCGGCGCGACTGAGGAAGAAATCGTTGGCATCGAGCACGGTGTTTCGGAAATATTCCCAAGCATCGCCGTGGAAGCTGGCCGTGCCGCTCTTCAGGGTGGCATTGATGTTGCCGCCTCCGTTGCGACCTTGGGTGGCGTCGTAGAGGCTGGTGCTCACTTTGAATTCCTGAATGGCATCGGGATTGGGCAGGGGCGTGTAAGTCAGTTCGCCGAAGGAGTAGTCGGCAACCGAAATTCCCTCGATCAGGTAGTTGTTGTTGTCTTCACGCCCGCCGTTCACGTGGATGTAAACCTGCCCGCGACCCAACTGCGAGGCATTGTTCAAGTCAGAGGACGCTCCGGCTGAAAGCGTCAGCAGCTGTTGAAAATTCCTGGTCGCCAAGGGAAGGTTTGTAATCGTCGTGCTGCCGAGCGATTGACCCGTAGTCGCGTCGGTAGTGTCGACCTGCGCGACCTGGGACTGCACTTCGACCACCTCCGTCACCGACGTCACCTTCAACCTTGCCGTGATGCGCGTGGTCTCTGTGATGTTCACCGAGATGCCCGCAAACTTGGTGGTGGCGAAGCCGGCGGCGCTAACCTGCACGGTATAGCTGCCGACGGGCAAGAGAGTAGCGTTGAAGTTGCCGCTGGAATCGGTGCTCAGATGGCGCTCCGCCTGGCCGGTTGCCTCGCTCACGATATCCACTTTAGCGCCGGAAAGCACGGCTCCCAAGGTATCTTGAACCGTACCGGTTATGGCTCCAGTTGCGCCGCCCTGTGCCAGGACGAGACCGCTGAAACAGGCAATGAACACGCCCACAGCCACCGAATGTCGGATGCTGAACATGTCTGTCACCTCGCGCAATTTGTTGTGAGGCCGCCAGTATAAGCCGAACTCGGATCGTCGGCGATCAAATTTTTGACTTGGCAAGATCAGTTCTGGCGGGCTTCAAAAGCGAGAGTATGACCGGCCAAGTGAACCTGATCAACAAGACGACGACACTATGTTTCGAAGTCCGACCGTGCTCCCCCAACGTGTACAATTCATAGCTTCCGAATGAACCGCGATCCTCAACGCAAGCTCATCATTGCCATTGACGGACCCGCCGGCGTGGGCAAGAGCACCATCGCCTCCCGCCTCGCCCGCAAGCTCGGCTATGCCAACCTTGAAAGTGGAGCCATGTACCGCGCTCTGGCGTTGAAAGCCATCGAATGGGATATTTCTTTCGACGATGAAGCCGCGCTCACCAATCTGGCGCACGATTCTCGCATCCAGTTGGAGCCGACAGGGAGCGGCACCCGGGTTTTGCTCGACGGGCGCGACGTGAGCCAACGCGTGCGTGAAACCGATGTGACCGCCGGGGCCTCGCGCGTTTCCGTCCATCCCCAGGTGCGCGAGTGGATGGTCGCCCGTCAGCAGGAACTGGGCGCCGGTGGAGGCGTAGTCATGGAAGGCCGCGACATCGGAACCAAAGTCTTTCCCAATGCGGACGTGAAGATCTTTCTCGATGCCGATCCCGTGGTCCGCGAACAGCGGCGATTGCAGCAACAGAATCTGCGGGGAAGCGCTGCCGAGTCCACCGCCGCCGAGTTGCGCGAACGCGACCACCGCGACCGCACCCGGGCAGCATCGCCGCTCACGCCAGCCGCGGATGCAACCATCGTCGATTCCACTCGGCTCTCGGAGGACGAAGTGCTGCAGCGGGTAGAAGAGTTGGTGCAGCGGAAGCTAGGGCATTAATGGGGGACGGGCGTCTCCGCCCGTCCGCTTTCCCAACCTGGAACTAAGCGTAAAAGAAAACTGCACCGTCACAGACATCGCCCGTCCCCCAGTGATATACAGAAACTGTCTCCCGTCCAGACTGGGCTCACCTGAAACTTCCTTTTGCAGGCAGGTGATCGTCCTATGGCACGCCATTCTCGCGGCATCTTCTTGCTGCCGTTGTTGATCCTCTGTGTGCCATTTCTCCTGGGACAGGACGCGTCGTCCGGGGCGATTCGTGGAACCGTGGCTGATTCTTTCGGCCACCCGATTGTCGACGCTTCCGTCGCTCTCGTGGATTCTGCCCAGGGCTTCCATTACTTCGTCACCAGCGATTCCGAGGGAAAATTTGTGTTTGAATTCCTTCCGCCGGGAGAGTACGCCGCGCGTGCCGTTGCTCCCGATATGTCGCCGGAACTCACGCCCAAGCTCGAAGTGCATGCAGGCGCGACCACCGAACTCGACTTCAAACTCCAAGTCGGCGGCGCCAAAGAGATGGTTACAGTCACGGGCGAGCCTCCCATGGTCGAAACCGAATCCCGTTCCGTGTCATCGCTGGTCGATAAGCGCGCAATCGAGGAATTGCCGCTCGACGGACGCCGCTTCACCGACCTTGCCCTGCTAACACCCGGCGTGACCCAGGACCCGCGCGGACTGACCTCGGGCTCGAATGGCGATTTGGCTTTTGGCGGCATCCGTGGATATCAGTCCAGCTATCTGGTCGACGGCGCTGACAACAACAATGCGTTTTTTGCCCAGGCTCGCGGGCGCTATCGCGCTCCCTACCAGTTCTCCGAAGAAGTCGTCGAAGAGTTCCGGGTCTCGTCGAATACCTACGGTGCGGAGCTTGGACGGGCCGGAGGCGCGGTGATCAACGTGGTCACAAAATCGGGATCGAACCAGCTCCATGGAACCGATTTTTATTTCATTCGAGACAGCGCATTCGGAGCGACACAGCCCACGCTCGATTTCAAGCCTCACGCCCAGCAGCAACAATTCGGCTTCACCCTGGGCGGTCCCGTCCACCACAACCGCATCTTCTTCTTTGGCGGGTTCGATCAGCACATCTTTCATGTGCCGACGGTGGTTCGTTTTGTGAACGGAAGTTCGACCGTTGTCCCACAAGCCGGTCAGGAACCGTTGCACAACGGCGATTACGAATCCAGCGATCAGGCGGTGGTGTTCGCTGCCGCCGCCCGGCTGTCCACGCTCGCGGGTGAATTCCCGTCCCGGATGGAAGGCAACGCCGGCTTCTTCAAACTGGATTTCACCCTCACGCCCCACGAAGCGCTTTCCGCGCGCATCAGTACCTCTCGCTACTACGGTCTAAACAATGTCTTCCTCGATCCCGCCAGCCCGCTCACCACCAATGCCATCAGCGAAAATGGTCAGGAACAGGTGGCCACGGAAACCGCTTCGGTTTCTCTGACCAGCACATTTTCCTGGCGGCTGATCAGCCATTTGCGCGCTCAGTTTTCGCGCGATCTGCAGCAATCGTTTACCAACACCACCGATCCTCTGACTGTGGTCCGCAGCACGACCGACGGTTTCGGACGTTCCAACATCCTGCCCCGCCGGACTCGCGAGCATCGCCTGAACCTGGCCGAGACCATCAGCCTCGAAGGCAAGCGCAACTCCTGGAAGTTTGGCGGCGACGCGCTGCTCACCTGGATCTATAACTATTTCCCAGCGCAGTCCGGCGGAGAGTACATCTTCGATCTCATCAAGGTTGATCCCTTCACCTTCGCGCCGCAGGAGGCTGGCCTGCTGCTTACGCCGTTGCGCGCTTACGCGCACGACGTCCCCAAATACTACATTCAGAATTTCGGGTCTCAGTCCAGCCATCCCGACACCAACGAATACGCAGGTTTTGTGCAGGATACGATCCGCGCCACCAGCCACCTGGCTATCAGCCTCGGCGCTCGCTACGACCTGCAAACCTTCACCAAGAAAGGATTGCTTACCAATCCGCTCTGGCCCGACTCCGGCAAGATTCCTTATAACCCGAACAACTACGCGCCTCGGATGGGCCTGGCATACTCGTTCGGAAGTGAGCGCCCGCTGGTCGTACGTGCGGGATACGGCTGGTTCTACACTCGCATTCCGCAGATTTACACTTCAACGATTGCGACGGACAACGGATTTACCACCGCCAATCTTTTCCTGAACAATTCCAATTACTACGATCATCAGGTATTCCCGCAGTATCCAAATGCGCTGGTGAATTGCCCGCTGACCGCGACTTCCTGCACCCTACCGTCCAGCCTGACGCAATATTCGCAAGCCGGAGTCTCCGCGTTCTCCCCAAACTTCAAAACCCCGAAAGTCGAGCAGGCCAGCCTCGGATTCGAGAAAGAGGTGGCCCACCGTTTAGCTGTGGGCGTTGCCTACATGTATGTGCATGGAGTCGATCTCATTCGCGCCCGCGACGTGAACCTGCCCCCGCCGGTGAACGTCGAGTATCCGGTGTACGACAGCTCCGGCACCAACTTTCTGGGTACGTTCTACAACGTGGCTTCGTTTTCCACCTGGCAGATGACTCCCTCTTTCACGTGCCCGTATCCTCCATGCATCAATCCCCTCGCCCGGCCGATCCCGCAACTCGGCGCCATCGACGTCTTCGAGAGTGCCGCCTCCAGTACCTACAACGGAATGACTGTCTCCATTCACCGCCAGATGACCAGCGGGTTCTACTTTCGCATCGCCTACACCTTCGCCAAAGCCATTGACGATGGACAGGACGCATTAGTCGCCGGCGTACCCGCCGTCGTCCAGAATTCTTACAACACCGCTGCCGAGCAGGGTCTCAGCGTCACCGACCAGCGCTACCGCCTGATGCTTGCCTGGATTGCCGATCCCAAGTTCTTTGGCCGCGAGCAGCCCGTGATGGCCAAAGTATTCAATGACTGGAAGCTGGCGGGCGTGCTCACGTTCGGCAGCGGCCGGCCTGAGAATGTGATGGTCTCAGGCGATCCCAATCAGGACGGCAACGAAACCAACGACCGGCTTCCAGGAGCCGGCCGCGATTCGTTTACCGGGCCCGATTACGCGACCACCGACGTGCGATTGACCCGACGCCTGTTTGTTACCGAGCGCGTCAAGCTGGACTTGATCATAGAATCCTTCAATCTGCTGAATCGTGACAACAGGCGCGTACTGATCACCCAGGACGGCTTGGAATCTGATACGGCGTACTTCGTAAAGATCAGCAACGAGCTTGGAGTCAATTACTACCCAGGCCATTTCCAGATTCCAAGAAATCCTCTGCAAGCGACCAATTCTTATGCTCCGCGGCAGGTACAACTGGCGCTGAAAATGGTTTTTTGAGTCGGAGTTTTCAGTGTGATAAAGACTGAGCGCCAGTCGTCTTATCAAGAATAGCGATGCTGTTGAGTATTGTCTCCACCGCCAGCTCCTCGCCAATCGTAGAGTTGATCATGAGGTGAAAGCGGTGCCGGTCCGGCCATTCGACGCCAAAATATTTCTTGATGAAAGCTGCCCGGTCGCGATCCACGGTTTCGGCAAGATGGACGGCGTCAGTCTCGCTCTTCCCGGCGGCCTGCAACCGCCGGACCTTCCCATTAAACGGCGCGTAGACAAATACGTGAAAGGCATCGCGACGGCTCTGCAGATAATAGGCGGAGCCGCGCCCAACGATGACGCACTTGCCGCCTTCGGCAGCACCTTTTACCACGTGCTCCGTGACCTCCCGGACGCAATCGGTATCTGCCATCTTCAGCCGCGGGGCATTCAAACTACCTTCGAAGCTGCCTCGCATGAACGCCTTGAGCAGCCGGTAGAAGACCGGATCCCTCTTCTCTTCGTGTTCCTCCACCACTCGGCAGTCGCACTCCATCAGCCGGGCGATTTCGTTGGTCAGCAACTGATCCCACAACTTCCAGCCCAGCCGATCCGCGACTCTCTTCGCGATATCGGCGCCACCGCTCCCGTATTCGCGCTCGATCGTAATCACCCGAATCATGGATCCATCAATCATAACGACCCATCAATCATAACGACCCATCAATCATATCGCTGCTATTCCATGGTAACCCGGCGTCCGCCAGGCTCATTTTTCTTCAACGCGAACGAAACCAAAAACATGATCGCCGCTCCAATCGCGAGCACCCAGAAGGTATCAATGTAGGCTAAGGTGCTCGCCTGAACATTCACCGTCTGATACACCATGCCATAAGCCTGCCTCGCCGCCCGATCGGCGTCCGCGCCCGATGCGATCAAGCGCGCCGTCAGCGCCGCAACCGCCCCGGCAACGCTGGGTTGTCCCGGCGTGACATGTGCCACCAGGTATACCTGATGGACTTGCGCCCGGCGTGCAATCAGCGTGGCCACCATCGAGGTTCCGACGCTGCTGCCGATGTTGCGCATAAAGTTCACCAGCCCAGCGACGCTGCTGCTCTTCTCGACCGGCATTCCCACGTACGAGCTCAGATTGATGGGAACAAACAGAAAACCCAACCCAAACACTTGCGCCAGCCGTAACTTGCTGGCGCTCCAGAAGCTGATCTGCAAATCGAGCTGTTGCGTCGAATAGTACATTGCGAGGGAGAGAGTCAACCAGCCAAACGCCACCAGATACCGGGCCTGCACCTTGGACGACAGAAACCCAGCGATCGGCATTAGAAACAGCAGCAAAAGTCCGCCCCCCGAAAGCACCAGCCCCGCCGACTCCGCCGTGTAGCCCAAGAGCGATTGCAGGAACAGGGGCATCATTACAAGGCTCGCGAACAGCATGAGCCCCAGCATAAATATCATTCCGTTCGCGCTCAGGAAGTTCAAATTCTTGAACAAATGCACGTCAATGATCGGCTCCTTGTAAAACCACTCCCACAAGACCAAACCAACCAGGCCGACCACGGTAAGAATAGCCAGCGTCAGGATGAAATGCGATCCAAACCAATCGTCCTCCTGCCCTTTGTCGAGCATGATTTGCAACGCACCCACACCCAGCACCAGCAGAGACACTCCGACATAATCGAACCGCGCCACCGCACCCTTAACCCGCTTCGCCCACGGAGGATCTTCGATCAACCGATAAACCAGAAACAGCGCAACAATCCCGACCGGCACATTGATGAAGAAGATCCAACGCCACGTGTAGTTATCCGTGATCCAGCCGCCCAGAGTTGGTCCAACCGTAGGCGCGACGATCACCGTCACGCCGTATAGCGCGAACGCCAGCCCGCGCTTTTCCGGAGGAAACGTGTCCGCCAGAATCGCCTGCGCCATGGGTTGAAGTCCCCCGCCGCCCGTGCCTTGCAGGATACGAAAGATAATGATCCCCGCCAGGCTGGGCGCGAACCCGCACAAGAGCGAACTCACCGTGAAAATCGCCAGGCAGATCATGAAAAACCACTTGCGGCCAAGCACGCTGGCAAACCATCCGCTGATCGGCAGAACCACCGCGTTCGAGACCAGATAAGAAGTGAGCACCCAGGTGCTCTGATCATTGCTCGCCCCAAGATTGCCCGCAATATAAGGCAGGGCTACGTTGGCGATGCTGGTATCGAGAACTTCCATGAACGCCGCCAAAGCGACCACAACCGCAATCAGCCAGGGATTGAAACTGGGCCGCCACGGCGCGGAAGCAGTCGACATCGCCTCGCCCTCGGCGATCTCGGTCGGCGGCTCGTTGAGCGTTGGAGCGCGGTCTGCCATATGCTCGGAATTTAGATGAACGCAGACCGTGGAAAGCACCGCTTTATCTTCTGCGGCAAACAGGAGGGGCACACAAAGTGGCAATTGGCGGGGACAGGAATCAGCGGGTGCTACTGCCTGCGACAAATGGGGCTGGAGGGACCAATCGCAGTTGGTCAAGGGATGTCAGGACGCTCTGCCAGTTGCCCTCGTTCTTTTTCGTCTCAATCGGGACGGAGAGATCACCATAAAAACTAAGGATGTTGGCGCGCAGCTCCGGCGAAGTCTGGTCGAATTTCCGCTCGGACAACTGACCCAGTAGCTTCGCATAAGCCTCGTCAGTCAGCGTGTATTCCGCCGCCTTGGTCAAGCTGCCGCTATCCAGATCACAATTCGGCAGCGCGACCGTATCCGTGCGCACCGCTTCGAGAAAGATCCGGTATTGATCGACCGTCGTATTGATGCTCTTGAAATACAGGTCCTCAGTTTGCGGAGTCGGATTGTTGAAGGCCAACGCCTTGAAAGGGCCGATTTTTGGCATGTATCGCAAGAGGGTTGACAGAACGCGGGTGCCAAATCCCGGCTTCGTGTAGTCCTTTCCCCAATTCTTTTCATATTCGGAGCGGGAAAGGCGGTACAGAAACTTCTTTTTGGCGAAGTCGGGCTGCTCCCGCATCATGTCTTTCTTATGGGTCCGCAGGGCAACCTGGGTCATCTCTGGAATCATTCGACTGACGGAGTAACGATACGACCCGATCGCCAGATCCTCGTGGGCCAGCACGTCTTTCAACTCCACCCCATACACGATGGGGAACACCCGCTCCAGCAGAGACTTGGACACTTGAAAGCCGATGAAATCGTGGTACTGCTGCGACGCGTATCGATTCTTCGCGACCTGCACCATGTCGAAGCCGAACTCGGTCTTTAAGTGCGCCGTTTTATCCTGCGCATACTTGACCGACTTGCCAAACTTCGCTCGCAACTTCGGATACTCGATCGCGACCGCCTGGTTGACGGCGGGATGGCCGGCAATGTCGGACGCATAGTGCGCCAGCGCGCCCAGCGCGAAGGCATACTCGTTCACATCCTGACTCTCGATCAACAGCTCGTGAACGAAGTCTCCGCTGCGAACGTAATGCACAAGATTGCTGAATTCCCTGCTGCCAAATGGGTAGTACCCCAGATCCTGGATGACTGCGCCTCCATAGGCATAGGCATGTGCCTCTTTAATCCGGTCCTCCGACAAGCCCGGATATCGCTTGAGCAGCAGCGGGCGGATCTCGTCGGCCCATAGCAGATCGACGATTTCCTCGTGGGTCAGAACGGAGTATGCCGACGAGCCGCCGCTGCACATCAGCACCATGAGAACAGATGCCGCGACGCGTGTAAGAAACAGGCGCCACCCTTTACTGATGGCGCCTGACGATATGGACGGCCGCTGCATGGCTTAAATGCGGCCAAGAACCAGCAGGATGACCACGATGAAAAGGACCAGCCCCACACCGCCAGTCGGGGCATAGCCCCACTCCCGGCTGTGCTGCCACCGCGGCAGTGCACCAAAGAGCGCTAAAACCAGGATCACGATCAGTACAGTTCCAAGCATGTTTTCCTCCTTATATTCAGCCTCAATATCTTCCCGAAAACTGTGAACGTCAGATCACGATAATGACGACGCGAATGCCGGGATGGAACGGGTTATACAAAAAGTACCCTCCGTCGACGTAGTCAACATAAACGTTGTCGGTGTAAAGCCAGCCCACGGGCCATGGCTGACTGAATCCGAACCAATAGCCTCCATACTGGAAGCGAGGTTGCCCCTCGATAATGACCGGGCGGTTGATGACGAACACGTGCTCACGGCCGAAATTGGCGCGGAAACGGTCGTCAGGAATGCGGCCGTGGTTGCTATCGGCGCGCTGTGCCTGCTGTTCGTGTTGTGCGGACTTTTCATGCTGGGCTTGCTTCTCTTCCTGCTGCGCGTGTTTCTCTTCTTGCTGGGCAGGCTTTTCCTGCTGCGCCTTTTTCTCTTCCTGCTGGCCGTGTTCCTCTTGCTGGTGTTCTTCCTGCGCGTAAACGGGAGCTGCCGCTCCCAGGGTCAAAGACAGCACCGCGGTGCCGATAATTCCCGCTAGTTTCATAGATGTTGCCTCCATTTACAGCTCATTGACTGTTCTGTTCGCACCGGACAAATCACCTACCAAGCCGGCGTGTTTCTCGGAGACTTCCGAATTCGTTTCGCCTAAACGGCGCTATTTCTTACCATCGCCCGCCTCGGCGATGCGTGCCTGCTGGCCCGCCTCGGAAACCGCATGGATGAACGCCTCTGCGCTTTTCGGGGTCGACGTCTTGCCATCAAGAATGGTGCGGAACGCAGTGCTCTTGCCGTAAATGGCATGGGTCGAATCGTTATCCTCTTCGACGACTGCGCCTTCCAGAGTTAAGCCCGCGAATACGCCCTTGGACCGCGAATAGGTCAGCATCTCCGTGTTCATCTTCCAGTCAGTTCCCGCAGAAGCATGACGGCCCACCGGACCCGCCGCTGCCGAGCCTTCGCCGGTCAGTTCGAACTTGCTGGACAGCAGATGCTGGAAGCCCTGTTCGTTCATTACCAGCATGACCAGGTCCACGCCTTCAACTCCGATCTGCAATCCCCAACTTCCGCCGCCGACTGAAACGAACGCCGGAGCGCTCCAACCCTCGGACGTACGGCAGGTTGCCACTCCACGCCCGTGTTTGGCGCCAAAGATGAATCCGCCTTTGATCAAGTCCGGCACTACCAGGATGCATTTCGCGTTGCTTAACACTTCTTCCGGGATACCTTTGTCGGGTGCCGACATAATTGCGTGGAGAACGTCCACGGATTTTTGCAGGCGCTCGACTGTGTCTTCGCGCGTCGAGCCGGCCAACGCGTACGTTCCGGCCATGCCCATCAAGCTCATCACCAGCAGTGAAATCATCTTTCTCATGAATTTTCCCTTTCGAGGTTACGAAACTAAGAGGAGAAGACTTCAGATGGCTGACTTAGCTCAGGGAACCTGAAAAGAGAGGAAGTATGCGTCTCTAGTGTCATAATCGCTTAAGCGCAATAAAATAGATGGTCTGAATTGCTCACTTTGATGTTTTGGTTCACGCTCGCGAAATCCGGGAGCATGGGGCCAAACCCACCCAATTCGGACAAAAACCGCTTTTGTCCCAAATCTTGTCAAGCCCCCAGAAGCACCCAATTCCCGCCAACCCGCTGATTCAGCGGCAGAAATAAACTTGAAAATTTGGCGGGTTTACCCCCTCGAATCTGCTAGTCTGGAAATAGAGATAAAGTTTGGCGCAAGCTTCCCAGCTTGCGCCTTTCCTTTTGCAACGACTCTGATTCCAGCACGAACCACCAATGCCCAAAGCCAAGGCCGCTTCACCCCGACGCACCCGAGCGTCGCGGGAGAACTCTGCCCGCAAGGCGGCCCAGGCACGCGGCCTCGGCATCACTCGCCGAGGCGACCTCGGTGAAGTGGCCTTCGTCCACAAAGCCATGAGCCTCGGCTACGTGGTCGCCAAGCCCTACGGACAAATGCATCGCTACGACTTCATGGTCGAAGGCGGAAACAAGCTCTGGCGCGTGCAGGTAAAAACCAGCACCTGCATGCGCGACGGCCGCTACCAGCTCTGCGTGCAACGCATCACCCACCGCCGCACCGTCGCCTACAAGAAATCCGAACTGGATTTCGTCGTGGCCTACCTGATGCCCGTAAAAACCTGGTACATCCTGCCAATAAGCCTGGTCGCAGGACGCAGAAGCTTTCTCCTGGCACCCCCAGGATTCCGCGGCAAGAACCCCCTGGCCCAATACCTGGAAGCCTGGCACCTCCTGGGCAAACCGACCGGCGGACCGCTGTGATCCGCCAAGTGTGGCGCGGACACTCCTGTCCGCGGCCGTTGACGTCGCTCTTCCGAATGAAGTCGATGAAGGACAGGCGTGCGAGAAATGCTCGATTCGTATCAGGGCATGGCTTCAGCCATGCCGCCACGACTCCGATTTCGACTCAGGCCCCGCAGGGACGATTAGACCCAGCCGCGAAGCGGCGAAAGAATACAGCCCACGGCGCAAGCCGTGGGAAAAGCGGGGAAACGACAAGCCCCAGCAGGGCGAAAGATTAGTTCGCCCGAATCGTGACTTGATACGCTATCTAATTTCGACTCATGCCCGCATGATTCGGGGGAGGTTCTTGGGGAAGGGCACGGCTTCAGCCGTGCCACAACACCTCAATTTGATTCAGGCCCCGCAGGGCGCTACGCCGTCGCTGCCAGCCCCCATTTCTCCCCTGACACTGTCATCTTGAGCGCAGTAGCTTCGTCGCGAAGCGAAGAAGCTACGCAGTCGAAAGATCCACACGGCGCCACCGAATCGAAATACAGCAGAAGGGAATTCCGACAAGCATGTGGCGCGTCGGTGCAACAAGCTTCTTTCCGCCAGCGCCTGTCATCCTGAGGCAGCGGAGTCCGCGGCGAAAGCCGCGGACTCCGAACGAAGGATCTCTGCACTCCAGCGCCCGTGAACTGGGAAGGGCATGGCTTCAGCCATGCCGCCACGACTCCGATTTTGATTCAGGCCCCGCGGGACGATTAGACCCAGCCGCGAAGCGGCGTAAGAATACAGCCCACGGCGCCAAGCCGCGGGAAAATGTGGAATACAACACAGCCCCAGCGGGGCGAAAGATGGGCTCCAGGCGAATCCCAGCCTCATACGCTATTAGCGTAGACTTGTCGAAAGGTCACAAAATGGCAAACAAGCGGAATCTATTCGACGAACTAATGGACGGCGTAACCGCCATGAAGGCGCATCGCACCGGGAAAATCACCCTGCGAAGCTACAAAGTCGAGCCCCGCGCGCTGCCCGAGGTCAAACCGAAAATGATCAGGCAGGTACGCGCCCGCTTCCACTGCTCCCGCAGCGTCTTTGCCCGCAAACTGTTCACCAACGAACGCACTCTCGAAAAATGGGAGCAAGGCCGCGCCAAGCCCAACGCCCAGGCCGCCACCCTCCTGTTACTGGCAGCGAGGTATCCTGACACGTTCGACCGCCTGGAGCAGCTGGCAAGGAAAGGGGCAGCGGTCCTGTAGCGCGGACACTCCTGTCCGCGGCTGTTGGGTTTGCTCTTCCGACCGGACAATCACTCACCCGTCAGCGGAGAACGGGCGCCTGCCCGGCCCGTCCTATTTGGCGGAATTTTCCTCTGCCGTATTTTGATTGGCGGCGCCATAGGGATCTTTCGACTGCGTAGCTTCTTCGCTTCGCGACGAAGCTACTGCGCTCAAGATGACAGTGCCAGGGGGGTGCGAATGGTGCCGCGCCCTTGCGGGGCCTGAATCGAGAATGAGAGTCGTGGCGGCATGGCTGAAGCCATGCCCTTTCAAGTCTCGCGTGCGAGGTTTGCGACAAGAATGTGGCGCGTTTGGGCAACTAACTTCCCTCCGCCACCGCCTGTCCATCCTGAGGCCGCGGAGTTCTTGGCAAAGCCAAGGACTCCCAACGAAGGATCTCTGCACTCCCCTCGTCAGGCCACGAACGCCGTAGTGTCGATGGAGGACGGGCGTCTCGCCCGTCCCGCTCCGGCGCATGTGCTAGCCCTATCCTTGATATCGAGAACGCGAGACCTTCAGAGTACTATTGCATATGGATTCTCAGTCTGTTCCACGATCACCGTGAGTGGGATCACGCCCAGGATCTCTTGCGAATCTTCCGCAGTACGAATTCTGACGCGGTCAGGCGCTTCGCCGCGCTAGCGCTAGCGACCTCTGGAACACGATCAGAGGCAATGCAAACCCCCAAGTACTTGGCCAGCGCGTCTTCCCTCTCGC
>DATHPO010000304.1:0-10618 GCA_035483835.1 Terriglobales bacterium
GGTTCAATGCCCATGTTCATAAGCCGGGTAATAGTTTCCGGTGCGCCGTTGGTGTGCAACGTGGAGAGCACCAGGTGTCCGGTAAGCGCGGCTTTGATCGCGATTTCGGCGGTTTCAAAGTCTCGGATTTCGCCCACCAGAATGATGTTAGGGTCTTGCCGCAAAAAGGCGCGCAGGGCGGTGGCGAAATTCAGCCCGATCTGCTCTTTCATCTGGACTTGGTTCACACCCGCCAACTGGAATTCGACCGGGTCTTCCGCGGTCATGATGTTGGTATCCGGCTTGTTCAACGTAGAGATCGAGGAGTACAGCGTGTTGGTCTTGCCCGATCCGGTTGGTCCGGTGACCAGCACCATGCCGTAGGGCTTCAGAATCGCTTTCTCAAACTTGATCAGAGACTCTGGCTCGAAACCCAGCTTGGTCATATCCAGTCGGAGGTTTTCTTTGTCGAGCAAGCGGAGCACGATTTTTTCTCCCCACAGCGTGGGCAGCGTGCTGACACGGAAATCGAGTTGCTTCTTGCGGCCGCCGATGTTCATCTTCAGCATGATGCGACCGTCTTGCGGCAACCGCTTCTCGCTGATATCCAGCTTCGACATGATCTTCACTCGCGAAATGATGGCATCCTTCAACTTCAGCGGCGGCGTCATAATGCTCTGCAGGACTCCGTCAATACGGAAGCGCACGCGAAATTCCTTTTCGTATGGCTCCATGTGGATGTCGCTCGCGCCCCGTTTCACGGCGTCGGTCAACACTAAGTTGACCAGCTTGACGATAGGAGCTTCATCGGCGGCCTTCTCCAAGTCCGCTAGTCCGAGCTCTGCCTGATCCGCCTGCAGTTCGACGTCGGATTCATCCATCTCCGACATCGACAGCATTACCTGCTCGAGGTCCTCCTCCTTGGTGTTGCCGTACGCTTTATCAATGCCCTCGAGAATTGAGCTTTCCGACGCGACGACGGGCTCGATGTTGAACCCGGTCATGAACTTGATATCGTCCATGGCAAAGACATTTGTCGGGTCCACCATCGCGATGGTCAGAGAAGCGCCCACCCTGCTCAATGGCAGAATTTGATAACGTTTGGCAGTTTCAAAAGGAATCAGCTTGACCACTGCGGGGTCAATCTCGAAATAGGAAAGGTTGATTGCGGGTACGCCGTATTGCCGGGAAAGAAAGTTAGTGACGTCTTCGTCAGTCAGGAATCCCAACTTCACCAGGGCAGCGCCCAGGCGTACGTTGGTTTCCTTCTGAGTCTTCGTTGCTTGTTCCAACTGCTCTGGGGTAATGACCTTCTCTTTTACAAGAAGATCACCCAGCCGTTGAGACATACCTCGATCTCCTATCTGAGCGGCAGAGGGATGACGTCGACTTCGCTTTGCTCACGCGGCTTCGCTGCATATTAGGGGTGAAGTTGCAGCCTATCGCGTTGACACAAATTGTCACAGCAGATGCGTTACTTCACCAGTAACTTTGGTACTTGTACTGCGCGTAAGGAAACGGATTAACACCTTTCCGCCGCATGAAATGCCCGTTAGACGTGCTTTGGCAGAGCAAGGGAGGTCAGAGGGGCATGAACTTCGGTAAGCCTAAAGGGCCAATCTGCTCAATCTGTTTTCGGGAATTAGAGTTCTCTAAACTTGGTGAGGCAGGATTGCACCGGCTTTGCGTTTTCGCGGGCCTTCCCTGCGACCCTCGTGTTAAGGCTTCCGACTTCCATCCCTTTTAGACAGGCATTTGCATGGTCTCCAGCTCCGCGGATGGATGGTTGACCAGTGAGTGACCGCTTGGGGATGCATCCGCTTATAATGAGCCAGACAAGCCTGCAAGCTTCATGTTGCCGGCTGTCAGCGAACGTTGGCTGCTTCCGATCCAATTCGACCAGACCGCAAACCTTCCAGCCGGAAGAAGGTCATTATCTCGCTGGCAGTGGGGATCGCGCTGCTCTTTGGCGTGCTGCTTTCGCTGACCTCATTTGATCTGCCTCTCAATCCAAATACCAACCAGCAACTGCTGTTTTTCGCCTCCCTTTCCGCACTGATCTTTCTCCTGTTCGTGGCCCTGACGTTTGTCCTGGCCCGAAACCTCCTCAAGCTGTTTGCGGAGAGAAGGTTGGGTGTTCTTGGATCGAAGTTCCGCACCCGTCTGGTAGTGGGGAGCCTTCTGCTTTCGTTTCTGCCCGTAATCGGCATGTTCTTCTTCGCCTACGTGCTGATGAACCGCTCGATTGACAAATGGTTCTCGAGCCCGGTGGAAGAAGTGCGGCGGGATACGGCGACCATGGCATCGCTGCTTTCGAACTATGCGGCACAAAACACGCGCGCTGAAGCCGAAACCATAGCAGCCACGCCAGAGACGCAATCTGCTTTTGCAGGTGGAAACTTTTCCGCCGTGACGAGATCGTTTCAACGTCACGCGCCGACACTGCAAGGTGGGTTCGCGGTGGCGATTGTCGACGACGAGGCGGAGACCAGCTTCGGCTTACCGGCTCCCTGGCCCCAACTGAAAGCCAAGCTCCCTCTCGAGCATGTGAAATCGAAGACTCCGACTCCTTTTACTTGGGAACAAACCGAGTACATTCTGGGCGCTGCGCAGGTCGGCGATCATGGTTTGATTCTAGTGGGCATACCACTGCCCAAACAGTTTTCTGAAACCGTCAAACAGGTAGAAAGCAGCCAGCAGCGTTACCTTGACCTCGCCCGCGAACGCAGGCTGGTTCGACGAACCTATATGGAAGTATTGCTGCTCCTAACCGTGATGGTGCTTTTCGCTACGACCTGGTTCGCACTATTTCTCTCCAAACTGGTTACGCGTCCGGTAGTCGCGCTGGCCGAAGCGACGCAGGAGATTTCTCGTGGACGGCTCGATTACCGCGTCGAAGTCCGCGCTGCCGATGAAATCGGCGATCTGGTTCACTCGTTCAACCGCATGGCTGAAGAATTGGAGTCCAGCCGTCAACAGATTGAGGCTTCGAGCCGCGATCTTGGCGCCGCGAACATTGCCCTGGAGCAACGGCGCCGCCATATTGAAACCATCCTGGAAAGCATCCCGAACGGCGTGCTTTCGTTGAACGCGGACAGACTCGTCACTCACGCGAATCATGGTTTGCTTCGCTTATTCCATCCATCCGGTGCGGAATCTGGGGTTCCTAGCGTTCTAATCGGCGCCCCCTTGCGCGATGTGTTTGCTCCCGAGGTGCTCGAAGATCTTGAACCCTTGCTGCGCCGTGCCGACCGCATGGGCACCACCACCACGCAAATGGAACTGGTGGTACAGCGCGCCACCCTGAACGTCGCGGTGACCGTTGCCACCCTGAAGCACGATGGGCAGGGCTTGGGATATGTTCTCGTGTTTGAAGACCTCTCTGAATTGCTCAAGGCGCAGAAGCAGGCCGCATGGCGCGAGGTGGCCAGACGCGTCGCCCACGAAATCAAGAATCCTCTGACCCCGATTGCGCTCTCCGCGGAACGAATCCGCCGGCACCTTGAGCGCGGTACGCCTCGCGATCCAGCTTCGCTGCAAGTGCTCCATAGCTGTGCTGAAACCATAGCCGGAGCCGTGGAGACGGTTCGCACGCTGGTCGATGAGTTTTCAACTCTGGCACGCTTCCCAACGGCGCGGCCACAATCGGCCAATATCAACTCTATTGTGGAAAGCACTCTGGCTATGTTCAACGACCGGCTGGATAACATCCGGGTGCGTACCTCTCTGGCCCCGGAGTTACCCAACGTGATGGCCGACGCCGAAGCCATCAAACGAGCACTAGCCAATCTGCTGGACAACGCGGCTGAAGCGATGCAGGATGCGCTCTTTCGCGAGATTCAGATTTCGACCGCGCTGGTGGCCAGCCGCGATGTCGTGGAGATTACTGTCGCCGACACTGGCCACGGCGTTACCCGGGAGTTGAAAGAACGGCTGTTTCTCCCATACTTCTCCACCAAGAAGCGCGGAACCGGTCTTGGGCTTGCGATCGTGAATCGTATTGTTGAAGATCACCACGGCTCTATTCGCGTGGAAGAGAATCAGCCAGTCGGCGCCCGCTTTGTGGTCGAACTGCCAATCGTAGCGGACGCTGTCGCTGAGCCCTCCGTCAACCAACATGCATAACATCCTCATCGTTGACGATGAACCCACGATCCGCCAGTCGCTCAAGGGCGTGCTGGAAGATGAAGGCTTCAAAACGACGACAGCCGAAAGCGGCGAGGCAAGCCTTGAGATCATCAGCAAGCACGCATTCGATGTGGTGCTGCTGGACGTGTGGCTGCCCGGAATCGACGGCTTGGAAACCCTGGAAAAGATTCGCGAAAAGGAAAACGCTCCCGAGGTCATCATGATTTCAGGGCATGGCACGATTGAAACTGCGGTTCGTGCCACTAAACTCGGCGCATACGATTTTCTGGAAAAGCCGCTCTCGATTGATAAGACGCTCATACTCATTAAGAACGCGATTGATGCCAAGCGATTGCGCGAAGAGAACCGCGAACTCAAGAAGCAGCTCATCCCGAAAAGCGTGATCGTGGGCGATAGCATTCCTATGAAGGCCCTGCGCCAGCAAATCCAGATCATGGCCCCCACGAACGGCCGCGTTCTCATTTACGGAGAGTCGGGAACGGGAAAGGAATTAGTGGCCCATGCTATTCACGCCCAGGGTCTGCGCAAGGATGAAATGTTCGTCGAAGTGAACTGTGCCGCGATTCCCGAAGACTTGATCGAGAGCGAGCTCTTTGGCCACCGTAAAGGCTCCTTCCCTGGAGCCACTGGAGACAAGGAAGGAACCTTTCAGAAAGCTCATGGTGGGACGCTCTTTCTCGACGAGATCGGCGACATGAGCCTGAAGACGCAATCGAAGGTTTTACGGACGCTCGATGAGCAGCGCTTTGTCCCCGTGGGCAGCGATGAGTCGATCACGGTGGATGCCCGGGTGATTGCTTCGACGAATAAGGATTTGGAAGAAGAAATCTCGCGAGGAAATTTTCGCGAGGATTTATTTTACCGGCTCAACGTAATCCCTTTTTCGGTGCCACCACTACGGGAGCGCAAGGAAGACGTCCCCCTGCTGGCGCGTCACTTTCTAAAGGAGTTTTCCGCCACATATGGCCGCCGACTTCGCGAGATTACCGATGATGCGATTGATACGCTCATGCGCTATTCCTGGCCGGGCAATGTGCGGGAACTGCGCAACGTAATCGAACGCATCGTGATCATGAATCCAACGACCATCCGGTTCGAACGCAAACACCTGCCGCCGCTGGTTCATCGCGATGGCACGCGGCGCGCTGCGGGCAGCGACTTCTCTACCCTGCACCAGGCACGTGCCGCTTACGAGCGCGACTACATCCTGAAAAAAATGGACGAGAATCACGGCAACGTCACCCGCACGGCGGAAGTGCTTGGCTTGGAACGCAGCCATCTTTACCGCAAGATGAAAACGCTGGGGATTGCTGCGAAGGAGTAGAGTTCTGTAAAGTTTACCGCTTGATCATATGGATCTCGGTGCCGTTTTTCAGGAACTTCACCTCATCCATAAGCTGAGTAATCAGGTAAACACCGCGACCATGGCCGGAAAAGAGGTTCTCCCCGACCACCGGGCTCGGGATTGTCGCAGGATCGAAACCATCTCCCGGATCGCGTACCACGATCAGCAGGCTGCGGTTTGCATCGCAAGCCACATCGCATTCGACGATTTTCGAAGCATCCGACTTGGCTCCATGCACGACCGCATTGGCGAGGGCCTCGGAAAGGGCCAATTCGATTGCCGATTCTCTTCCGCCGGCACAATCCTTCTCGCGAATGGAATCCATGATTCGCTGCACCACGGCATCCACCGCGGCTTGATCGGCTGCCAGCGTGACCTGAAGTTTGAAAAGTAACCTGTCAGCCAGGAAGTCAAAGGTTGGTTCGGAGTTGGTGGGCATTTAATGAAGTCTGTTCTAACCGCCAATCGCGGCCTTGCTTTTGCGATTCTACAGGCCAAATGCCAGTCCGGCAATGTCAAAAACGCCGCAAACAACGGATGTCGGCCTATTTCAGGCCTTCTCTACATGGGTTAGCAGCTCCAATTGCCGGCGCCAGTCCAGCTCCTCGATAAACGAGTGCGACTCGCGCCAGTCCGGGCTTACTTTCACGAAAAGCTCCAGAAATACACGAGTACCGACCATCTTTTCGATCTGCAAGCGTGCGGCCGTACCAATTTTCTTGAGCATCTGAGCCTGCTTGCCGATCAGGATCCGCTTCTGCCCCTCCCGCTCACAATAGATGGCCGCGGCAATTCGCGTGAGTTTCGCACCTTCCTCGAACTGTTCGACCAGCACCGTGGTTGCATAGGGAACCTCTTCGCTGGTCTCTGCTAAAACCTGCTCGCGGATGATCTCGGCGGCCATGAAGCGCGCCGGCTGGTCGGTCACTTGATCTTCGGGGAAGTAGCGTGGGCCCTCTGGCAACACATCGATCACCTTCTTCAGCAGCAGGTCTAACCCTTCGGGCTTGCGGGCCGAAAGCGGAATAATTTCCTTGAAAGCGTAAAGCTTGCTGTATTCATCGATGATGGGCAGCAACTTATCTTTCTGATTCCGTAATAGATCAATCTTGTTCAAAAGGAGAAAAACCGGGGTTCCAGATTTCTTGGCCATCTCGAGCACGGACTCATCAGCATGACTAAACTTGCGGGTTACATCGACAATCAGCAGGAGTAAGTCGCACCCTTCCAACGCTTCCCGCACCTCAGACATCATCTTGCGGCCAAGTGAGGTGTCCGGCTTGTGCACGCCGGGAGTGTCGATCAGCACAATCTGCCCGCCCACCTTTTTCTTTTGCTTGGGAATCTGCACAATCCCCAGAATGCGGTTGCGCGTGGTCTGCGGCTTGGGACTGACAATGGCCAGCCTTTCACCCACGAGTGCGTTGAGCAATGTGGACTTGCCGGCGTTGGGGCGGCCAAGAATGCAGACGAATCCGGAATGAAAAGACATAACAATAAGCTACTAGCTTCTGGCTCCTAGCTGCTGGCTCAAGATTGAATTAAAGTGAAGAACGCGCCTTCTGACCTAAGAATCCTACGAAACCCGGCCATATCCGCTCGATTCGGAGCCAATAGCCAGGAGCCAGGAGCTTTTTAAATCAGGCGCATCTGTTTGGGCTCGACTGCTGAGATCCGAACTCGTTCCACTCGCCGCTCAGTTGACTCTAGCACCTCAAAGCGCAGGCCGTCGTCTTCGATCACCTCGCCCTTCTGCGGAATGCGCCCCGCCAGTTCACTTACCAATCCCGCCACCGTGGCCGATTCTTTGCCCTGGGGACGAGTGCCGAGCAGCTCATCCAACCTGTCGACATCCATGTTTCCGGGCACGATATAGGAGTGATCGCTCTCGCGCACGACTTCCGCCTTCTCGTGCTCGTCGTCAATCTCGCCAACAATTTCTTCGACCAGGTCCTCAATTGTGACCAGTCCCGCCACCCCGCCGTACTCGTCAACCACGATGGCCATGCGGATATTGTTCTTTCGCATCTCGCGCAGAAGCTCGCTTCCGAGCTTGCTTTCGGGCACGAAATACACATCTTTGCGCATCAGCGTGTCGAGCGTACGGGTGTGAGCTTCCGTGTCTGGCACCTGCAGTACGTCTTGCGCGTAAACGATTCCTTTGATGTTGTGAATGGTCCCTTCAAAGACCGGCACTCGCGAGAACGGCTTCGTTCGCAGCAACTCGATGAACTGCTCGACCGTCGTATTAGTCGGAACGGCGACGATTTCCGGCCGCGGTTTCATCGCCTCCCGCACCGTCTTCTCGCCGAACTCAACGACCGACTGAATCATGTCGCGGTTGCTTTCATCGAGAATGCCTTCTTCCTGGCCTGCTTCGATCAGCGCGTCCACGGCTTCCGCCTGGGTTTCCGGCTGCTCATCCGAATGGCCCTTGGTCAGCGCCGCTACCGATTGCAAGAATCCCAGCACCAGGGTTACTGGCAAAACCAGGTAGATAAGCACTCGCAAGAAAGGCGTCCACGGGATCAACCACTGCCCTTTGGTACGGGAGAAGAAAACGAAGGGCAGAAATTGGTTACAAACGATCACGATCAGAATCAGGGTCAGAGTGGCCTGCAGAATTTCGTAGATGCTCCAGGCCCGGTCGCGGAATACAGTGAAGCCCACCAGCATGGCAATCGCCGCCGTAGTCATCTGGGTGAGCACAGCCATCGACAGTGCCGCGCGGGCCCGGCTTACATGCAGCCTTGGCTCCACGTTGTGCTCGAAGGCGTCGATATTGTCCTGGAACTCGCGGGAAAGGAACTTCCCAATCTCGGTGTAGAGGCGTTCTACGTAGGAGACGAGAGTCAGCAGCCCGAGCAGCATCAACAAAACGATAGCGATGACGAAGTTCATCGGGATGCCCGCGTGGCGCGAGAGCCTGACCCGGTGGGCTTGGCCGCCGGTCTACGAGACCGCGCACCGTTCGGCGAGCCCTTGCTCTTTCCCGTCAAGACTTTTCCGCGGTCTGGCCGTTCTCTTCTTTCAATCAATCCCACCGGCAATCGGAGCGACTTCCGCAAATGCGCTTCCTTGCGTGCCATTTCGCCGTTGTCCTGTTCGTGATCGTATCCGGCGAGATGAAGCACCGCGTGCAACGTGAGAATTTCGATTTCCTCGGCTGCTGTGTGACCGAGCCGGCGGGCGTTACGGGCCGCAATTTCAGCGGAAATAGCGACATCCCCCGCGAATCCGCGCATCAGTCCCGGTATCGCGGGGAACGACAAGACATCCGTCGGCTTATTCTTTCCGCGGAAACGCCGATTCAATCCCTTCAACTCCCGGCTACTGGTTACCAGCACACTCACTGCTCCTCGAAGCCCGATGGCCCGTCGCGCACGCGTCACAAACTTCGCCAGAGCTGCCTCAGTCAACCCTGCGACTCTTTCCTGAATGATTACCAAACTTTCTCCGTGGGGAATTCGTCCAAATAAACAGGAGGGCCAAAACCGCAGCCCTCCCAGCCAGTTATGTTCGTTTTATTCTTTTGCGTCAGCTTCCGAAGGCATTGCAATATTCTTCGGTAGTGCCACAGTGTCGGCCCCGTTGGTCTTGCCGTTCGTACCCCTGGGTTCGAGCAGCGACAACTGCTGTTCCGCCAATTTTGTCTTGTGCTCGTCGTAAGCCCGGATGATGCGCTGCACCAGGTGATGCCGCACCACGTCGCCTTCATCGAAGTAAACGAACGTCAATCCTTCGACCCGTTTCAGGATATCCACCGCTTCCAGCAGTCCGCTGCGGCGGGCGTTAGGCAGATCGATCTGCGTGACATCGCCGGTGATCACCGCTTTGGAGTTGAAACCCAGACGAGTGACGAACATCTTCATCTGCTCCGAAGTCGTGTTCTGCGCTTCATCCAGAATCACGAATGAATCGTTCAACGTCCGTCCCCGCATGAATGCAATCGGCGCAATTTCGATGACATTCTTCTCCAAATAACGATCGACCTTTTCAGGATCAAGCATGTCGTAAAGCGCGTCGTAAAGCGGACGCAGATACGGATCGATCTTGTCCTGCAATGTCCCCGGAAGAAATCCCAGGCGTTCGCCCGCTTCAACCGCTGGACGCGCGAGGATGATCCGGTTCACTCGTTTTGCCAGCAGCGCCGAGATGGCCATCGCCACCGCCAGGTAGGTCTTGCCCGTACCCGCAGGACCGATCCCGAATACCATGTCGTGGTTTTCGATGGCCTCGACATATCGTTTCTGATTCAGGCTCTTGGGCTGGACCGTGCGCCGTCCGAAGGAGCGCTGCCGCCCGGCTTCGGCCAGTCCGCGCAGGGTAGCTTTCGGGTCTGCGATCAGGACGCGCAGCATGCTGTTTAAGTCGCCGTTATTGAAGGCGTGTCCAGAGCGCTGCAGATGGTTGTAGTCGGAAAAGACCTGTTCGGCTCGGGCGACATCGCGGGCCGCCCCTTCCAGTTCAATGGAGTCGGATCGAAGGTCAATGTTAATGTTCAGACCGTCTTCCAACACATGCAGGTTTTCATCCCTGGTACCGAACAGGGTTTCAATGTGAGGAGTCGTCTCGATGCTCTTCTTCATTCAGTTTTCGCGCATCCCTCCGTCCTGCGGCTGCGCGTTGCGTTCCGCGCGCCGGTGCTTGGATGGCGTCGCGGCGACACAGGCACACTCGTACCGGTCTCAGCGACAACAAAATTCTTCTCTCTGCAGGTGGAACCAACCGGAATGCTCGCTCCCGAGGTGCAAGCAACAACCATTGGGATAAGGGTACGCCGGGCATCGGATGGGAGTCAATGGCGGTGGCATAGACTGTGTGGTGGAGGGTCTTTGTCCCGCCCCGCGGGTCGACGACTCGCCGCCACACGAGCCTGCTTTCGATCCCATCCATTTGACCAGCCGCGACTTACTCCCGTAGAATAGGCATTCGTACCCATTCGAAATCTCTCTGCTAGAATCCAAGCAAGAGAAAACCAGAGAACAAAGGTAAACGAGCTTCCATGGCAAATCATTTTTCGGCGCTGAAACGCGCCCGTCAGACTGAGAAACGCACGGCTCGCAACCGCGCCAACACTTCCCGCCTGCGCAGCGCGTTGCGCGACTTGCGCGAGTCGCTGGCCAAAGGCGACAAGCAGGGAGC
>DATHPO010000305.1:0-25797 GCA_035483835.1 Terriglobales bacterium
ATCAGGTTCCAGATTTCCACCGAGTTCAGGACGGGATCCTCTGTGACCGGCATATTCCAATGAGCACGATTGAGCAGCATGGTGACCGGGTTTTGGGCACGGTCGTCTATTTCGACGAGCGGCAGCATGCGCGTTTTTGTGGCTTCGGATTCTGAAACCCTGGGCACGGGACGCAGGGCCGACGGCAGTGAACTTGTTTCTTTAACTTTGTCCCGCGAAACGCGAAATTGCATGACCGTAAAAGCATCGTTCTTGACGACAATCTGTTCTCCTGCGTGATCGGCAAAATCCACGATCAAGTCCGCTCGCTCGCTGGGCGCGAGTAGCAAATGATCGAGAGAGACCGGAGCTGGCAGCAATCCTTGATCCGTACCGATTTGATGAAAAGTCTGTCCATTCGAAAGTGATAGGTGGAAGAATCTGCCGTTGGCCGCGTTGAGAACCCGAAAACGATATCTGCGCGGCTCGACTTCGAGATAGGGAAACAGCTTCCCGTTTACTAGAATCGCGTCCCCAAAATATTCGGGAATCCATGGCGCTTTGGGATCGGGCGAGACCGGATAGTAAAGCTGGCTCTGTTCGTCGAACATGCGATCGTAGATCACCAGCGGAATCTCGCACCTGTCCTTCGGCAGATTCAAAGAGTCCTCGACCGAGTCTCGAATCAGGAACACGCCGAACAATCCAGCGGCAACATTGAGCCGATTAATTCCGAGAGTGTGATCGTGATACCAAAGCATCGCCGCATCCTGATTATTCGGATAGTAATAGATCGCGGATTTTCCTGGCACATACCAGTTCTCGGGATATCCGTCGCCCTCGGGAGGAGCCTTCGCGCCGTGCAGATGAATTACTGTCCGGACGTCGGGTTTGTCAGCCTCCGCGCCATGGATGTTATGGTCAATTGGCAGAAAGTGCGCCGGCGGCAGTCCGTTGACCCATTCCACGAAAAGCCCTTGACCACTTCGCGTTTCCAGGGTCGGCCCCGGAGAGATCGAATCGAAGCCCCAGAGCCGCGTTGGTTTCATATCCCGATGAACTTGGCTTTCGATCTGCCGCATTGTGAAGCGATAGTAGGGAAGTCTGACGGCTGGGTCCGCGGGGCTTGGGCGGTTCGCGGTAGTCATTACGAGGTTGGGTGTTGGAAGCCGATCCACAAATGGAGTAAGCAAGTTGGGATTCATCAGTGGCCGCACGTGAGGCGCTAGTCGGGTGCGACTGCCCTGTAAAAGCATCAAGCCGGCGCCGATCATCCCGCTCTGGCGCAGAAACGTCCTTCGTGTTATGGGCACTGCCGGCTTCTCCTTCTCAGAGTATCTAGTCTGCCCCAACAACCTGACCAATGAAAACAGGCATGCGAAGAACGATTTTCGCATGCCCGTTTCTGTTCCAGCTAATTTAACCCGCATCAGTCCAGGAGGAGCTCGAGGCTGATGCGAGCTTTGCTATCGCGCCGGTTCGCCGGTATTCGGATCGAGGAACAATCGGCCATCGCTTTGCTTGTGTTGAAAGTTGAACATTTGGCTGATTGAGCTTGCAATCCCATCAAAGGATCCCTGGCCAATGCGCTGACCCCCGAGCCAGTTATCTTCGATGAAGCGGATGACGGAAGTCTGATCAGTCACAGTGTGATCGACGAAATTCTGTTTCGCCCACGGCGAGATGACCAGAAATGGCTGACGCGGGCCATAGCCGCAGCGGCCCAGTGCGTGAGGGTTCCCTGCGTCGATACCGGGTAGGGAGTTGGCGGCCGTGCCACAAGCATCCGGTCCAGTGAGAGCGTCCGCCGGGCCAGTGGATTGATTCACGATCGGACTCATTTGATGGTCATACCAGCCATCTGAATCGTCGTACAGAATGACCACGGCTGTGCTTTCCCATTCTCTCTGCTCTTGCAGAAAGTTGATGACCTTAACCAGGAAGTGCTGTTCGTCGATCGGGTCAGAGTAGCCGGCATGGCCGTCCTGATAACCAGGTGCCTTTATGAAATTGACGGCCGGGAAGTTGCCCGCTTTGACCGCAGCGAAAAAGTCATCGGTGTCATATTCGTGGTTCGCGGGACCGTTATTTCCGATCTCAGCGATTGATTTCGGGCGGGTGTGTGACGGGTTCGCGGTCGACGCATAATACTCGAAGAACGAATGGTGCGGAATGTAGTCGTTCGTTGTTCCCGCAAGTCCGGTCGAGCTTCGGTTGCAACCGGTGGTGCCGTTGGGATTCTTGATATTCAGGTTGAAGCCGCCCATGAACGATCCCCAAGTCACACCAGCAGCGGTCAACAGATCACCAATGTTCTTTCCGCCCATTTGTGCCTGACCGCCGCTCGGGTTGGAGCAAACGTCATTCAGCGGATCAGGATCGCCGATCATTGTCAGCGAGCCGTCGCCACCGTCAACTTCGCCGCCAGTTCCGTTCAGAGTCTTGACCACGCCGTTGGTCTGGCCAGACACCAGGTTGATTACACCCGGAGAGGAAGGGCCGAACGTGCTGCTGAAAGAGTTATCGTTCATGGCGAAATTCTGAGCGTAATTCCACAAGGCTGTGACGGTGTTGCCGTCGAAGTAGCCCATCGTCAAACCGGTAGTGTCGACGATGCCTCCACCAGAAGGCGGCGGTCCGGCCGTTCCCATCGATTTCGGAAACAAGTCCATCGCGCCCATGTCGAAACCAATCTGCTCCGCCGTGTAGTCATGGTCTTGATCGGCGGTTACCGCCTGCGAACGATCCAGCCGAAAAGGATTCGTTGCACCGGCGCCGTTAGCCGGATTCAAGTTGGGGTTGAAATTCAAGAGTGCATTGCTAAGTCCGTTTACCGTGGGCGTGTCAGCTTTGGCGTGGAACGGTGGCTCTCCCTTGGGGTTTAACGCGACCGGGTAAGTCCCGAAATAGTGGTCAAAGGAAATATTCTCGTTGAAAATGACCACGATGTGCTGGATTGGCATTTTCTTTCCAGGCGCCTGCGAAGCGCCAAATGCGGGGGCAACACTTGGTCCCAGGGCAGTGGTCAATGCGGTCAGTAAGGCCAGCATTTTCCTGGGGGTGGCTGATGCTCTGATGCGGTCGAACATATTTCTCCTCCGTCCTCCGGCCAACAGTCACCATTACTCTGAACGGTTCTTGCCGGGGAAAAGGAAGCCTAGCTGGTCCGTATTTCGCGAGCATGACGCGATTGTTAAAGCTTTGTGAATTTGAAATCGCGATTTTGCAGAAGAAAAGCGTGCGAGGACGAGAGTAAATCAGCCATACCTAAGGGATCGCATTGAGCCGGTCCTTTGACCCAAGCGACGGGCCGATAGGCTAGTTCGTCTAGCATATCAGACCCGTCACCGGCGTTTCCACAGCGGATGCTTACGCGAAAGCGAGCACATCGCCGCTGCGACGCAAATACGAAAATCTCAACGAGGGTCGCGTGATGCAATCGCCACCAATTCCCCTGATGGAGATCCACCGCTTTTCCGGCCAGGGTTATTGCCGCTTTGGATTTGTGCATGCTTTGCACCTAGCTTCCCGGCGTCAGGAGCCGTCGACACAGACGTGACCGTCTGTTGATACCGGTGAGCGGCGGCTGGTAGTTGAGAAGAGTGCACGGCCGCTGCTGGCTGAACGGAATGAACGACCGTCGCGTTTGGGGCAGGGTCATACCAGTCCGGACTCACGTCCTGCTGGCCATAGGCCGGGAGCAGCAATATTGTAAACATCGCGCCAGATAGCATTGCCATGGATGCCAGGACTCGGCACCGTCCGATACTTTTTGATTCGTTCATGAAATCACCTCCGTAATGAATTGAATTCGACTCGTGGCAACCGCAACGAGAAGAAATCATGGGTGCGATTTTGGACCCGATTGCCGGTGTCGTCCATGGAGACAGTCTGAATTGTTCTGAAGCAATCTGAAGATTGAATGAGATCCTCAGCCACGATGCCACCAAGACTGGCGCGAGGCAAGTCTCCGGCCGCCGCAATTAACTTTCAGACTTCGTTCGGTGTTCGGTGGGAGCCCTCGGAGTTCCACGGGGGTTTTCTGGATCCAACCCGGCCGCGGTCATTATGGCGCGTCCCAGTTCTTCGGGGGAGACAACAAATCCTTCGGCTGGCGCCTGGTTAATGGCATCTTCTTCGGCGGTGGGCGCGACGAAACGATAGCCCCGGCCTACCACGGTCTGCAGGTACTGCGGCTCGCCGGCATCGTCCGCCAGGGCGCGGCGGATCTTGCGGATGGCGGTATTGATTCCCTGTTCGACGTCGACGAACACATCTTTGCTCCAAAGTTCGGTGGAGATCTGCTCGCGCGTGACCAGTTGCCCCCTCTTCTCGACGAGAAACATGAGCAATTGCAGGGGCAAGCCCTCCAGCCGAACCGGAATGCCACAGCGGCAGAGCTGAAAGCGAGCGTAGTCCAGCTGGAAATCGTCGAAGCGAACCTTCTTCTCCTGCACGGTGCAACTCCCACGCCACTACTAGAGCGGTCTCACTGCAAATTAGACGCGGCAAGCGGCGTCTCTACGGATTCAGAAATTCTGTTCCGCTGGCCTTGCCGTGTCAAGCCCTGTCTTTACGAAGGCTGGGTATTCCGCGGCCTGTGAATCGGTTCTTGTTCCGTTTTTGTAACAGGAGGGCAGATCGGTCCCTCAGGCACTCTCTATGTGTTAACAAGAGGTTGCGGAAACGGCCTTCGCATCGCAAACCAGCGGGGGAGGCCATCCCGGGGCATTATCCAATGCGCTGCAAGGAATGTGTGAAAGGAGGCACCGCGTGGGCACGATCGCAGCCGGTTCCACTTCAAGAGCAATATCAGCTCTACCTCGAGGAATCAGAGTGCTTAGAGAAAGGGTACTGATCGTCGAGGAGGAGAAAGAAACTCGCGGAGTAATGCGCGATTATCTTGGAGACAAAGGATACGAGATCGCGACGGCCCCGACCTGCTCCGTCACCGAACAAATCTGGCGTACTGCCCGGCCCGATATCGCAATCCTCGATTACACTCTGCCCGACGGAGACGCGGTTGGGCTCGTACCTCGCCTGAAGGCCATTGACGCGTCCATTCCCATCATTATTCTGACGGGATACGGTTCGATCGACCTGGCAGCTGAAGCAGTCAAGCTGGGAGCTGAGCTTTTCTTGCCTAAGCCCGCGGACTTGTCCACCCTTTGCGCGCTGATCCAACGTACTCTGGAGAACCATCGAAACCACCGGCAGCACTTGGCGGAAAAGACAAGGAACAGTCGCGGGACGGTAGATCCGTTCCTGGGCAGAAGCGACACTATCCGAAGACTTGCTGAAGTGGCTCACAAAGCGGCGTTGAGTGATAGTCCCGCCTTGATTCAAGGGGAAGCCGGAACCGGCAAGGGAACAATGGCGCGGTGGTTACATGGCAACGGACCCAGAGCTTCGGAGCCCTTCGTGGATGTGAATTGTGGTGAACTCCCGGGTGACCTCCTGGAGAGCGAGTTGTTCGGCGGCGAGCGCAACGCTCTTGGCGACGCTTTGCCGAGTAAGGCCGGACTGCTGGAAATCGCACATAGGGGAACGGTTTTTCTCGATGAGATCGAAAGTGTGGATTTCCATGTTCAGCCCAGACTCCTGAAGGTCGTGGATGACAAACAGTTTCGCAGGCTGGGGGAAGTTTGTGATCGCAGAGTCGACATTCGCTTGATCGCCGCCACCCAGCAAGTGATGGCGCCGGTTCTGCTTCGCAAACAGTTTCGTGGGGATCTGTACGATCGCATGAGCTGGATTTCGCTTTCAGTTCCACCTCTGCGAGAGCGCGTCGAAGACATACCCATTCTGAGCGCCCATATCCTCGGCGAGTTGACTGCCGATATTAGGACAGAGGCCCTGGAACTTGGCGGGGTTGCGGTGCGAGCCCTGCAGGGGTATTCCTGGCCAGGAAACATTCGGGAACTTAGAAACGTTCTGGAACGGGTTGTGCTCGTCACCGGAAAGGACGCTTTGGCCGATCAGGACTTTCGTCTTGATGTACAGATCGAGCAGTACCTTTCAGGCATTGGTCAATTTAGAACTCTAGAGGAGATGGAGCGTAATTACATTCAGCAGGTGCTCCGCAAAGAACGAGGTCGAGTCCAATCAGCCGCCAGGAAGCTTGGCATCCCGCGGAGTTCTCTCTACCACAAACTCAAACAGTACAAAACGGATCAATCCGGACTGCAATCCGTTTCGTAGCGCACAACCGACGACCTCGAATCCGACAATCGCGGATCAACTATTGCCCGATCGAGCTCGCGACGGCCGAGAAAACATTGTTCGAACTACCGCCGATCAACCGCACCGTTCCAACCACTAGAACCAAAATCACCGCCAGCATCACAGCGTACTCTGCGATGTCCTGACCCTGTTCGTCGGACCACAGCTTTTTCATCAACTTAGCCATACTACCTCCAGTATTGGTGTTACAGTGCGATTATGATGCGCGGACGGGACGTGCTTGTCAATTCATAGTTGTATCCCCGCTACGAATTTATGCGGCCTGTCAGCGTTTGTCGCGCAGGCCATTTAGAATAATCGGCGATGCGCCTTGTGCTCGAGTTCGACAATGTTACGAAAGAGTATCGTAGCTTCGCCAGTAAACGCCCCCTTCGCGCTCTGGACGGCTTCAGTCTGACCGTAGAGGCGGGAGAAATTTTCGGCTTCCTGGGACCAAACGGCGCAGGCAAGACCACCGCTATTCACCTCGCCATGGGCTTTATGCGGCCGACGAGCGGTACTGGCCGTCTGCTCGGAGAGCGTTTTGGTCATCCCGGCACCCGCCGCCGCGTAGGCTTTCTCGCCGAGAGCGTCGCTCTCTACCACCGCCGAGCGGAACGGCTCGTGCGTTTTTACGGTGCGCTCAACGGGATGAGGGGAAAGCATCTTGAGGACCGGGCGCGAGAGGTTCTGGAAATCGTGGGACTGCAGGATCACGCGAACCGCAACGCGGGTAAGTTCTCCCGAGGCATGCTCCAGCGCGTCGGATTGGCCCAGGCGATCGTGAATGATCCTGAATTGCTCATTCTGGACGAACCTACCTCGGCCTTGGATCCATTGTCGCGAGTCATGGTTCGCGAGTTGCTGCTCAATGCCCGCAACGCCGGTAAGACCGTCTTTCTTAGTTCCCATTTACTATCTGAAGTGGAACTAGTGTGTGATCGTGTCGCGGTGTTGCATCGGGGCAGACTGGCACGCATGGGGCGGACAACCGATCTTCTTCAAGCCGGCGATCAGACTGAAATTGTAGTTCGCGCCATCGCCGTGACCCAGTTCGAGGGCGCCGTAGCCCGGGACGGAGTTGTGAGCTTTTCCGTGCCTGCTCCCAACCAACGCGAAGCATTGGAAAAAGTCTGGAACCTGGGAGGCGAGGTGGTAAGCGTAAATCCGCTGCGGCGCTCGTTGGAGGAAATTTTCCTGGAAGTGACCGCCGACCTGCAATCTACCGCTTCGAAGGGCGTTCAGTGAAGCCCGTTCTGCTGATCGCCATCAATTTCGCCCGCGAACAGCGTTGGCCCATGCTTACTCTATTGCTGTGGGTCCTGCTGCTCGCGTTTCTCGGGCTGGTTTCCGACATTCACCGCCAACGCGACGACCTGCTCTTCGTTTTCAAACTGGACGCTGTTTATGTCTCGGCGTTCAGCATATTCTTCGGCGGTTCAGCTATCTACAACGAGCGCAGGTCCCGCCGGATTCTAGCTGTGCTCTCGAAGGCCGTGGGACGCCAGCAGTATCTTTCTGGACTGGTGCTTGGCGTAACCATTGCGTGCGCGGTCTATTGCTTCGCCCTCGGTATGACCGGAAGCTGGACAGTCGGAGCGGCAGGATTTCCTATCTCGCACGTTTGGTTCCTCATGGTTTGCCTGCTCGCTGCCTGCGCGTTAGCCGGAACCGTAGCTCTGATGTTTTCTACGTTTCTGAACCCTTTCTTCGCAGCCGGCGCCACCGCGATGGTCCTGGGCCTTCCCGCTCTGGCTGGCCAATTCCTGGGTCCGCACTGGGGATACGTCATACCGGTGTGGGAACTCGGAGCCACGGTAGTCAATTCTTCTTTTGAATCTCCGGGAACAGCTTCCTGGTTTCCTATCGTATTAGCGGGAGTAGAGACCCTGGCATTCTGGCTGCTGTCTGCCCGTATCTTCGCGTATGTCGATATTGCGGTCGCGGTGGAATGAATGATAAGGCGGTCAGCGCGCCCACTCCGCCGCGGTGCGCGCGGCATAGTCGAGAAGTCGTCCGGGGAGCACGCCAAGATAAATGGTTGCCGCCAAACTGATTGCAAGCGCGGTTCCAAGTCCGAGCGGAATCGGTGACACCGGCACATCCTCGCGCGCCTCGCGCATGTACATCACGACGATCAGCCGGAGATAATAGTAAGAAGCCACCGCGCTATTGAGCACGCCGATAATCACCAGCCCGACCAGATTGGCCTGCAGCGCCGCACTGAATACATAGAACTTGGCGAAAAAACCACCAGTAACCGGAATCCCGATCAAAGACAAAAGAAAAATCGTCAGGATCGCCGCCAGCAAAGGACTTCGCCGTCCAAGTCCCTCATAGTCTTCCAGCGTAACGTAACGTTCGCCCTCGCCGCCGATATGGCTGATCACTGCAAAAGCCCCGACATTCATTGCTGCGTAGGCGGCCGTGTAAAACATCACGGCTGGAATGCCATTGTTTGGGAGCGCAGCAAATGCAATCAGCATGTATCCGGCTTGAGCAATGGAAGAGTACGCGAGCAACCGCTTTACATTGTCCTGCACGAGAGCGCCCAGGTTGCCCACGGTCATCGACAGTGCGGCCGCCACCCAGATCAACCAGAGCCGTCCCGGAGCGTCCGCTTCAAACATGATCCGCAGCAGCACCGCGAACACCGCAGCCTTGGGAGCGGTGGACATGAATCCGACAACGGGCGCCGGCGCACCTTCATACACATCGGGCGTCCAGACGTGGAACGGCGCTGCGGCGACTTTAAAGCCCAAGCCCACGAACATGAACGCCACTCCGACATAGGCCAGGATTGGAATGTCCCCGGAGCGCAGCGCATCCCCGATTACGCTGATGCTCGTCGAACCGGTGGCTCCAAACATCAGCGCCACTCCATAGAGAAAAAATGCCGTGGCAAACGAACCGAGCAGAAAGTATTTGACCGAAGATTCACTGCTGATCGCGGCGCGCCGTCGAAATCCAGCCAGAATGTAAGTGGAGATCGACGAGATTTCCAGCGCGATAAAGATCAGAACAAGTTCCACCGCCGAGGACATCAAGCTCATGCCGACCGCGCCGAACAAGACCAAGGCGTAGTATTCGCCCGCGCGAATCCGTTGCACGTGCATGTACTCGTAAGAAGTCAGGATCACAACCGCGGTGACGGCCGCAACCAGAAAATGGAAGAAGACGCTGAAACTGTCCACGCGTACCATGTTCCAGAAGCCCAATCCTGGATATTGCGACTGGAACAACGTTGCTAGCAGCGCCGCCAATGAGCCAACCAGCGCAATGGTTCCTAGCGTCCTTTGACTACGGCGATCGTCCATCCAAGGATCAAGCACCATCACGATCATGCCAAAAACCGTCAGCACGATCTCAGGCAAGATCCGCACATAATCAGCTGCCTGGGGAATCACTTGCACGAGGTCGGTGGCGCTGTTCACCGGCCGACCACCTTGCTGGCCAGCTGCGCGAATGGGGCTAATGCCGTTTGTACGGCGGGATCAATCGAGTTCAGCCAGAGCAGCGGCGCCACGCCCATCACCAGAGCGGCGGCTGCCGCAGGCCATAGGGCAGCGCGTTCACGTCCACTCAGATCGGGCAACGACAGGTTGACCGGATGCGTGACCTTGCCGTAGAAGACCCGTTGATACATCCAGAGCAAGTAACAGGCGCTCCATATCACGCCCGTTGCCCCCAGGATGCCGTAAACCGCGCGATCGCGGAAAGCGCCGCTGAGCACCAGGAACTCGCCCACGAAGCCGTTGAGCAGAGGCAATCCCACCGACGCGAGCACGATGAACAGAAAAAATGTGGCATACACCGGCATGGGAGCTGCGAGACCGCCAAATTCGGCAATCTCGTAAGTATGGCGCCGCTCGTACAGAATTCCCGCCAGCATGAAAAGCGCTCCGGTGGAAACTCCATGCGCCAACATGACGAAGGTCGCACCATCGAGTCCCGCTTGGGTGAAGCTGAAAATACCCAATACCACGAAGCCAAGGTGGCTGATCGAAGAGTACGCGATCAGCTTCTTCATATTAGGCTGCACCATCGCGACCAGCGCGCCGTAGACGATGCCGATCAGCGCCAGCACCATGATCCACCAAGCATTGCTTCGCGACTGCTCGGGGAACAGGCCGAGATTGAAGCGAAACATGCCATATGTGCCCATCTTGAGCAGGACACCGGCCAGCAGAACCGAACCCGCTGTGGGCGCTTCTACGTGTGCGTCAGGCAGCCAGGTATGGAACGGGAAAACTGGAACTTTCACCGCAAACGCGACGAAGAATCCGAGAAAAAGCCAGAGCGCTGCGCCAGTGAAATTCTCGACCTGGCCGTTGTGGATGGCCGTCTGGATGCTGACAAAATCGAACGTTCCAGTTTTCGCATAAAGCCACAGGATCGCCGCCAGCATAAACATCGAAGCGACCATGGTGTACAAGAAGAACTTGACCGCCGCATACACGCGGCGTCCGTGCCCGTAAATGCCGATCAGCAGAGCCATCGGAATCAACGTAGCTTCCCAGAAGAAGTAAAAAAGAAACAAATCAAGCGCGACGAAGACGCCGATCAGCGCCGTCTGCAGAACGAGTAACAGAATGAAAAACTCTTTTACTCTTTCGTGAATCGAATTCCAGGAGATGAGCACGCAGAGCGGCGTCAGAAACGTGGTCAGAACCACCAGCCACATGGAAACGCCGTCTACTCCCATGTGGTAGTGGATATTGGGATTCGAGATCCACTGATTGTTAACCTCATACTGAAATGCGGTTTGTCCTCGCTGAAAATGCACCGGCAGATGCAAGGAGAGAACAAAATCGAGCAGCGAGACCACAAGAGCAAACAGACGAATATCGCGGTCGCGGCGGGGAAACAGCAACAGCAAAAGTGCGCCTGCCAGTGGAATGAACGTGACCAGCGTAAGCATCGAGTTGTCCAGCGTGGTGCTCATCGTGTTCCCGTCCAGACCATGTAGGCGATCACGGCCGCCGCTCCTGCAGCGATCCATCCCGCATAAGAGCGCAGATTACCCGACTGCATGTGGCGCACAGCGTCGGAAACTTCGCGTGCACCCTCGGCGCTATTGTCCAGCGTCGCATCGATGACGTCCCGATCGATACCATGCCAGAGAATGCGAGTTGAGCCATCGATGAGAGGCTTCACGAACACAGCTGCATAAATCTCATCCACGTAATATTTGTGCACGACAGCTTCGTAGAAACCGCCTAACGCGTGAGCAATTTCCTGTGGCAACTGCGGCCGCTTGTGGTACAAAAGCCAAGCCAAGAAAAGTCCCGAGGCAGCAGCAAGGACTGAAATGCTCTCGAGAAGCCCTTCCGAAGCACCGTGCTCTTTCTGCTCCGACACCGGAGTCGCTGTGCCCACTTCCTCAAGCGAATTTGCAGTCACGCCGGCGTGAAGCACCGGAGAGAGAAATTTGTCGAAACGTTCTCCACCCGCCCAACCACCACAAATCGAAAGCAACGCCAAAATCACGAGAGGTATGAGCATGATCGTCGGGCTCTCATGAATACCGCCATGCCCGTGTGGCGCGGGCGCCCCCGCCCTCGAACCGCTGATGGCATGTACGTGCTCGTCACCATGAGCAACTGCGGTTTCGCCTCGGTACTCACCGAAGAAGGTCAGGAACCAGAGCCGGAACATATAAAAGGAAGTCAGGAAAGCGGTGAACACGCCGATCGCCCAGAACACCCAGCTCCCATGCTCACCCGAGAATGCCTTCCACAGGATCGCGTCCTTGCTGAAGAATCCCGCGAACGGAGGGAATCCGGCGATGGCAAAAGTTGCCGCTGTCATCGTCCAGAACGTCCAGGGGATGTGGTGCCGCAACCCACCCATACGGCGCATGTCCTGCTCGCCGCCGATAGCATGGATCACCGAACCCGCCGCGAGAAACAGCAGCCCTTTGAAGAACGCATGCGTCATCAGATGGAAAATTCCCGCGGAATACGCGGCTACGCCACAAGCCAGAAACATGTAGCCAAGCTGTGAAATCGTAGAGTAGGCAAGAACCTTCTTGATGTCAGTCTGGCAAACGCCAATCGTCGCCGCGAACAAAGCCGTCAACGTTCCGACGATTGCAACCACCATCAAAGCCTGTGGTGCGCGATCGAAAACCACATGCGACCGGACCACCATATAGACCCCAGCCGTCACCATGGTCGCGGCGTGGATGAGCGCTGAAACCGGCGTCGGGCCTTCCATCGCGTCTGGCAACCAAACATAAAGCGGAAGCTGGGCGGACTTTCCGGCAGCTCCTACCATCAGGAGCAAACCGATCGCGGTCAGCAAACCGGCGCCAGCGGTTTCTGCAGGCATGCCGGATACGATTCGAAATACCGGCTCAAAGCTCAGCGAGCCAAAATGCTTGATCATCAGGAACAGCGCGATCAGGAATCCGAAGTCACCAATGCGGTTGACGATGAATGCCTTTTTGCCGGCGGAGGCCGCGGAATCTTTCGTAAACCAGAATCCGATCAGCAGATAAGACGCCAGCCCCACCCCCTCCCATCCGACAAACATCAGGAGGTAATTGCTGGCCAGAATCAGCGTGAGCATGAAGAACATGAAAAGATTGAGGTACGAGAAAAACCGGTAAAACCCGCCTTCTTCCCACATATAACCGACCGAATAAATGTGAATGAGGAAGCCGACTCCAGTAACCACCAGGAGCATCACGAATGAAAGTTGATCGAGGTAAAACGCGAAGTCCGCCTGAAAATCGCCAGCGCGTATCCACGACGCCAGCCTCTCCACATGAGGCAGGGTCAAAGAAGAATACTGGCTGACAATCCACAGCGCCATGACAAACGCGGCGCCGCAAAATCCAAGCGCAATTGCCGATACGGTCTGTCGCGAAAAGCGCTTCCCGAACAGACCATTGATGGCGGCGCCCAGCAGAGGCAGCACCGGAATCAGCCAGAGATAAAGATTCGGCGTCATAGTTTGAGCAGGTTTACCCGATCCACATTGAGGGTCTCTCGCGTACGGTATACGGCAATAATTATCGCCAGCCCCACTGTCGCTTCCGCCGCTGCCACCACCATCACAAAGAACACAAAAACTTGTCCGCTGAGCGCGTGCCATTGCGCTGCGAATGCAACGAAAGACAAATTCACACCATTGAGCATCAGCTCAATCGACATAAAAATCGTGATGATGTTGCGCTTGATCAGAAACCCGGTAACGCCACAGGCGAACAGGATGCCGCTAAGCACAAGGTAATAAGAAAGCGGTACCATCAGCCCTCCCTCTTGTCGGGTTGGCTGGACGCTTCTCGCGCCGACGCCGGATGGCTCGCCAGGACTACTGCGCCCAGAATCGCGATCAACACAAGGACCGAGGTTACTTCAAACGGCAGAAGGAAATCGTGAAAGAGCAGCCATCCGATTACCTTAGGCGGGCCAGGAAGTGCGCCGACCGCCACGTTTCCTGTACCTGAGCGTTCAAGCAGCACCCACGCAACCAGCACACTGCCAATCAGCATTCCGGGAATCCCAAACAGCATCGCCACCCGGCTGCCCCTGCTTCGGTCTTCTACGCCAGCGTTCAACAACATGATCACGAAGACGAACAGCACCATGATTGCTCCAGCGTAGACAATGACCTGCACGGCCGCGACAAACTCTGCGCCCAACAGCAGATATTCCACCGCGAGCGAACCCATGACCACGACCAGCGATAGCGCGCTGTTGATGGGGTGCCGCTGCACCAGCAGATTGACCGCGCCGGCAACGCACACCAACCCAAACATCGAAAATACAAACAGATGAAGCATCGTTAGTTCTTTGCGCTACGATCTCAATGCCACGATCAAAGCCGTGATCACCAGGTTCGCAATGGCCAGTGGCAGCAGAAACTTCCACCCGAACGCCATCAACTGGTCGTAACGAAACCGCGGCAACGTGCCGCGAACCCATATATAAAGGAACAGAAACGCGAATATCTTGGCCGCAAACCAGAACACTGGCAGGATCGCTTGCACAATCGGCGGTCCGAAGCGATGTGGCCCATGCCATCCGCCTAGGAAAAGCAAAGTCGCCAGACATGCCACTGTGATCATGTTGGCGTACTCCGCCATGAAGAACATCGCGAATTTCATGGCGCTGTACTCGGTATGATATCCGGCGACCAGTTCAGTTTCCGCCTCCGGCAAATCAAATGGGATTCGATTGGTTTCCGCGTACGCCGCCATCAGATAGATGAAGAACGCCACGAATTGTCCCTGGAAAATGTTCCAGCGCGGGATGAATCCCCAAAATGTTCCGCTTTGCGCATCGACAATATCTCGCAAACTGAAACTACCCGCCATAATCAGTACGCCGACCAGCGAAAGGCCGAGTGAGATTTCGTAACTCACCATTTGCGCGCTGGCGCGCAATCCGCCCAGCAGCGAATATTTGCTGTTCGACGACCACCCGGCCAGCGCAACGCCGTACACGCCTAACGAAGTGATGCCCAGCACAATGAGCAGGCCGATGTTCACATCGACGATCTCAAGCGGTGTGTGGATTCCGAACACCGTAATCCAGTTGCCGACGGGAATGAGCGAGATCGAGGTGAGCGCGAAAATCAACGCAATCATCGGCGCCGCGATGTACAGCGGCTTGTACACGTGCGGCGGTAACAGATCCTCTTTGAAAATGAACTTTACTCCGTCCGCCAGCGGTTGCAGCAGGCCAAACGGGCCCACCCGCGTGGGTCCCCAGCGATTTTGAATGTGGCCCACAACCTTGCGCTCCAGCCACACGGTATAAGCGACAGCCGTAAGCAACACGCCGAGTGCGATCACAATCTTAATGACGGAAACGAGAATGAATACGCTAAGGCTCAACGATGTAGGTTCCTGACCTATTTGCAAAAATGTAGCGCCGGCGTTTGCGCCGGCTGTCGCGGGGGCGTTTCGCCCGCGCACTGATCCATAAGAGAGAGCGCTTGAACGAAAATTCAATCAGCGGCGACTTCTGCCTCCGCCGGCTGCTTGTGACGATTCTCAATTACCGAATTCAAAGTGCGGGAGTAACGGCCCAATGTACCTGAGCTGAAAAGACTATCCTGTGCGGGCACGATCAACTCCGGATTATGCAGAGTCCCCGGCCCGCTTCCGGACAAAGTCGTGTGCTGATCGTTGCCGGCCAGTATATTCATCCGGGAAACATCGTAGCCCGGCACCAGTCGCTGAATCTCATCCAGAATCGCCATGGGATCGAATGGGTTCATCTTCGGTTCAAGCCCGTTGGCTTCAAGCCATACCGCGTGCCGGTCAGCTTCGCCAGATTGCGCGCCGCGCGACTGGCCCATGTCCGTGCCGACTCCTCGCCCAAACGGCACCAACCGCCGAACGTCGAAACCCATCGCACCTGCGATGCGGACGATCATCTCGAAATCTGACTTTGTTCCGGTTACCTCGCCCGCCTTCTTCACTAGTTGCAGGTCGCCGCACGTATTGGTGAACGTTCCGGACTTCTCGTAAGCATTCGCGGCAGGTAACACCACGTCGGCAATAACGGCTGTCTCGGTCAGGAACATATCCTGCACCACAACGAAAGTGTTCGAAAAGACAAAGGGATCGATGCCGAGCTGTTCGACGGGATTTGCACCCACAACGTAAAATGCCTTCAACTGACCGGCTTTCGCGCTTTCGATCATCTCAGGAAGAGTCAAGCCAGGTGTTTGTGGGACGCTGTCCCACTCTTCGTGAAACTTGCCAGCGTCCGAAACCCGCTGATAGCCCGGAAGCAGGTCCGGATAGAGTCCCATGTCAGCAGCGCCCCGCGAGTTGGAGTAGTCGCTCAGGCAAACAACTTTCGCACCTTGGATGCCGGAAGCGAATGTCGTCACGGAAGCGATGTCCCTGCCCCGGATCTCCGATCCAAAGATAATGACGAGGTTCAATTCGCTACGCAGTTTGTCACGCAAGGCGATCCAGGAGCTGCGGCTGACGTCGTCACTGGCGATCGCATCGACGGCAGTGTCATCGCCAGCGAGAAACGCAGCCAGCGTTCCTTCCGATCCAGCCGGAATCTGAACGAAGCTTGCCGCTTGTCGCCGCAGCTTAATAGGCTGCGAATTGATCACGTATAAGCGCGCTCGGTGCAACCGGACGTTATTCCGAATCTGCCATGCCAACAGCGGGTGCTGTTCGGTGGGATCGTTGCCAATCAGCAAAATCGTGGGCGCATTGAAAACGTGCCGCATGGTAGCGGTTGCTTCCGGTTTTCCTGCGAGCGCTGCAGCCAGAGCAGGGAAGTCCGCTGTGCGATGGTGGTCGATGTTATTTGTTCCAATCGCGACGCGGGCGAACTTCTGCAAGAGGTAATTCTCTTCGTTGGTGGTGCGGTTCGAACCGAAAACCCCGATCGCTTGTCCCCCGGCCTGGTCGCAGATCTCCCTGAATCGTTTCCCGATCAACTCGAACGCTTCTTCCCATGTTGACGCTGTCAATCGTCCGTTCTTGCGGACCAACGGTTGCGTCAGGCGATCTTCGTGATGCGCAAAATCGAAAGCGTAACGTCCCTTGATGCAAAGGAAATCGCCATTGATGCCGCTCTTATCACGATTGTCCCCGCGTACAATTTCCATGCCGGTATCGGATCGGCGCACGCCCAGAGTTGTCTTGCAACCGTCGGCGCAGTGCGTGCAGGTCGTGCCTACGTGCTTCATCTCCCACGGGCGCGTCTTGTAGCGATAGGCGCCGGAAGTAAGCGCCCCCACCGGGCATATGTCGATGCACATGCCGCACTCTTCGCATTCCAGATGATCATCCTGATTGGGCGCGATAATCGAGCTCACACCGCGGTTCTGCACCCCGAGAGCCCACACATCCATCCCCTCGCCACAGACCCGCACGCAGCGGTAGCACAAGATGCAACGCGGCCGATCAAAGAAAACCACTGGCGACCACTGTTGCTCTTCCTTATGATTCTTGGCGTCGATGTATTTCGATTCGGCGGCGCCGTAAGAGAAAGTCATGTCCTGCAATTCGCATTCGCCGCCCGCATCGCAAACCGGGCAGTCGAGCGGATGATTGCCGAGCAACAATTCCACCATGCCCTTGCGCGCCTGATGAATCTCTGGCGTGTCGGTCGAAACGATCATGCCCTCGCCAATCACCGTGGTGCACGCCGTCTGCAGCTTGGGCATCTTCTCGACCTTGACCAGGCACATCCGGCAAGCACCCTGCAACGACAGATTCGGATAGTAACAAAATGAGGGAACCTCGATGCCTACGCTCTTGCAAGCCTCAATGAGCAGGGTTCCGGCTGGAGCCGTGACCTTCTTGCCGTCTACTGTGATGTTTACGTCAGCCATAAAATCGTCGTTGGTCGTTCGTCATTGGTCGTTGGCAAAACCGCCTTCGCCTGGTTAGCCAACAATCGACGAGTTCTACGCCATCATTTCTACCGGCTCGACCTTGCCCGCCTTTTCAAATGGGCATGGCCTGCCTTCCAAATGATCTTCAAATTCCTTGCGGAATTTCTTCACGATGGAAATCGTCGGCATCGCTGCCGCGTCGCCCAGCGGACAGAAGGTGCGTCCCAGCATGTTTTCCGAAAGGTATTGGATGTTGTCGATATCTTTCTTAACTCCGCCACCGTTGTGAAATCGGGTCAGTGTTTTCTTCAACCAGTCCGTGCCTTCGCGGCACGGAATGCACCAGCCGCAGCTCTCGTGCTGATAAAACTTCATGATGCGCAGCGCAAACTTCACCATGCAAGTCGTATCATCTACGACCACCACGCCGCCCGAGCCCAGCATGGTTCCCGCTTTCATCATGGCATCAAAATCCATGGCGACATCGATTTCCCCAGCCGTCAAAACCGGACAGCTCGAACCGCCCGGCACCACGGCCTTCAGCGCGCGGCCATTCGAAATGCCGCCACCCACTTCATAAATCATCTTCTTGAGGTTGTACCCCATGGGCAACTCATATACCCCAGGGCGATTCAAGTGCCCGCTCAAACAAAATAGGCGGGTTCCGCCATTCTTGGGCGGCCCCAGCTTAGCAAACCAATCCGCGCCGCCGAGCAGGATGTGGGGCACACTCGCCAACGTCTCTGCATTATTAATGACCGTCGGTCCGCCCCACAGCCCGACCACAGCCGGGAAGGGAGGCCGGATTCGGGGGATGCCGCGCTTGCCCTCGAGCGATTCCATCAGTGCCGACTCTTCGCCTACTTCATACGCCCCCGCACCGCCGTGCCAGTAGACTTCGAAGTCATAGCCGCTGCCGAAAATGTTCTTGCCCAGAAATCCTCGCGCGTAGGCATCCTTGATCGCCTTCTGCATGATCTCCAGTAAATATCGGTACTCGCCGCGGATGTAGATGTATCCAGCGTGCGAGCCCGTAGCAATTCCCGCGATCACCACACCTTCAATCACCGCGTGTGGGTCGTGTTCAAAAATCAGACGGTCTTTACAGGTGCCCGGCTCGCTCTCATCGCCATTACACAAAATGTATTTCGGCTTCGCGGATTGCTTGGGCACGAACGACCATTTCATCCCAGTGTTGAATCCAGCTCCGCCGCGACCGCGCAGGCCGGAATCCTTCACCAGATTGACAATCGCATCCGGCTGCATTCCAAGCGCTTTCCTGACGGCTTTGTAACCGTCGAGCTCAAGGTAGCGGTCGATATCAGTCGCACCTTTGCCAAAGCGTTTGGAGACGACTTTCACTTCGTCGGGATGGGAAACCAAGTCAGCCATTTTAGGGACTCATTGACTCAACGAGTCATTGACTCAATTCTTGCTATATTCGTCCAGCACCTTGTCGATCTTCTCCGCAGTCAAATTCTCGTGGAAATCATAATTCACCTGCACAGCCGGGGCCCAACTGCATGCCCCGATGCACTCGACCTCCTCGAGCGAGAACATGCCGTCAGGCGTCGTGCCTTTGTGTCCGATGCCCAACCTCGTCTTGCAGTGATCGAGAAGCTCTTCGCCGCCGCGCAGCATGCAGGCAATATTGGTGCAAACCTGGACGTTGAATTTGCCGCGAGGTTTCGTGGTCAGCATCGAGTAGTAGCTGATTACGTTGTTTACATCTAGATCGGTCAGATCCAGCCGCTGCGCAATCTCATGAATCACATCATGGTTCAGACAGCCGACTTCATCCTGCGCATAAAGAAGCGTGGGCACCAGCACAGATCGTTTCGTCGGATAGTGCGTAAGCATGTCCGCGAAGCGCGCCTCGAATTGCTCCGAAAACTTCACCAGCAGATTTCCTTTGTGAACCTTGGTGTCCTTTGTGGTTAGCGCTTTTCCTTAATCTGCGACCAATGCGCTCGGCGCTACCGGTCAATTTCTCCGAGCACAATATCGATGCTGCCAATTGCCGCCACCACGTCCGCGAGCAATCTTCCCTCGCACATCTTCGGCAGCAACTGCAGATTCGCCAGGCAAGCCGCCCGCATGTGCACACGATACGGCTTAGCCGTTCCGTCGCTCACAATGTAATATCCCATTTCACCGCGCGGGGATTCCACTGCCTGATAAACCTCACCGGCCGGAACCGCAAAGCCCTCGGTGATGATCTTGAAGTGATAGATGAGCGCTTCCATTTGCGTCTTCATCTTTTCGCGGTCCGGCAACACAACTTTGGGAGCATCCGCTTTGATCGGACCCTCTGGCATCCCATCGAGCGCCTGCTGCACGATCGCGATCGATTCCCGCAACTCCTGTACCCGGCAAATGTATCGGGCGAACACGTCGCCTTCTTGCGCCACCGGCACTTTGAACTTGAAACTCTCGTATCCCGAGTACGGCATATCGCGTCGCAGATCGAAGTCGACGCCACTTCCTCGAAGTGTGGGCCCGCTTGCGCCCAAGGCGATGGCATCCTCGGCCGTAATCCGCGCCACGCCTTTGGTCCGCATGGTCCAGATGGGGTTTCCTGTCAGCAGGTTTTCGTACTCATCCACCTTGGATGGGAAGCGATTAGCGAAATCCCGCACGCGGTCAAAGAATCCCAGCGGCGGCTCCAAAGCTACGCCGCCGATGCGGAAATACGACGTCATCATGCGCTGGCCGCTGACCGCCTCGAACAGGCGCAAAACATCTTCACGCTCGCGGAAGCAGTAAAGAAAAACGGTGAGCGCGCCAATGTCCATGGCGTGCGTTCCCAACCACACCAGATGTGAGTTGATGCGGGTCAACTCATTCATCATCACCCGCAGCCATTGCGCCTTAGGAGGAATCTCCAGCCCCAGCAGTTTCTCAACCGCCAGCGCATAGCAGAGATTGTTGGTCATCGGGCAGAGGTAATCGATGCGGTCGGTAAGCGGCACCACCTGCTGGTAGAACTTCGCTTCGCAAGTTTTCTCGATCCCGGTGTGCAGATACCCGATGTCGGGCATGAGCCGCACCACGGTTTCGCCGTCGATCTCAAGAATCAGCCGCAACACTCCATGCGTGGACGGGTGCTGCGGGCCCATGTTCAGGATCATCGTCCGATCCTGGCCGGGCTCAAGCACGGGGGTGGAGGTCATGTGGGCCATAGCAAAGTCTAACGATAGCCCTCCACGGGATAATCTTTGCGCAACGGATGGCCTTCCCAATCTTCCGGCATCTGAATGCGCCGTAAATAAGGATGCCCGGTAAAGCGAATTCCAAACAGGTCGAAAACCTCGCGCTCGAAATAATTCGCCGATGGCCAGACCGAGGTTACCGATTCCACCACCGGGCTGTCGCTGCCCAGCCGCACCTTCAGCCTGACCCTTTCCTTGTTGGGAATCGAAAGCAACTCGTACACCACCTCGAACCGCGGCTGCGAGGGATACCAATCTACGCAAGTCACATCGGAAAGATAGTTAAAGGGACAGCTCGGATCGTCCCGCAGGATTACGCAAGCCTCTCGGATGGATGATCGCTCGATGTAGATGGTCATCTCATCCCGGTCAAACTTCGCTCCAGCGACCGCAGCCGAGTTCCATGAGCGCAGTCTCACCACCGCGGGGTGGTCTTTCAGAGCCTCAAGATCGGTGATGGCGGGAACCAGTGGCATTAAACTTCACCCCTTCGCGTCGAAACCGCACCCCAGTCCAGCACACCCTTTTTCAAGATGTAAAAGTAACCCACTAGAACGATGCCGATATACACCAGCATCTCCCAGAAACCAAACATCTTAAGCTGCCGCAGGATCACCGCCCAGGGATACAGAAAGACCGCTTCCACGTCGAACAGAATAAAGAGCATCGCCACCAGGTAGAACTTCACGGAGAAGCGCTCGCGCGCGTCTCCGACCGGGGTCATGCCGCATTCGTAGGGGGATAGCTTGGCCAGCGTAGGCCGCCGGTAACCAACGAACCAGGAAAGCAACACGATGGCAGAAGCCAACCCACCTGCTACGATGAGGTGGATCAATAATGGCAGGTAGCGAGCGAAGTAATTGTCGGGCATAGAAGAGCTATATATAATTCGCAGCCAAGCATTAACTAAACATTCTAGAGTAGATTTCGCGGATGGCAGTGTCAAGCGACGGCGACAGTTTGTGACGATCTTTTAACAAGCTTACGTAACGCGTTTGAGGGTTTTTGCCGATGATTCGGTAGGATGGGTTAAGTTAGGATCGCAACAATAGATTCACATGATTTTTGGTTTCAATACCGACGTGAAGCACGAAGACACGGTTTACCACGTGCAAAGCGAAGCGCGGGAGAACGAGCTGCTGCTGCAGACTCAGGTCTTCGTCCGCGGACGCTGCATCGGCAAGCGTGCCACTTCCTACGCCGATAAAGCAGCCGAGTCTGGTTTCACCGACCAGCAAAAAGAGCAGATCCTGCGCGACCAGCATCGTCTCGTCCTGGACTCGATCCGTGATGGCCGAGTGGAGGGCGTGCTCGACAAAAGTGTCACGCCCGAAGTGCTGGCCGCAATCAAAGAACTCGATGTGCTATGGCTCAATGCCGGGTCGGTACACGCGGATCGCAATCTGACCCTGCGGCTGCGCGTCACCGAAGGAGGCGCCGCTGTTCAGGGAGCGCGGTTGACGGTTCGCTTCGCCCGCCCAGGCTCCGCTCCGTTTTACACCCAGGTGGTCACCGGTTCCGATGGCGATGCCGAGATGAAGATCGATGTCGACGAATCCTCGCTCCCGGATTCCGCGGTGCTCGTGCAAGCCAGCTACTCCGGCCGCACCGCAACCCGCAAGTTCCAGTTGCGCAAAGTCGAAGCGTAGCTTAAATGGGGAGAGCCGCCCTCGGCTGTCCAGCCGGGCGAAGCTTGACGCTCACTTGCCGTCGGCGCGCTGCTGCTGCGAAAATCCAGATGACATGAAACTGCAGATCAATGGCGAGGCTCGCGATTTCAATCCTCCCCTTACACTCGCTGGCCTCGTAGATCAGCTGGGAATGAAAGCAGATCGAGTTGCTATCGAACTAAACCGCAATATTGTCGCCCGCGACCAGTGGCCTGAAACCAACCTGGCGGAGGGGGACCGCTTGGAGATCGTCCACTTCGTCGGCGGGGGATAAACATCAAGGCTGTTAGATTCCGTTCGATGGAACTCGTCTAGTTACCCCTGTTCGCCGAAATCCACAGTTGACAGCGGCCCGTCCATGCCTACAATGTTCCAAACATTTCGCTCTGTAATTGTTTGAAACATTTTTGGACTTGGCATGCAGCAAGTGTTCACATCCCGCGACGTGGTATTGCTCACCGGCATCACGCCCCGGCAACTGCAGTGGTGGGACGAGCGCCGCATCGTGGTGCCCGCGCGCGAAGGACGTCGCCGGTTGTATTCCATGGAAGACCTCGCCGAGGTCGCTGTAATCTGCGAGTTGCGCCGTCGCGGGTTTTCCTTGCAGCGTGTACGCAAGGTCATGCGCTTCCTCCAGCGGGAGTTCGGCAAACGCCTGGCGGAGATTGTCAGCGGCGCGTCTGAATATCACTTGCTCACCGACGGCAAAACTCTGTATCTGGAAACTTCGCCGCGGCAGATTGTGGACATCTTGAAAAATGCGCGCCAGCCCATGCTGACGATTTGTCTCAGCGACACGGTGCGCCAGGTTCGCGCCGAAATACGCGCCAAGAAAGGCAACGGTACGAGTACGTTTCGTTTATTGCGCAAAGTAAGGCAGGCTTCATAAGCAGGGAAGTTTGGTTCCACATAGTGGCCCCACATTGCTTGGCCGAAGAAGGAGGCGACATGGTTGCAGAACTCGACGTCCTAAGCCAATGGATCCCCGAACAGATGCTTCCCGGCACCATCTTCGTGCTGGAGAACGCGGGGCGCGTCGGAGAAAAAGACGATCCCTACTGGGCCGTGCTGTCCTGTCCTGAATGCGGCACTCTGGGCCTGATTACGCGCAAGCAGCTAGCCGGACTGCTGCCGGTAATTTGCGGCTCAAACCAGTGCCCGGCACAATTCTTCATCAACGACAGTCAGGTCGTCAGCCGAAAGCCGTTCTGACGCCGCCAGAATTAGCGATGGCTGTTGGCTGATCTCCGCGCGCGTCGTTAGTTAGCCTGTCTCGGGCCGGTTGTTTTCACTCGATCCAACAACACGGGTACCTGCTCGACAATCTCGATGTCGAATCCTTCGAGGGCTGGGACTTTTCGGGGATGGTTGGTTAGCAGGCGAATGCGGCGGAGATTCAAATCGGAGAGAATTTGCGCGCCGATGCCAATTTCGCGTTGGGTCTTGCGCTCGCTCTCGGGTAGAGACGGGAGGCGCTTGTCGCGATGGAAGGTGAGCATCTTGCGTTCTCCGATGCTTTCGACCGAAAAGCCTTTCGAAGTTTGGTGCAAATAGATCAGAGCGCCGCGGCCTTCGCGCGCGATGGCCTGCATCGAGCCTTCAATGGTTGCATGGCAATCGCAAGCGGTCGATCCGAAGACATCGCCCATCACGCAATGGGAGTGCATGCGGACCAGCACCGGTTCGCTGCTTTCAATGTCGCCCCTCACTAACGCAACGTGAGATTCGCCGCCGTCGACTTCGCTCTCGTAGGCAATCAGGCGAAACTCTCCGTGACGGGTGCCAATCAGCGCTTCTCCGACACGGTGCACGTAGCGCTCATGCTGCATGCGGTAGCGGATGAGTTCGGCTACCGTTAGCATCTTCATGCTGTGGGTTTTGCAGAACTCGATGAGGTCGGGAACCCGGGCCATGGTTCCGTCGTCGCGCATGATTTCGCAGATCACTCCCGCTGGAATCAGTCCCGCCATGCGGGCTAAATCAACCGAAGCCTCGGTTTGGCCGGCACGCACCAGCACCCCGCCTTTGCGGGCCTGCAGTGGGAAAACATGTCCGGGACGCGCCAGATCCGAAGGGCGCGTGGCGGGATCGATCGCAACCTTGATGGTGCGGGCGCGATCGTAGGCTGAAATTCCAGTGGTGACTCCGTCGCGGGCGTCAATGGCTTCGCAAAACGCGGTCCCGTAGTTCGACGTGTTCTCTGCGGTCATAGGACCGATACGCAAATGGTCGAGCCGCTCTTCGGTCATGGCCAGGCAGACCAATCCGCGACCGTATTTGGCCATGAAGTTGATCAGTTCGGGAGTAGCTTTCTCGGCCGCGAGGGTCAGATCGCCTTCGTTCTCGCGATCTTCGTCATCCACTACGACCACCATGCGGCCGGAGCGGATCTCCTCGATGGCGGTCGGAACGTCGGTAAAGGCCGATTGCGGCACCATAACAATCCGATTGTAACAAATAGACTTGCGGGGAATTGTCAGAGAATTGTCATCTTGTGCGACTCGGGATGTTTTCTCAAGCAGTTTGCTACTTTGCCAGTTCGTGCTCGGCTCCCCGGAAAAGGGCCCGGAGCGAGCGCACCACCCAGCGGGCCAGCACCACAATGATGATGAGCAGCAGGCTGACGATCGCGATCGCTCCATACGGATGTTGCGTGGCAAACCAGGTGAGAAAGATGGCGAGCCCATCTTCTCCCAGGCTTAAGGCCATATTCGAGAATGGTTCGGGCGAGGGCGTGACCGCGGCCCGGACGGCGGTCTTACCGCCATGGGCGGCGAGAGCGATGGCGCCACCAGCAATCGTGGCGATCAGTTGCTCAGAGGGTGAAAGAGTCGCGGTAGCTCGGTAGGCCAGCAGAGCCGCGACCGGGATTCGAATGAAGGTATGCAGCGCATTCCAGATCAGGTCAAAGGCGGGAATCTTATCGGCAAAGAATTCAATGGCAAACAGTGCGCCGCTGGCTGCGATCACCCACCAATTCGAAAGTAATTGCAGTGCAGGCGGCAGCGGCAGTACTCCCGCGTGCGCCAGCAGGCCGAGCGTGGCTACGGTAGCGTAAACGTTGAGTCCGGCGGCGAAGCTGGCGGCTGTCACCAAAGCCACGAGTTCACTTGCCGGAATGCTCGTGATGGTCAGGGGAGACGCCAACGAATCCTCTATGATCTGGCTTTTGCGAAGTGTTCAGGACAAGACAAAGGGCCGCCGCTCGGGCGACCCTGGGGATTCTGGTTCATGCTTAATTAAAGAGTGGATTCGATCTCGAACCCCCAAGCCTCAAGCAGGGGCTCCGGGATGTACTTCGAATTCTTGTTGCGCCGAGCCCATTCTCGCAGCCGGGTGGAACGCAGGTACTGGTCCGGCGAAAGCTTGTATTCGCGAACCACTTG
>DATHPO010000306.1:0-26475 GCA_035483835.1 Terriglobales bacterium
CAACGATTCCCGCACAAATTGCAGCTAGCCAGATAAGGACGGCCGCAGCGAATGCTTCAAGCCACAGCAGCCCATGGCGTCGCAAAGGCCGTTTCGCAGCCGCGTCGCTCATCCTTGTGCGAAGAACTCGGAAATATCCTGAGCAGAAATCGCGCCTTCTCGCATGATGCGCCAGCGAGCCTCCTCATCGGTGAGGTCGACGATGGTAGAAGCCGTTTCGCGCGGCGAGGTCCCGCCGTCCACGATGATGGAGATGCGCTCCTGCAATTGATCGCGCACCGCTTCCGCCGTCGTGCATTCCGATTCCCCGCTTAGATTCGCCGAGGTCGCAGTGATCGGGATTTTTGCCGCCTGCACCACAGCCAGCGGAATCTTAGCGCTCGGTATTCGCAGCGCCACGTTGCCGGTATTGGCAGTCACCTTCAATGGCAGTCGCGACGCAGCTTTGACGATGATGGTGAGCGGCCCCGGCCAGAAACGCCGCGCCAATTTGTAGAACTCATCGGGGAGCGGCCGAGCCAACTCCTCAGCCTGCTCTTCGCTCTCGATCAAAAGCGACAGCGGTTTATGCCGCGAGCGTGACTTGATTTCGTACACGCGATCCACCGCGCGGAGATTAAATGGATCCGCTGCCAGGCCGTAAAATGTATCCGTCGGCATGCCGAGCACCTCGCCCGCCCGAATCTGATCGGCCGCATACCGGATGAGAGACGTCTCCGGCTTGTCGCTGTTTATCTTGAGAATTTCCGCGCGCACACGCTTCCTTCCCAGTAATGTTCTGAATCCGCGAAAGCTAACATACCACGAGCCCGGACTGCAAGGAGAGATAAACGCGTATGATTTCGAAAGACTACCGTGAAAAAGACGACAATATCCGACCGGGCTCTCGTCGGCCGCCTGCGACGCATTGAGGGCCGCCACAACGCCCCGGTCAAGGAGCTGCGCGCAGCCTTCGCTCATGGCGAACTCACGCCCGACGGTTATTGCGCAATCGAAGGCATGCGTATTCTGGAAGAAGCCATTCGGAGCGGGCTGAAGTTCAAAGCCGTATTCTTCCGGGCTTCCGCCGAGAACCGGGCTGAGCGCCTGCTGCCCCAACTCGCCGCCCACGTGGAGACTTTGCTGCTTCCTGACAAGCTGTTCGCCAGCGCCGTTCCCAGCGAGACCCCGCAAGGCGTCGCGGCGTTAGTCCGCTGCAAAGTTTTCAAGCTGGACGATGTGCTGGCCAAGTCGCAAATCGGGCCTTTGCTGGCGATTGCCGGGGTGCAAGACCCTGGGAATTTGGGCACGATCTTGCGCTCGGCGGAGGCTTTTGGCGCTGGAGGTGTGCTCCTCGGGGAAGGCACGGTCAGTCCTTTCAACTCCAAAGTGGTGCGCGCTTCGGCGGGTTCAGTCTTCCGGCTTCCCATCGTGCAAGCGAAACTCCCGGGAATCCTCGACCAGACGCGTGAACTCGGCCTGCGGCTGATCGCAACCTCGTCACACAAAGGCACGCCTCTCGACCAAGCCACGCTGACCGGACCGCTGGCCATCTTCATCGGCAGCGAAGGCGCAGGACTGCCGCGCGATCTGCTGGCAGAGATGACCGAAATCATCGCAATCCCACACTCGCCAAACGTCGAATCGCTGAACGCAGGCGTTGCCGCGAGTATCCTGTTGTACGAAGCAGCGCGACAGAAACACGCACCACAGAGCCACAGAGTCACAGAGAAACCAATAAACTAGTCTTCTTGAACCGACGGTTAAATGACTCCTGTACCGTTATGGAACGCGGGATTCTTATTCTCCTAGTTTCGCCCCGTGGCTCAGTAATTCTGTGATGAGATGGTCGTGTGAGCCAGAGCTTCCATCCTATTCACGTAGAGACCTCCGAACCGAGGGAGCAACCTCGTGACCTGCGGACGAGTCCTATTCTTGGTGCCGCCATTGAAGTCCATCGCCACCTCGGCCCAGGTCTTTTGGAATCGGCTTACGAAGAATGCCTTTGTCACGAGCTTCGACTTCGGGAGTTGAACTTCCAGCGGCAAGTCGAACTTTCCGTCGAGTACAAGGGCCTGAAGCTTAACTGCGGTTACAAGATCGATCTCCTCGTGCAAGACGAAGTTATCTTGGAATTAAAAGCCGTCGAAAAACTCTTGCCAATACACCAGGCCCAACTTCTGAGGTACCTGAAGCTCGCTCACAAGAAAGTAGGACTACTCATCAACTTCAATGTCCCGCTCTTGACGGGTCCTGTAAACCTATTTCACCACAGAGTCACTGAGTCACTGAGAAACAGATAACCCTTAGGTAGTAAAACGACCTTCCAAGGCGAACACAGCAATCCCTATTTTTCTCTGTGTCTCTGTGACTCTGTGGTGAAATAGGTTGGTGAGTCTCTTCCAGACCATTCCGAGCGGCGACAGTTCCGGGGATCGCACACGGCCTCTGGCTGATCGTATGCGGCCGCGGACGCTGGATGAATTTGTCGGGCAGGAGCACTTAGTTGCGCCCGGCAAGCCGTTGCGTACCCAACTCGAGCGCGACGATATTGGCTCGCTCATCTTCTGGGGTCCTCCGGGGACGGGCAAGACTACGCTGGCGAAGATCATCGCACGCATGACCAAGGCGGAGTTCATCGAGTTCTCCGCCGCGCTGACCGGCATCAAGGAAATCAAGCAGGTCATGGCCGATGCCGAGCGGGCGCGACAGTATGGAACGCGTACCATCGTCTTCATCGACGAGATTCATCGCTTCAACAAAGCCCAACAGGATGCGTTCCTGCCGCACGTCGAGAAGGGCAACATTCGCCTGATCGGCGCGACTACCGAGAATCCTTCTTTCGAGATCATCTCGGCGCTCTTGTCGCGTAGCCGCGTCTATGTGCTCAAGCCACTGACCGAGGAGCAAGTCGTGTTGCTGCTCAGGCGCGCGATTGCCGATCAAGAACGCGGGCCGGGAGCGATGAAGCTCCGAGCATCCGACGCAGTGTTGGCGAAGATCGCGGCTTATTCCAGCGGCGATGCGCGCAGCGCTTACAACGTGCTTGAAGTTGCCGCTACTTTAGCTCGGGCCTCTACTGAAGTTGGCGCGGAGATCACCGATGCCATCGTCACCGACGCGTTGCAGAAGCGCGTGCTGCTTTACGACAAAGGCGGCGAAGAGCACTACAATCTCATCTCCGCGCTGCATAAATCGGTGCGCAACAGCGATCCCGATGCCTCGCTTTATTGGCTCGGCCGCATGCTCGAAGCCGGCGAAGATCCGCTGTACATCGCTCGCCGCGTGGTGCGGATGTCCGTCGAAGACATTGGCCTGGCCGAACCGAATGCGCTGGCGCTTTGCATGGCGGCGCGTGATGCGGTCGATTTCATTGGCATGCCCGAAGGCAACCTCGCGCTGGCCCAGGCCGTCGTCTATCTAGCGCTCGCGCCCAAGTCGAACGCCCTGTACACCGCCTACGCCGAGGTGCAACAGGATGTGGAGGCGACTGCGGCCGAATCCGTCCCGCTGCACCTGCGCAATGCGCCCACCGGATTGATGAAGGGCCTCGGATACGGCCAGGGTTATCAGTATGCCCACGACGTAGAGGGCAAAATCGCGGATATGCAGTGCCTGCCGGACAATTTGCGCGATCGAACTTACTACCACCCCACCAACGAAGGCGTCGAAAAACGGATTCGCGAACGCATGGAAGAGATCAAACGGCGCAGGTCGCAAGGCACAACTGACGTTCCCGATTCGGGAAAAAGTTGAGTTCTTACTAGGTCGAAAACAACTCTCATTCCCCGCAAAATCCAGAAAACAAAGGGCCGAAAATTTTCTTACCTCCTAGATCTATGGTTCTTAAGGTAGTTACGCGCAAATCTCGGAAACATTGAGGTTATCGTGGTTCCGACAGGCTCGCAGTTCCATTTGGAACTACGCTTTCGATCATGGTCACGTTGTCAAAGATCGTAGATTATCTTATAGATAACCACTATTACACCATATTATCGTAGTGTGGGCGCGCGAGGCCAAGGAAAAAGGGTTTGGGCTGCTAACTGGTTCCAATTTGGGAGTGTCGCGCCCGTCCTATTCGCAAAGGACGCGAATAAGCGCAGGTCACCCGTGTGGGTTGGATGACTCCTCAATGCTGGGGTGGGACGGCGGGGACACCCGTCTTCCACGAATCTGGGTTAGGCGGCTTTTTTCTGCCTGTCTTTCAGAAGGCCCAGGCGGACCAGGCTTTCGGCGGTGGCTACGATGGAGTCCTCGTTCGAACGGGGCGCCCAGTTCAGCAAACGCTTGGCCTTTTCGTTGGTGGCGTTCTTGAGCTTGCCCAGTTCGGGCAGAATCAGCTTGATAGCGGGGTCGCGCAGCGCGGCAATGCGTACCAGCCAGTTGGGCAGTTCCCGGGTTGGTACTCTCTTGGCAGAGACACCCATGCGGCTCTTCAGCACCTTGGCGATGTCGACCATCGACATGAAATCGCCTGCGACGGCGAGGAAGCGTTCACCCTTAGCGGCGGGATGAGTCATGGCGCGGATATGCAAGTCGGCGACGTCGCGCACATCGACGACACCGAAATAGAGCCGCGGGCAGCCGGGCACAGCGCCGTCCATCATGCGCTGAATAAAAAGGACTGAGGTCGAATAGTCGGCGCCCAAGACCGGGCCAAGCACGACTACCGGATTGACGACGGAAAGCTCGAGGCCTCCGCCTTCCTTGGCGATGAAATCCCAAGCCGCGCGTTCGGCCAACGTTTTCGATTTAATGTAGGCATACACTCCGTCGCCATTTGGGTCTGTCCAATCGGTTTCGTTGAACGGGGTTTTCCGCGGCGCCTGGCCATAGCCGATCGCCGCAAACGAGGAGGTCAGCACCACGCGCTTGACGCCCGCATCGCGCGCTGCACGGAGTACGCGGAGGGTGCCTTCTCGCGCGGGCACGATCAGTTCGTCTTCGTGCTTCGGGACGTTTGGGGGTAGGGGCGACGCCACATGCAGGACGTATTCGCAGCCGGCGACGGCTTGCGGCCAGCCTGCGTCCTTTTCGAGATCGGCAGCGAAAAAGGACAAGCGATCGCCCGGCTTGGCACCGCCTTCCATCAGCATGGCGCGTACAGCGCCCTCGCGCTTCAGATCCCGCACGGTGGTTCGGACCTGATGGCCCGTGGCCAGAAGCTGCAGGATGCAATGGCTGCCGATGAAACCCGACCCGCCGGTGACTAGAATTGTGCTCATTGCTGCTTTAGATTCCAGCTGCTCTCAAAAGGTTCGCGGGTTTGGAGCAGTTGAAGGCAGCCACGGATTTGCGCGGATTTTGACGGATCAGGAAAGTAAAAAGCCCTTAGTTAAAAGACCCATCCAGCCAGAGCTAGGGTGGGGCATCCTTGGGAGTTTGGCGATTCAACCCTCAGGGCTTCTTCTGCTGTGCCCGTTGCTGCTTCTCGGCTTCCTCAATGAGTTTGCGGAACTCGGCCACGGCAGGGACGTTCGGCGACTTCAGCGAGTCCTTGGCGATGTAGCGCCAGGCGGCGGCGTTGTCCAAGGGATATTCGACTCGGCCGCGGTAGACTTCGAACATGTCGTCGGGGGGTCCAATCTCCGTGCTGGGATGCGGCGTGTTGATGGCAGGCCCGTTGGTGAGTGGAGGTGGCGTCCCATGCTGCGCCCCTATGCGTACGCCTTGATCTGACGGGTCCAAGATCACGGGACGACTGTCGGGAGCACTAATGGTTGGGCTTACCGTTTTTCCGGTGCCCCGTCGGACTGAGATGACGAGATCGGCGGTGAGCGGTTCCATGGCCAGGGTGAGGCGTCCCCAGTCCATGATGGCTCGTTCGACATCCTGCCGGGCAACCCAATTCGCGTTGGGGTTTTGCGGGGACACGCCTGCGTCGGGATTGATGACGATGAGGACGGTCTGAGCTTTCAGGACGTAGTCGGGCAGAATCACTTTCTTCTTGTCTCTGGAGTTTGCCACCGGAACTGCGAGAAGAACTAACGCGAGGATGAGTGCTCTGCGAAGGGACATACATCAACCTCCGGCGGTGCTCAAATCTTATCCTAAAGAGCCTGGGATTCGTCTTTTTCATCTTTGAGTTCCTCGTGGTTCCCTTCAAAATGCGTTAACCACAGAGGACACGAAGGTACACAAAGGAAGGCATTTGCGGGTTCAAAAAGTGAATCGAATGGTCTCCGGCGCTCATCTTAATGGCAAGCGTAAGTTATTGTTTTAGCTATCACTTACTGACGCCGAGGGGAACGAGAAATGGCTACCATTCCGAGAGCAGAGGCAACCAGTTTTAGCGGCGTCCGGCAATTGCCTTTCGAACAGGTGGAGGAATTGCTGAAGCTGCAGAAGGCAGCGCAGAAAATCAATTCAATCCTCGACCTGGATCAACTGATCGACAAAGTGGTGAATGATGTGGCGCGGTCGTTCGGATGCGTAGAGGCGGATATCTACTTGTACGACGAAGAGCGCGGCGAATTGGTTCTGGCCTGCGCCCACGGTTGTGCCGGCTGCGCCGTCTGCGGCACAGGCAACAGTCTGAAGATCGGGAAACAGGGCATGGTCGGCTACGTTGCGGGCACGGGCCAGATGCGCTATGCGGCCGATGTGCGCAAGGACCCGTACTACATTGGATGTGAGGAGTCGACGCTCTCCGAGGTCGCGATTCCATTGCACGTTGAGGGAAAACTGATTGGCGTGTTCACCGCTTCGCATCCCGAGTTGGATGCGTTCCCAGCGGAGCAACTCCGGCTCTTGCAGGCACTGTGCAGCTACGTAGCAGTCGCGGTTCACAACGCACGCCGCTTCCAGCAGGAACGGAGTGAGCGGGAGCAGATGAGCCGCGAGGCGAACGAGGCGCGCAAGATTCAGGAGGCTTTGCTGCCGCGGAGTTCTCCTTATATTCCGGGTTTTGCTGTGACTGGGCTTTCTGCTCCGGCTGGGGCGGTGGGCGGAGATTGGTACGATTTCATTCCGTTCGACGATGGCCGCTGGGGATTGGTGCTGGCCGACGTCTCGGGAAAAGGTACGGCGGCGGCTCTGCTGATGTCGGCAACTCGCGGCATACTTCGCTCCCTGGCAACCGCGTGCTGCCCTAGTGAGGTGTTGACGAAGCTCAATGAGCTGTTGGTCAACGATTTTCCGTCTGGCCGATTCGTGACCATGGTCTATGCGATCCTTGATCCTGCCACCCGGACTTTGAGGTTCTCGAGCGCGGGGCACCTGCGTCCGCTCTTGATTGAGAACTCGCGTGCGCAGTTCCTCGATACGGAGCGGGGCTTGCCGCTGGGAATCGGGCCCGGAGGTTACTCCGAGGCGCAAGTGCAGTTGGCTCCAGGCTCGCGTCTGCTGTTCTACAGCGACGGCATTACGGAAGCGACGAATCTGGAAGATGACGAGTACGGTGCGGAGAGGCTTGCAAAATACTTTCAGCGGGCCGATGCTTCCCCAGAGAGCATTCTCGAAGACGTGCGGACGTTCGCCAACGGAGCTGGTCTGCACGATGACGCGACCGTCATTCTGGTGAAGGCGTAGCTTTACGCGACTTTCTTTCTGCGTATACCTTCGCATTCTTTGTGATTGATCAAGTTCAAATGCTCTAACCACAAAGGGCACGAAGGTACACAAAGGAAGAACTGCAAACCGGTTAGCCGAAGCGGGCCTTGTGTTCTTTCAGGATGCAACTGTCCATGATTACGAAAATTCCTGCCCGTCGCGCTTTGTCTGCGGCTTTTTCGTTGATGATTTCTTCCTGCATCCAGATGGCGGGAACCTTGAGCCGGATCGCCTGATCCACGATCTCCTCGACGAACTCGGGCCGGCGGAAGATATTCACGATATCGATGCTCTCACGAACATCGAGCAAGGTCGCATAAGCGTTTTCGCCAAGGGCCTCTTTAATCTCCGGGTTGACTGGAATGATGCGATAGCCGTTCATCTGCATGTACGCAGAAACTCCGTGGCTCGGGCGGAGCGGCCTGTTCGAGAGTCCGACGACGGCAATGGTTTTGGAACGCTTCAGCAGATCTGCGATGGGGTCAGGTTGTGGCGATGAGGGCATCCCAAGCATTGTAGCGAGGGAAGTCACGAGAAACCATTTTGCGGCTGCCGCCTCTAATCCTTTAATCCTTCTTGACCGTTTCCAATTTTTGCCTGAACATCCGGAGCGCCATCTTGCGGACCGTGTCTGAGACTTCTTTGTTGCCCGCAAGATTCTTAAGATCCGTGACCAGCAAATGCTTAATCAGGCCCAGGGAGACATCGATGGGTGTTCGAGGATTGTTGGTAAGGTTTCGCACGATGGCGTATTGCTTCATGAATCGGCGCTTCAGAGTGATGGCACGAAGAACCGCTTCGAGCACATTCTTTTGATTGGCGAACTTTTCGACTTCGCCGTCGGTGAGCTTGGGCGATTCCAGCACGGCCAGGGCTACGATTTTTGTCCCGTCGCGAATGAGCAGTGACCGTTCTTCTTTGGTCCCTTTCATGGCCAGTTGGATGCGTCCGGTGATGCCGAGCTTTGAGATTTTCTGTAGAGCGCTGCCCCGTTGTTCTTCCGGGCTTAGATAAGCCTTCTTCACCGGAGCGGGGGCTTTGCGGGCCGCTGTGGCTGCGCCGTGGCCGGCGCTCGTAGTAACTGATTCGGTTATTGCATCGACCGAGGCTGGATCGTGAAGTGCGGGTGTTGCGGGAGGAAGGTCCTCTACCGCGCCGATGGGCTGGAACGGCTTGTCGCCTTCGGCGCTGATTTCGGTGGCGTGTTCCTTAAGGTATGTCGTCGTGGCCTCGTCGGGGACTTCGTCCGTGCCGGGTCCGCCGCTGCTTGCTGGAGCGGGCGACTGCGGCTCAGCGTGGTCGGTCGCAGTGGCTTCCGCAGCAACGGAGGCGGGTTCTGGTTTGCTAGTGGACGGTGCAAGGCTTGCGAGCTTCTCTGCGATGGCTGACGATTGTGCTTGGTTCAAGTGCGGGTTGGAGCTTAGGGCGGTCAGAATCATTTGTGACTGATTGATGCGCGGGCTCTTGACCAGGGTTTCCAGCATATAGCGAGAAGCGGCGGCCGCCAGTTCAGCCAGCGATGTTTCGGGGACCGAGGGGTTCTCCAGCAATGCGGGAAGCAGTGTGGGCCGAAGATTTCCTGGGGTGATCAGGTAGGCCAGCACTTCCTTCGGGGTTTTCGGATCGGCTGCGGCTTTCCGCGATGAGGTCTCGTCCCATCCCGCCAACGTGAGCCGAGCGCGTTCGGCGAAGATCTTGGTCTGAGTTGCCAGGTACACCAGGATTTCGAGCATCTCGTGAGGCGGAACGGCGAGCGCGCCCCGGGCGGCGGTTTGCATCACGTTCGAGTTGGCCCCCGAGGAGCGAATGACGTCGATCATGCGTGGCATAGAAGTTGGCTAGCTCCGAACAATGCTGGACATTACAGGATCAGGCCGAAGCGGGCGGTATTGCCAGCGTTTTTGTGGCAGGTAACGTTACGAAAGGCACCGGAACGTGCCGCGGTTACTCGGTCGGAGCCACCACGGATTCCAGTTCGATCACGGCTCGTTCCAGTTCGCGCATCAGGGGGCTTGATTTCTTGCGCTGTAATTCGTCCAGCAAGGTCCGGTAGTACCAGAGCGTGCCGTCTCGTTTTCCATGAAAGCGCTCCCAGACTCGGTCGCCGATCTCGCGGTAGGCGGCGACGATGGAGCGGACGTTGTGCAGTTTGTCGGCGGCGGAAACCAGGCGGGTGTCGGCATCGGCAGTTCGCAGATGCTTGAGATAGTCTTCCTTGCGCTGCCGCCATGGCGGTTTGGGATCGAGATCGGTGTCGGTGCAACCGTCGACGACATCAGCGACGCGCTTGCCGAAACGACGACAGATCTCCCGAAGCATCGGCGCGCCGCCACAGTCCTCGACCACGTCGTGCAAGAGCGCGGCGATGGCAAGGTCTTCATCGCCTCCGGCTTCGAGCACCAAGCCCGCGACGCTTAAGAGATGCGCAACGTAGGGAACGGTTGTGCCCTTGCGATGCTGGCCGGCATGTTTTCGTGTCGCGAACAGCAGCGCTCGTTCGAAACGCGCGCCCAGCGGGGTGACTTTCTGGCTCTGGAGTTTCATCGAAGCCACCTACTTCACGTTGTTGATGAGAACGACGTCGCTGTTGATTGCGCCCCGCGCCAGGAACAACTGCTTGCCGTCGGGGGACCAGGCAAAATTGAAGATCGTGCCGTCGGTAAAGTTCGTCACTTGCCTGGGCGGGTGACCATCGAGAGGCTGGCTCATCAGGTTGGAAACGCCATTTTTGTTGTCCACGTACAACACAGCTTTGCTATCGGGAGACCACCCAAACGCGGAGTCGATTAGGTAGGAGACCTTGGTGAGCTCGCCGCCATCAATGGGCATAAAGGCGATCCCAAACCTGCCTGCTACCTCGTCGAAAGCATTAACTGCGACCCACTTGCCGTCGGGAGAGATTGTCGGATTGGTGACTGTGCGATCGATCAGCGGCTGAGGTGTACCGCCGTCGAGAGGCTGTTTCAACACCCGCAGTTTCCCAGCGGAATCAGATTGGTACAGCAGCCACTTTCCGTCGGGTGTGATTTGCGGGATGAAGTCGGCATTTCCGTTGGTAAGTTGTTTTGGGCTACTGCCATCGATGTTCATGCTCCAGATATTTCGGTGACCGTTGCGGTCGGAGGAAAAAACCACGATTCGGCCATCGGAGGAAACAGCGGGCTCGGTGTTATTGCCCGCATTCACGGTGAGTTGTGCGGGGCTGCTGCCGTTCGCGTTCATGCTCCAGATGTCACCATGTCCGCTGGCATTTGAAGTGTAGAGAACGCCACCGTTCGGCAAGGACACAAGGCCAGTTAAACCTTCGCTGGTCCCGCTCCCGGAGGTGAGCCGCCGAGCAGAAACAGTGTCACCCTGGGAAACAGCCCAAATCGAAGAGGAGATTTCGCTCTGTACCGTGACCAGGGCGCTGGAATCGGCAGTAAGACTGACTCCGAAATACCGATTCAAGTCGTTGGTGATGCGGCGCGCCTCGCCACTAGGATAAGCAACGTACCAAAGCTGAGGCGCAAGGCTGGAACTTTGATCGGCGGCGTCCAGCACGAGCCCGCTGCCGTCCCCCAGCCACGCAACGCGGCCTGAGCTGGACCACCTGTGTGACGAAATTGTTTTTTCCGCTCCACTCGGGGCGGGCACACCCACCAAACTCCACTGAGCGGTGCCTACGCTTTCAAAGGCAAGCGTGGCGACGGTCCGGCCGTCCGGCGACCAGCTTGGACCGGCACTGAGACCGAACCAGGACGCAGCGTACCTTGCGGGGAGCTTGCGGCTAGCCACGACGTGTTGATCGGAGCCATCCGCCTTAGCAACCGTAAGATCGTCCGTACCGTTCGGCGGGTAGAAGCGGGCGAAGGCGATCTGAGCGCCGTCGGGCGAAAGGGCGATCGGATCGTCGACGTCTTCAACCAGCTTTCGTGGCGTTCCTCCCAGCACTGGGACTTGGTAGAGAAGCGCTTGCGTTTCGTTCTTGCCGGCGGTGACGTAGTAGACGTAGTTGCCGTCGCCAGAGAAGGTCATTCCGAAGTACACAACCGCCGCGGGAGGAACGATCTGTACGTTGTTTGCCGTCGTAACCTGCCGCACCCAGAGACTCTGTTTTCCAGCATCTTCGATTACGTGGACGACGTACTTGCCATCGGGAGAGATCGCAGCCATGCGAGATTTGCCGGTGTTGGTCAAGCGCGTGAGGTGGATAGATTGGAATGCCGCCGCTGTTGGCTCGGAGGTGTGTCCTGTCAACTTGTAGATGCCGAAAGCTGCAACCACCGCTAGCACGGACACTAGAGTGATGGCCAGGAGTTTCTTGGTTCCATTCTCGCGGCTCACTGCAACTTGGGCAGGTGTGCTCGCCGCGGAAACCTTCGCGGGATCGATTGGCTGCTTTCCGCTTCGCGGTACGGATGCAGATTGTGCCGGAGCGCTCGCTGCTTCATCCTCGGTTTGATACGCTGGGCGGCGGCCGGAACTGCTGTCTCGCTGCAAGCGCTTGAGGTCGCCGCGCATTTCGGAAGCGTGCTGATATCGAAGGTCGCGATCTTTCTCCAGCGCTTTATTGATGATTTCTTCCAACCGCGGCGGGAGGTCCGGATTGAGCCGCGCAGGCGAGGGCGGCATGCGATTCAGGATGGCGTCGAAGATCATTGCTGAAGTGTCGCCGCGAAATGGCAGCGTGCCGGTAGCCATCTCATACAAGACCGCTCCGAAGGAAAACAGATCGGTGCGGGCATCCAACTCTTTGCCCTTGGCCTGCTCGGGCGACATGTATGCCACGGTGCCGATTGCGGTTCCGGGGCTGGTCAAATAATCGATGCTCGCTGCAGCGGCGGTTGCTTCGGCTGGGCTTGCCTCAGTGGGTTTACCCGTCACCGGAGTAAGTTTCGCCAGGCCGAAATCGAGAATCTTCGCGTGTCCTCGCTTGGTGACAAACAGGTTGGCGGGCTTGATGTCGCGATGAACGATGCCTTCCGTGTGGGCAGCGTCGAGGGCATCCGCAATCTCGATCGCCAACGACAGCAGGACCTCGGTATCCAGAGGCTGGCCCGCGATGCGGTGTTTCAGGGTCACGCCGTCCAGAAATTCCATCACAATGAAGGTCTGGCCGTTCTGCTCATCGATCTCGTGAATGGTGCAGATGTTGGGGTGATTCAGCGCCGAGGCCGCTTTGGCCTCGCGTTGGAAGCGGCTCAGAGCCTGGGGATCTTTGGCAACATTATCGGGCAGGAACTTGAGGGCGACGAAGCGGCCGAGCTTGATGTCTTCGGCCTTGTAGACGACACCCATACCGCCCCCGCCTAACTTCTCAAGGATGCGGTAGTGCGAAATGGTTTGGTTCGGCAGTTGGAAAAAGTCCTCGCCTTCAAGGATGGAATGTTAACAGCAGGCAGCGATAAACGCGAACAAATGGGATACGGTTAGTGTCTGCCGAGCCTCGCTCGCCTGGACAGCCGGGGGCGGCTGTCCCCAGGCGATTCCCGCCGTAGCTAGGCTTGCTTTTCTCCGCGGCGCATTTGCAGGTAGGCACGGATGAAGGGTTGCAGATCCCCGTCGATCACGCGGTCCACATCGCCGACTTCCATCTTGGTGCGGTGATCTTTAATTAGACGATACGGTTGCAGAGTGTACGAGCGGATTTGCGAGCCGAAGTCGATATCGAGTTTTGAGTCTTCGATCTTCTTGGTGGCTGCGCGTTTCTTCTCCAGTTCGTTTTCGTAAAGCTTGGAACGAAGCATGCTCATAGCGCGGTCTTTGTTCTTGTGCTGCGAGCGCTCATTTTGGCAAGCGGCCACAATCCCTGTAGGAATGTGGGTGATGCGCACGGCAGAGTCGGTGGTGTTGACGTGCTGTCCGCCCTTGCCGCTGGAGCGATAGGTATCGATGCGCAGATCGTCGGGCTTGATGACGATGTCGATGCTGTCGTCAATTTCTGGCGAGACGAAGACGCTGGCGAACGAAGTGTGGCGGCGCTTGGCTTGATCGAATGGAGAAATGCGCACCAACCGATGCACTCCAATTTCGCTGGTCAGCAGGCCGAAGGCGTATTCGCCATTGACCGCAAAGGTCGCGGATTTCAGGCCTGCTTCTTCACCCGGCTGGTAGTCGTATAGGACTGTCTCGAAACCCTGGCGCTCGGCCCATCTTAGATACATGCGGAGCAGCATGTCCGCCCAATCCTGCGACTCGGTGCCTCCGGCGCCGGGATGGATGGTGACAATCGCGTTGCGGGCATCGTTCTCGCCGGAGAGTAGAGTCTCGGTCTCCAGGCGGTCCACCAGTTGACGGAGAGAGTCAATTTCGCGGCGGAGATCGGCGTCGACACTTTCGCCCTCTCTGGCCAGGTCGAAGTAGGCAGAAATGTCGTCACCGTGGCGGATGAGATTGGCTTCGTTGGCCAACATATCCTCCAGGCGCTTTTTCTCGCGCATGACCGTTTGGGATTTTTGGGGATTCGACCAAAGATTCGGGTCGGAGGCTTGCTTTTCGACCTCGGTCAGACGCTGGCGCAGGTTGCCAGCGTCAAAGATACTCCCGAAGTTCGCGGACTTTGTCTTTCAGGGGTGCGTATTCTTTTTCCAGCTCTTCGACCATGAGTTTGCCCTCTTGAAATTCTCGCGGGAGACGTTGCCAGCAACGTCTCTACAGGCTGTTTTGCTAGGTTTCTTTTCGCTTTCGAGCCAACAGCCGCATGAAAATTGCTGCCACTGAAATTATCGCACACAGACAGGCGAACCAGTCACCGTGCCGGGTATAGAAGGTGGTCGCGCTAATGAGCGCATATGGAGCCGGCAGCACCGTGCGCGTCTTGCGTGGTGCGCTGGTTACGATTCGTCCATTGGGATCGATTCCAGCGGTGCGTCCGGTATTGGTGTCGAGTAGCAGCCAGCGGTTGTTTTCGACTGCCCGCATGCGCGATTGCTTGAGATGTTGGGCGTAGGCTCCGCTGTCGCCGTACCAGCCGTCGTTGGAAATGTTCACCAAAACCTGCGCGCCGTTGTTGGCGAACTGCCGGATATCGTCCGGGAAGATGGATTCGTAGCAGATGAAAACGCCGAGTTTGGTTCCTCCGGCGTCAAGGGGCGCGCGAGAAGTACCTCGGGAAAAATCTCCGACTTCCTTGGTCAGACCTCCGGCAAAGGAAAATATTTGTTTGAAGGGAACGTATTCGCCGAAAGGAACCAGATGAATTTTGTCGTAGCGCGAAATCCAGTCGCCGTTCGGGCTCACGAGCGCGGCCGAGTTGTAGATTTCCGTGACCTGGTCTGGCGTCGTGCTGGCGTTGCGGATCCCGATGCTGCCTGTGAGCAGCCATGCGCCCGATCGGCGCGCGACGTTGCTGACCGCGTCGCGGAAAATCGGATCGCTGCCGTAAAACGGTGCGGGAGATTCCGGCCACACGATCAAATCAGGATGCGGACCGCCATTGGTGTCGAGACTGATTTCAGTCAAATCGCGCAAAGTGTCATTGAAATATTGCTTTGTCCAATCGGAGCCTTCGAGAATTGGCACATTGGCCTGGACCAGGAGCGCGCTGTGGTCGGCGGTAAGTGCGGGGGCGGGAACCAAACTTCCTGCCTGCAAAAACAGGGCGGCGGTGACGGTCGCAAGCAAGAGCCGTTTACGCTTTTCGCGTGGCACGAGAAACGCAGCCGCCAAAGCCGCATTCACCAGCATGATCTCGAATGACAGCCCGTACACAGCCGTGACTGAGGCAATGCGAGCCAGCGGAATGTTGTCTACCTGGGTCGTGCCCAGCAGTCCCCAGGGGAATCCAGTGATGCGGGTTCGGGCTAGTTCGACGGCCACCCACACGACCGGCGAGAGCAACAGCGCTCGCAGGTTAAACGGACCGCTGCCTGCGAGCAGACTCATTAACAGCCCGAAAACGCCGTGGTAGATCGCCAGATAAAGGCAGAACAGCAGCAGAATGACGATTCCGAGTGGTGTGCTGACCCCGCCATATTGGTGCATGACGCTGTAAATCCAGTAGCAGGTGCCGGCGTACCAAAGGATCCCGCACGCATACGCTAATAAGAACGCCTGCAGTGGGCTGGCGGGAAGCAGTTTGATTCCTGCCCGCAGTTGCAGCGTTTGCGGCTGACGCGCCCGCAAAATTGCGATCAGTAGCGGTGTGATCGCGACCCAGCACAGCATGTAAAGATTGGGCAGGGGGAAGATCAGAATCTGCAGGACAGCCGAGAGCAGAACCAGCAACCAGGCACTTTTGTGAATCCGGGACACATGACAGGATAACAAACTGCTTATGGCGATCGAGGGTGGGGGATGTTTCGCAGTTCTCGGTTCCCAGCTTCAGGTTCTCAGTTTCGGCGCGATCAGGGCCCTGACGAACTCAACGATTTCTTTTGTCACATATTCCGGCGGGTGAATCTCGAAGATCGGACGACCTGCAACCGGTTTCAGCGAAATGCCACTCCAAGCCGCTTTACCACGATCTTCATTTTTGGGAGCGTGCAAGATAACGGCATCGGCCTGATCGAGAAATTCCTGGGCTGATCGTTTGAAATCCGCGGTGGCGGGATCGAGGACCGTGAGGTAAAGATCCGGGCGCACGAACTTCAGAATGCTGTTCGATTCCAAGATCACATTTTCCGATTCGGCCAGTTTGCGGCGGATGGTTGGGATGGCTTCCGCGAGACGGCCTTGTTCGGTCCGCACCCACCAGGCGCGAACCGCTCCCGCCACCAGAAAGCGTGAGGTGTCGGAATCACCGGAACGATCTTTCTCTTCCGAGATCGCCCAACTGTGATCGTCGGTGGCGCAGTGGCAGGATCCGCCGTTGAGCGAGCAAACTCCGTGCCCGTATTGCGTAATCTTGAGCGCGGTCCAGTGGTAAGCAGGCAGGGCCGCGATCAGGCCAGCAACTACGCTGGTCTTGCCCACACTGCGCGAATGTCCGCCGATCACGACGACTGCCATGGCAATCTGATTTCGCGGGCGGGGGCGCCCGCGCCACACAAAACGCCTACTCTTTTCTGGCTAAGCGCGCCAGCACTGCGAGTCCCTTCAAGTATTCGCGAACGGGCTTCGCCGGAGTTCCCCAGAACGCGATTCCCTTCCCTCGCAGAACTTTGTTTGGCAAAACGCCACCTTGTCCTCCCAACATGACGCCTTCTTCGATGCGAGCGTGTTCGCCGATGCCGACCTGGCCGCCGAGAACCACGTTCTTCTCGATTGTGATGCTGCCGGAAAGCCCGGTTTGCGCGGCGATTACAACGTCTTCTCCGATTTGGCAGTTGTGGCCGATGTGGACCAGGTTGTCGATTTTTGCGCCTCGGCCGATTCGGGTGACGTCCAAGGCTCCGCGATCGATGGTTGTATTGGCGCCGATCTCGACGTCATCTTCGATCTCCAGCCGTCCGATTTGAGGAAACTTTTCATAACGGCCTGTCGCCTGATCGTGTACGTAACCGAAGCCATCGCTTCCCAGTACTGCGCCGGAATGAACGATTACGCGATCCCCGAGGCGCACGCCCGGGTAGACGGTGACGTTGGGATAGAGATCGCACTTGCGTCCGATGATTGCTTTCGCGCCAATCACGCTGCCGGCGCCGATCCGCGTGCCCTCGCCGATGTGCGCTCCTTCGCCGATGACTGCTCGCTCTTCAACCGTAACGTCGTTTGCCAAGGACGCCGATGCGTGGACGATTGCGCTGGGGTGGATGCCGGGCTTTCGATCCGGTCTAGGACAAAGAAGTTGTGCGGCGCGGACAAAGGCAAGACGCGGTTGCTTGGCGAGCAGCAGTGGCTTGGAAGTTGTCATCCCTTCTGCGAAATCGCCGGCGATCACCGCCGCAGCGCCTGATTCGAGGGCGAAGGGGAGATGCTTTTCGTCATCTACGAAAATTAAATCTCCCGGTCCTGCAGACTGGACACTCGAAATGCCTGTCAGTTGCACAGTTTCGTCTCCCAGCACGCGGGCCTGCACAAACTCAGCGACCTCTTTGACCGATCGCTCCCTGACTAAAGTCATCGCACCTTTTTATACGTTTGCCGCGGGAAAAGAAAGCCGGGGCTAGAATGTCTGAATGGAGCGCAAGATTTTCTGGATCAGCTTCACGGTGTTAGGATTGGCGGCGGATTTCATTTTGCCACTGTGGTGGGCGTTGGTCGCGACCCTCCCGATTGTTTATGTGAGTTGGTGGATCGCGTATCGGAGCGACTGGTTTTGAATGTCGCACGAGCATTCTCGCCAGCCTGAGACGTTGCAAGCAACTTCTCTACAGCCACTAGTAGAGCGGCGGTTGACCTTCAGGCCGCGTTTTCCAGCGGCGATGGACCCACAACCATTGATCCGGATATCGCCGCACGTAATCTTCGATCACTTTCGTAAACAAGGCCGTGTTCGCAATTGCGTCCGCATCGTCATCGCCCGTGCGCACCAGATTGATCGCAGGGTCAAAGCGCAAGCGGTATTTTCGTAAAGCGGGATCCCAGATGGTGAAGCCGGGGACGACGGCGGCGTCCGTACGCAGTGCAATTCTCGCCAGCCCGCTTGCCGTACACGCGGGGATTCCGAAAAAGTCCACGAACACGCCTTGTGGCGGAGTCATGTTCGTGTCCATCAGAATGCCCACGGTTTCTCCGGCTTTCATGGCCGAGAGCAGGCCGCGGACAAAATCATCCTTGTCGACCATGGAGTTGCCGTGCATGGTGCGATATCGGCGCGTTAGGCGGTCGAGGTAGACGTTGTCCAGGGGCCGCATCACGACGTGTAGCGGGTGTCCGTGCAGCGAATGAGTGAATGCGGACAGCTCCCAGGCTCCCATGTGCGCGGTCAGGAACAGCACACCCTTGCCTCGCGCTAAAGCCCGTTCGAAGTTCTCGAACCCGTCGTAGACCACGACCTTGCTGACGTTTTCGCGGGTGTACTTCGGGAACAAACAAACTTCCGCCGCTTGCCTTCCGAAAGACGTGAAAACACCCCGCAGGATCTTTGCGTGCTGATGGCGCGTCTTTTCCGGAAATGCGAGCGCCAGGTTGTGCATTCCTACCCGCCGAAGCCGGACGTGCAACAGGTAAACCGTCCCACCGAGCATGATCCCGGCGGCGCGGGCCAGTGGGCGGGGCAGTGCCCCAATGAATTTGACGATCAGCCAGGCTAGGGCGTACTCGAATCGCTCCATGTTGGGGGAAATGGTGACGGTAGCACTGGGAAAATCCTACGTCAAACGAACCGCAGCGCCGCGCCGATCCTGGCGGAGAAACGAAGTGATTGATTCTAAAGGATTCTGCTGCTTGCACGAGGGTTGTTACCGGGCTTTGAGGGGGTATAAATGATTGAGGCAGGTACAAAAAATGCGGGGTTGGCAACGGTGACCCTAATCTCCGCTCCCAACCCCGTCTCCCAGGTTCTGTGGTAGGTGGACCGAGTATGCGTCAGGGGGAAGGACGCGGACAAGATTACGAGGGTCATTGTCCTTTGGTAACCGAGTACGGCCGCACAGATCCCGCGCTGATCTGGGTGATCACATTATCTTCCGGCGGGCCTGGCATTCGGTTCGGCTAAACCCGCCCCGTAGAATTCCGCCAACGCGTGCCTTTCCTCGTCAGTCAATTGGACTGCGATGCTGCGCATGCGCAGGTTGATGTCGTTCGCCCGCCTGCCACTTGCGAAACCTTCGATCTGCTCCAGCAAATAAGTAGCGTTCTGGGTCGCGAGCGAGGGCGCTCCGGTCACGAAACCGACTGGACCATGGCAAGCCTGGCATGGCGGCAACCCACGATTTCCATCTCCCGCAGTGATAAGCCGCCCGGCCACGGCTTCATGCTTGGGGTCAGACAGAGACTGAGGAAATGCACGATCGTCCTGCGGATCGGGCGCAATTGGCATCATCCAGTAATAGGCGGCTACGTCGGCGGAGTCTTCCAGCGATAAGGAGTTCGCAATCGGCTGCATGACGGGAGAACTCCGCTTGCCTGATCGAAAGTCATCCAACTGTTTCCAGACGACCAACCGGTCCATGCCTGCAAGGTTGGGAACTGATGGACTAGAGCTGAAACCCTCGCGTCCGTGGCAGCGATCGCAGCGTCGCCCGATGAGTAGCCCACGGAGGGCATCCCCGGAGGAAGCCATCGCTATGGTTCGTGCCGTCCATGCGACATTGGAAGGAATTCGAACCGGAGGCTCTGCTACGTCCGATCCCATGAGGTAAGCACCTCCCGGCGGCGGGCTCAAAATTGCCAGCGCCAGAAAAGCTGGCCCGATCCGCGCCTTCAGTCCACCGCAAACTTTGGCTATCGATCTAGCGTGAGACACAGTTCATCCTCGCCTGTTGACTCAAGTTCCGAAACTGTTCTGGGGGAACCGCGATCAACTTGCTTCTCATCGCATAATGTCCGGGTCCGCAGAATTCGTGGCAGGGCATCGGATACTCGCCCGCCCGCTCGAACCGCAAATGGGTTTCGACGACATAACCCGGCACCGCTTTGACCTCGTCGCCGGCGTCGCTAACGGTTAATTTGTGAACCACGTCTGCACTGGTAATCCGGACTCGGAGAGGAACGCCGGTTGGCACCACGACACATTGCGGCACAAAAAGATATTGCTCCGCTATCATTCTCACGGTGACTCCCCCGTCCGGCTCCTCGGCGGGTCCGAGGTTGCTTTCGACGAATTCGCCGCGCAAGTGCAGAGTTTGAGGGTTAATCCGGTTGGGTCCGCTCAGTAGATATTCGAGGCCTGACTCCGCCTCATATGGAAAACGGACGGTGAGCCATACGCACGTCAAGGTAAGGCTGAGTAAAATGACTCGAATCACTCTTCTTGCGCTCGAACCCGTCCCACCGGGACGCTCTTCGGGACGCGTTGCCGCTGAGAACGTCGAGTTCGAAACGGGCACTTTCTCTCGTTCCATGCTTCGCGAACGAAATCACCGCAGGTTTAGCCTTTGCACATGTAGCGGTGAACGAATGTTACCCTATTGCGCCTTCTCCCGACTGCGGAGGCGCACCGCTTCAAACAACCGTGCCGCACATCGCCCCGAAAATATACCAGCGACATTAGTTTCCATGTGGTGGGGATCGCGGTCAAGAGTCCAGTGCTTGGGGCGATCCCCGTTTTTTCGTCAGGTTGGATCGTTACCTTTTGCGCCTAGCGAGAAATTGCACGGCGGCCTAAGCTCCTGAACTGCCGCCCGAAATCCGCGATTCCGGGAAAAAATCGTCGTCAGCAACCCCAACAACGGGTAAGACCAAAGCTTACGATCTTCAACCAGAAATCCCCGCGCAAATCTCCAGGTGCTTGGTATTAGTGACGTGACTTAGCCATGCATCACAATGCATCTGTGCATGGGGGCAGGTCTCGCACTCGGTCATCGGTTGTAGAGAACCGGCATCCATGCCTGCGTGCTAGACACTTTACGCGGCTGCCGCTGCCGGAGCCGCAATTACCGCAGCCAAGTCTTTCTGCAGAGCCGCCATATTGAAGCCAGATGGTGAGCTTCCAACCTTCGTGTTGATCCAATCACCGCTCAGGACTGCGAATGCCTCATCCATGTAGGCATCGTAAAACTGCCAGCTCATGGATTTCAGTGCGCCCCAGGTGACCACATATAGGTTTCGAGCATCGTATCCGACCGCCGGAATGCAATGTCCATTTTGAGGATTTGGTGCTGCGTTCCCAACCGGACCCTGTGGCGGGACGACCCACGGCGTCTGGAGGAAGTCAGTTCCGGGCGCGACGGCGAAGTTTGGAAGAGCAACGCCGATATAGCAGTTACCGAATATGTTGACCGCGTCTCTGGCCTGAAGGTCGTTCTTTGGTTCCAACTGGACGAAGGCGGTGATTTTGTCTCCGCCAATGCCAGTTTTTCGCCAGTACTTCAAGACATCCAGCATGTTGGCACCGGCATCGGCGTTGCCTTTGGCGAAATGATTGTAGGCCGCGAGAATTTGCGTATTGCTTAGGGTCTTTTCCGTGCCGGTATTAGCGGTCCATTCCTCGATCATATGGCCGGCTGCGGCGCAAGTGCAGTCGCCGTAGGCGTCGTTGCCCATCATCGGCCAAACGGCCACTGGTTTTGAGTAGTCGACGGCGGGAGGTGGCGGTTGTAACGCTGCGGTGAGATATTTTCCGAACAGCAAGGTCCTTTTGTCAGACTTTGGTACGTGTTTTCCCAGCTTGAAGGTTGTCATGTGTAGTCCCTCCATTTCGATTTAAGTCCCTGTCGTATGAATTGTGCTGAAAGAAGGGTCAGCGTTTCACCCCAACTGCGAAAAGGGTTTGGCACGATTCTCGGTTACGAGAATGGGACCGCGAGAGTCGGTTTGCGGCTGGCCGCCTCTGCAGCCCCGATACATCAGGCGCTTTTCAACATCCTCGACTGCGATGGTGGAGCCCAGGCTCGAAAATGGTTGGCAGCAAAACAGCTATTGCAACTTGGCGTACTCTGCCTTGCCCTGCTTCAGGATAGGGATGTCGGGGGCGGCGTCTTTCCAGAGGGTGAGGAAGTCCTCATAGGCGGCTTTTGCTTTGGTAATGTCGCCCTGCATGGCATACGCTCGACCCAGTTGGAGATGAGCGAGTGCGCCGATGGGATCCCCGATCATTATGCCGGGGTGGTCCAGCATTTTCTGAAATTCCCCGGCGGCTTCACCACCTTGACGAGCGGCCAGATACGCCTGGCCACGTACATAGATAGGATAGAGAGCCCCGAAGAAACTCGTTTGAGTGCTGCGTGGCTGGCCCAGCTCGTAGGGAATGGCAACTTGGAGAAGTTCGATCGCCTTTGCGGGATCGCCATGATTGAGCGCAAGAAACGCACGCACGGTGGGCAGGTAATTGAACTTGACTGACGTATCTTCGGGAAAGCTCCTTTCTAGATCGTTGGTCAAAGTTTGAGCCTGCGAAGAATCCCCCGCGATAGCCAGGGCGAGGGCTGCGCCATATTGCACCTCCCGGTTCCTGGCAAGCGCAAGGGCTGCCATTGCCGCCGGCTTTGCGGCTGGCGCGTTCCCGTAAAAGGCTTGCCACAGCGCCACTCGGGTTTCGAATGAAGCGGCCTTTTCTCGATGGGCCGCCTGCTGGGCCAAATCGCTCGCCCGACGTAACATCTTCGTGGCCTCTTGCAGGTGACCGCTATATGCGAGGGCGAAGGCTTGATGGTCGGAAATCAGTTCTTCCGCTCCCGATTTTCCCCGAGCCGCAGCCACCTCCCGCTGCATGCCGTCGCCGTCGCCTTTCAAAAAGGCGATATCGTATCGCAGGAGGGCTAACAGCGGGATTTCGACTTTTCGTTCGGAAGCTCTGCGAACCGCGTCTTCGGCTTCTCCCAGACGGTCGAGGCTCAGAGAGTCGAAACCAAGAAGGGCATAGCCAATGCCAAAGTCTGGAGCGAGTTCGACCGCCTTTTGGGCCTCTTCAGCACCCTTTTCATATTCGCCGAGCACCGGATAAATGAAGCCCGCTAAGAATGAGTGGGGCGTCCACTCACGAGGATAAGCTTGTGCCCACGCTTCACAGGTTTGCCGTGCTTTTTCCTGGTTTCCTGTCGCCCGTCCATCGTAATAAGCGGTGATAAAGAACTTCTCGTTGTCGCTGGCACGGTCGCGCAGCTCGTAAGCTTTTCTGGTGTTCTCCGTACCGAGTTCGGTTTCGCCGCTGGAACCGTACATGAGCCCAAGCGAGGCGTATGCAGCCGCAAATCGGGGGTCGATCTCAACAGCATGTTTGAAAAAAGGAACAGCGGCATCCCCACCCGCGGAGGCGACAACTTTCCAGCCCATGCTATAAGCTTTTAAAGCTTCCAGGGACGGAGTTGTAGCCTCGGCGAGCGGAGTGTCGTGTCTTTCGACTGCCACCAGGGATTCTCCGACTCGCCTTCTGAACTTATTCGCAATTTCAGTCAGAGCATTCAGCACGTCTTCTTTCCTTGCCACTTCCACCTGCTCTTCATCGAGGATGTCCCCTGTGCGACAGTTCTTTGCGCGTAGCCCCAATACGTACTGGCTGCCGAGGTTTGCAATCGAGCCATCGAGGACGGCGGCGCTTGCGGTTCGCTCGCAAATTTCATGTGCGATCGCTGGAGTAAGCCGCACATCGGCTGACTGGCCCATCAATCTGAGTGTCTGCTGGATGCGCTCCTCTGAGACCAAGCTCAGGAAGGGCGACTGCTCCAACTGCACGGCCATCCCTTGACGCAGCGTACCGTCGAAGACGGGATCGCCGGTCGTATTGGTGAAGTCGGCGAGGATGATCGTGTCTTTATCGGTGAGCTTGGCTGTCGTGCGGAAATACGTGCGGAAAACCGCGTGGAAAGAAAAGTATCCGACAGCGGACAAGACCAGAACAATCACGGCGGTAAGAATCACTAACATCCATCGATTTGCGATCGGGGTTGCGGCTGTTCCTCTGGTTAACTGCCCCGAATCCGTGTCGCGCTTGAGTCGCCGCAAATCGGTGCGAAGATCGGACGCATGCTGATATCGCAGGTTTCGGTCTTTCTCCAAACTCTTAACGATGACTCGTTCCATCTCAAGTGACAAGTTGGGGTTGAGACGGATTGGAGGTACCGGGGCACGATTCAGGATGGCTTCGAAAATTACTCCCGTGCTTTCTCCGCGGAATGGCAAGGTCCCGGTGGACATCTCGTAGAGAACAGCGCCAAAGGAGAACAGGTCGCTGCGCCCATCGAGTTCCTGGGCGCGAACCTGTTCCGGCGACATATAGGTTACGGTGCCCATCGCAGTGCCGCGATCGGTGAAGGACTCTTCCAAGGTCGAGCCGTCGCCGCCGGTGCTCTCGGACTTGAGGATCTTGGCCAGTCCGAAGTCGAGAACCTTGGCGTGACCGCGAGCGGTGACGAAAATGTTTGCAGGCTTGATGTCGCGGTGCACAATGCCAGCGGTATGCGCGGCGTCCAGCGCGTCGGCGATCTCGATGGAAAGCGCAAGCAGTGTCTCCTCGTCTAAAGGACGACCTGCCATGCGGCGCTTCAAGTCCATGCCGTCCAGAAACTCCATGACGATGAAGGGATGGCCCTTGTGTTCGCCGATATGGTGTTCGCCGATTTCGTGGACGGTGCAAATGTTGGGATGGTTGAGCGCGGACGCGGCCCGCGCCTCGCGCCGAAAGCGTTCCAGCGTCTGCGCGTTTCTAACCAACGTTTCCGGCAAGAACTTCAGAGCGACAAAGCGACCAAGCTGGACGTCCTTGGCCTTGTAAACCACACCCATGCCGCCGCTTCCAAGTTTTTCCAGGACTTGGTAGTGCGACACAATCTCGCCTATGAAGGAGTGGGCAGTCTCCCCTGTATTTTTGTTTTCGCTCACCGCGAGCACTCGTGCGGCCACCTCCAGGGCTGGATTTTCGAGAAAGCCTCCGGCTTTTTGCTGCGCGGCCAGCAGAGAGCGAACTTCCTCTTCGAGCGTTTCGTCGCCGGCGCACGCTTGCCGCAGGAATGTTTCGCGCTGCTCGAGCGGATGCTCGAGCACAGACTGCAAGAGCTCGTCGACTTGTTTCCACCGTTTGCTATCCATCGCTGGTCTCGCGCGAGAGCTCGCGGTAGAGCCAGGCTTTGGCGGTGCTCCAGTCCCGCATCACGGTAATCGCCGAAACTTTGAGCACCTCAGCCGTTTCTTCCACACTCAGGCCGCCAAAGAAGCGCATTTCGACAACTTGCACTTTCCGTGCATCGAGTTTTGCCAATTCATTCATGGCGTCGTCGAGTGCAATCAAATCCGCACTTCGGTCGCCGCCCACGATGGCCGTATCTTCCAGCGAGACGTGTTGCACCCCGCCTCCGCGCTTCAAATTGCGGCGCCGGGCGTGATCCACCAGAATGCGCCTCATGACCTGAGCAGAGACCGCGAAAAAATGAGCGCGATTTTGCCATTGCATGCCTTTGTAGTCCACCAGCCGCATATAAGCTTCATTGACCAGAGCGGTAGTCTGCAGGCTGTGGCCGGAACGCTCACCTTTCATATAGCGGCGCGCCAGACGGTGGAGTTCGTCATAGACGATCGGGGTCAGCCGGTCGAGCACGCTACGGTCCCCGGCGGTCCAGGCTTGCAGTAGCTCGCTCACCTCTTCAGACGCTGAAGATCCGGCCTCATTGTGCTCGGCTCTTGTCGGCTTCCGCATAGGGCCCACCTCGGCAGCTTAGCCCGATAATGCACTCTCTTCAAGAAAAGCAATCCCCGCATGATAGTTCCATCCTGCGGTTTGCGCCTATTCAAGTGAAGCAGAAAACGCCCAGACGCATTTTCCGAGGGCGAACGAAAAGGAGAAAACCATGAAATCCAGAAGGATGACGCACATCGCAGGAATCAGTTTATTCACTCTGCTGGCAATGCCGGTTGGGCTTGTGGCGCAGGAAAACCATCAACATAAAGCACAGAAACTTCAACACTATACCATCACCGACCTCGGCACGCTCGAGGGCGGAACCTTCAGCCAGCCATTCTCCATTAACAGATATGGCCTGGTGAGTGGCTCGTCGAACCTCGCGGATGGCAATCAGCACGCAACCCTATGGCTGGAAAAACTGAAGGTCGACATTGGCGCGCCCGGGCTCGGGGGACCGAACAGCATCGCGTTTGGCGACAACGACAAATTCCAGTCCGCCGGTGAAGCTGAAACCTCTACGCCGGATCCCAACGGCGAAGATTTCTGCGGATTCGGTACCCACCTCACTTGCCTCCCTTTCCTGTGGCAGGACGGGGAAATGATTCAGCTCCCGACACTCGGTGGTAACAACGGCGCAGCTAATGCGATCAGCAATCGGGGAGAAGTGGCCGGATTTGCGGAGAACTCGACACCGGACCCAGGCTGCTCTTCTCCGCAAGTTCTCCACTTTGAGCCTGCCGTTTGGGAAAAAGGAGCGATTCACAAACTACCTACGGTCGGGGGCGATCCAGACGGCGTCGCCTACGAGATCAACGACAACGGAAAGGTTGCTGGCGCGTCGGGCACTTGCACAACTTTCAATCCGA
>DATHPO010000307.1:0-10073 GCA_035483835.1 Terriglobales bacterium
AACCGTTTTTGAAACTCTGGCGGAAACCAAGGCCGGCGTCGGCGGCGAACTGCAACTCACCGACGGCATGCGCGCCCTGCTCAAGAGAGAAAAGATGTACGGCTACGTTTTCGAAGGGAAGCGCCACGACGCCGGCGACAAGCTAGGCTTCCTCAAAGCCACAATCGAGTTCGCCCTAAAGCGCCCGGATCTGGGCGGGCCGCTGCGCGAGTATTTGAAAGGGCTCAAGCTGTAGTTGTTTCGGATCGCCGTCGTGAATTTTCAATTTTGAATTCAGAAAAATGCCGCCATCGTCATTCAAGGAGTTATCTTGAACACCACTCCGCAACCGAAGTTGCACAGCTTGCCGCCGTATTCTGTGGTTCCATAGAGGTTGCCCGCAGCATCGCGCACCAGCCCCGCGTAGGGATTCTTTCCGTCTTTCCCACTGAAGCTGTGCAGTACCGTCTCCTTGCCGGTCTTATCGACCTTGAATACCACCCCGGAGCCGTATTGCAGGCCAGCGGGTCCGCCACCCCAAGTTGTGCCATAGAGGTCACCCGCGGCGTCCATGATCACAGGTGCCCAGGGACCCGCTCCGTCCTTTCCTGTGAAGTTGTACAGCACCGTCTCTTTGCCGGTCTTGTCCATCCTGAACACCGTTCCGCATCCACCAGGAGGCGCACAATTGAGATCCCCGCCTCCCGCCGTCGTGCCATACAGGTTGCCCTTGACATCTCTGATCAGACCCGCCAAGGGCGCGGCTCCGTCCTTTCCGCCCGTGAAGGCGTGGAGCACCGTTTCTTTGCCCGTATGATCGATCTCGAACACCACTCCGCAGCCGTAGGGGTAGCAACCAATGCCGCCACCGGTGTAAGTGGTGCCGTACAGGTTGCCCTTGTCGTCCATTGTCACTCCGGCCAAGGGTGAACTCCCGTCTGTTTTCCCCGAGAAACTATGCAGGACCGTCTCCTTGCCAGTCCCATCCACCTTGAATACCACTCCGCTGCCGAATGCACCGCCGTTCACTGTCGTGCCGTAAAGGTTTCCCTTCGCGTCGACGATCAGCCGTGCCTGGGGCCACTTCCCATCCGCTCCTCCAGTGAAGGCGTGCAAAACAGTTTCCTTGGCAAACTTGTTGAGCTTGAACACCACTCCGTAGGTGTGCGCGCCCCCGCCATAAGTCGTGCCATAGAAGTTTCCCTTGGCGTCCCGGACTAGTTCGGCGTAGGGGAACTGTCCGTCCGTCCGGTTGAAACTGTGGAATACGTTTTCTTTGCCGGTTGTGTTGATTGTGAACACCGCTCCGTAGCTTAGGGCTCCACCATTAAACGTCGTGCCGTACAGGTGGCCCTTGCCGTCCCCGACCAGACCTCCGATTGGGTTTTCCCCGTCTGCACCCCGAAACTTGTGGAGCACACTGAAAGCCTGCGCTTCCGCCAACGGAGTACCAACGGCCGCACCTATGAGCAGGATCGTCAAGCCAAGCCCAGCAGCCGCGCGCAGCCGTATTCCAAAAATCCAGCCCCGATTTTGCATTGGCTTCGTCATAGTCACCCCTGTCGAGCAGAAGTATTCTACCCCTCCGGCGTGGGACATCAATGGAGGCTTTCATCCATATTGACAGCACGGGAGCTGGAACGGCATTCATGGAATTCGGCATCAGGGCAGCCAAATTCCATTGGCTTAAATTCTTTCACGGACCAATTTCCGGCGGTTCGGGTTCGGCCACGCCATCGGCACGTGGGTCGGACGCACCCAAATTCAGGCCGCTCTTCGAATTGTGCATCACCGCCTGTCCGCGTCCCATGGCCGTAGTGTAGGCGCCGTGCACAATCAGGTTGTGGCCTTTGTCACGCAACGCCTGCAAGACCTCGGGCTTCACTCGCGATTCGATCAGAATGTCACAACTTATCCGGTTGCCTGCCACGGTGAATCGCGGGGCTTCGAGGGCGGCCTGGATGTTCATCCCGTAATCCACAAGATTGGAAACAAACTGCGCGTGCGCTACAGGCTGGTTCGGACCACCCATGATGCCAAATCCAATGTGCACGTCGCCCTGCTCCATAAACGCCGGAATGATGGTGTGAAACGGGCGCTTGCGCGGCTGCAGCACGTTGGGATGGCCAGGATCGAGCACGTACAATGCTCCCCGGTTCTGCAACACGAAGCCCATTCCACTCACCACGATGCCGGAACCGAAGCCAGAGTAATTGCTTTGGATCAACGACGCGATATTGCCGTCTTTGTCCACGGCCGCAAGATAAACCGTGTCGCTCGTAGCCGGACTTCCCGGCCCAGGATTGCAATTCGCTTTGTTCGGATTGATGAGCGCCGCGCGCTGCGCAGCGTATGCCTTGGACAATAGGCCTTGCACCGGAACTTTGACGAACCTGGGGTCGGCGTTGTAACGATAAAGATCGGCATAGGCCAGCTTCATGGCCTCAATCTTCTTGTGCAGCTCCGCCGTGCCTTGTGGTCCGCCGGCCTCAGGCTGAAACGTGCTCATGATGTTCAGCATCTCGAGCGCAGCCATGCCTTGCCCGTTGGGAGGAAGTTCGTAAATCTTCCAGCCGCGATAGTCGATGGAGATAGGCTCAACCCACTCTGCGGAAAAATCGGCCAGATCGTCCAACTGCATGGTTCCGCTAAACGAGGCCGAGCTACTTACGATAGCCTGAGCGATTTCGCCCTTATAAAACGCGTCGCGCCCCTGCTCGGCAATCAAGCGCAGCGCCTTAGCCAAATCAGGATTGGAAAACTTGGAACCAATCGCGGGAGCTTTGCCGTCTTGCAGAAAAACCTTCCGCGCCTCGCTGGTCTTTTGCAGCTTGGGTTCCTCCTCGACCCAGTAGTCGTGGATGATTTCGGGCACGGCGTAACCGTGGTCAGCGTAGTAGATCGCCGGAGGAAAGAGTTCCTTCCACGGCAAATGCCCGAAGCGCCGGTGCGCCTGGCTCCATCCCTCTACAGCGCCGGGGACCGTGACCGTGTGGATCCCGTCCCCAGGCATCGACGTGATTCCCTGTTTTGCCAGAAACTCCACTGAAAGTCCACGCGGCGCCCAGCCGCTCGAGTTCAGGCCATAGAGTTTGCCGGTCTTCGCGTCCCAGTAAATGAGAAACAAGTCACCGCCGATCCCGTTGTTCATGGGTTCGGTGACGCCCAGCACCGCATTCGCAGCGATGGCCGCGTCTATCGCGGTTCCACCTTTGGCCAGGATTTGCGCCCCGGCCTGCGAAGCCAGGTAATGGCTGGTGGCGACAATGCCGCGCTCCGTCATCACGACGGACCGCCCGTAAGAACGGTCTTGACCGGAAAACTCCATAGTCATGGTAAACAGCAGGAAAACAACCAGAAAGATCGGCCGCATCACGCGCACCCCAGTTCACCGAACTCAAACTGTCACGAGTTCAAGAAATTACGACGTCTGAGCGAAGGATCTCTGCATTTTGCTTCCCGCGCCTATTCTCGGATTTCACCGAGCCATGCCGCGAGACCCCAAGCTAAGTACCGAGCGTGATTTTCAACTTTCTTGACTTCTCCTCCACACTGTTGGCCAGCGTTTCTTTAAGGCTATCCAGTTTCCTGGCCAGGGATTCATTCGAAAGCCCCAGGATTTGCGCTGCCAGAATTCCCGCGTTGGTAGCCCCGGCTTTCCCGATGGCCACGGTCGCGACCGGAATGCCTGCAGGCATTTGTACCGTCGCGAGCAGAGAATCCATCCCGTTCAGCGGCGTGGACGGAATGGGAACGCCAATCACCGGCAGAGTCGTATGCGCGGCAATCACTCCGGCCAGATGCGCCGCCCCGCCTGCACCCGCAATAATCACCCGAATCCCGCGGCCGGCGGCTTTACGCGCAAAGTCCGCCGTGCGCTCGGGAGAGCGGTGCGCCGAGGTTACATCGATCTCATACGCAATCCCGAAATCCTCGAGCGCCTTAGCCGCCTCGCGCATAATGTCAAAGTCGGAATCGCTCCCCATCACAATCGAAACCAGTGGTTTGCTCATAAGTCTCTCTCAAATTTAGAGGTGTCATCCCGAGCAACGCGAACGATCTGCATACTTTGCCAGGAGTGCAGGGATTTTATTCTTCGCTCCGCCCACAAAGACAAACTACTTCTTCAAGGCCCGTGCCGCAATGTCTTTGCGATAGTACGCGCCACCGAAGCTGATCTTCGCCGCCGCTTCGTAAGCCCGCTCGACCGCTGTCTCAAGACTGGCGGCGCGGGCTGTAATGCCTAGCACTCGCCCACCCGCGGTAAAGTAAGCATCATCGTGCTTCGTCGTGCCTGCATGAAAAACTTTCACGCCAGCAACTTTCTCCGCATCGTCAATCCCGCTGATTTTCTTGCCCATTTCGAACGTGCCCGGATACCCTCCCGAAGCCATCACCACACAAACCGAAGCATCCGCCGACCAGCGGAAGTCGCCCTCGCTGACCCGGCCATCAATCGAAGCTTCGAGCGCCTCTACCAAATCACTCTCCAGGCGCATGAGAACAGGCTGGGTCTCAGGATCGCCAAAACGGCAGTTGAACTCGAGCACCATCGGTCCACGCGCCGTCATCATCAGTCCGCAGTAGAGGACGCCCTTGTAGTCCGCGCCCTCCGCCTTCATTCCCGCCACCACCGGACGCGCAATGTGCTGCAACAGCCAGTTCTGCATTTGCGCGTCTACCATCGCCTCAGTGGAATAGGCGCCCATGCCGCCGGTGTTCGCACCCGTATCACCCTCGCCCACTCGCTTGTGATCCTGCGCGGCGGCCAGCGCGGCTACGCGTTCGCCGTCGCTCAGCACCAGAAAAGAAAGCTCTTCGCCTTTCAAGCACTCCTCGATCACGACGCGGGATCCTGCCTCGCCCAACATCTTCCCGCTGAGCATCTCCGCCGCCACAGTAGAAGCCTCTTCTTTGCTCTTGCAGATCACGACGCCCTTGCCCGCAGCCAATCCGTCCGCCTTTACCACCACCGGCATGTGGAAGTGGGGCAAGGCATCGCTAACATCCTCAGGGCTGTCGCAGATGGCATAGTGCGCCGTCGGGATGTGATAGCGCTGCATGAATTCCTTTGCAAAACTCTTGCTGGATTCAAGTTTTGCCGCTGCCTTCGTAGGACCGAAGATGCGATATCCGCGCCGGGTGAATTCGTCCACCACGCCCAATTGCAGCGGCAACTCCGGACCGACGATCGTCAGGTCTGGCTTGATCCGCGCCCCTAGCCCGAGCAATGACTCGACACTCTTTACATCAGCGGGCAGACACTCGGCCTCGGCAGCAATGCCAGCATTGCCTGGCGCGCAATAGAGCTGCGAGACGCGAGGCGACTGGCGCAGTTTCCAAACCAGCGCATGCTCGCGTCCACCACCGCCGATAACGAGAACTTTCATAGTTCGGGATAAACAAGGTTAGGGGGCCGAGCAGATGATGTCAAACCAGGAAATTGGAGCTTCTATTCCAGCCCACCAGTTAACCATGCTTAAGTCGTATAATCTCCCCACATGATCACCGTCTCCAAGGAGGATTACCTCAAGGCAATCCTCGAGGCCGAAAGCGAAGGCGAAACCGTGATCTCGGCTACGCTGGCGCACTGGTTGTCGGTGTCGCCGCCCGCTGTCACCATGGCACTGCGGAGACTAAAAAAAGATGGACTGGTGCGAGTTCAAGGCGACGGCCATGTCGGGCTGACTTCTGCTGGACGCAAGATCGCACGCAAGCTCACGTTGCGCCATCACCTCATCGAGCGCATGCTCTCGGAGATCTTCGGAATGGAGTGGTATCGCGTTCACGACGAAGCGGAGCGTCTGGAACATGCCGTCTCACCCGACTTCGAAGCCCGACTGCTGGCCAAACTGGGCCGCGGCGGGGCCTGCCCTCACGGCAATCTGAGCGAACTCGAAAGTCCCGGCAGCCGACGACGACGGGGCCTCGTTCTTCTCGCCCACGCCGACGCGGGAAAGAATTACGTCGTCAGCGGCATCTACGAGCGCGACCGGCACTTGCTGGAATTCCTGGAGGGTCGCGGAGTCCGTCCCGGAGCACGCGTGCACGTTGCCGGGCGCAATTATGACCAAACGTTAACTCTCTCCACCGACGCCGGAACCGTCGCGCTCGGACGCTCGGCGGCGGAGAGAGTCTGGGTCACGGCCGAGCCGGGTAAATCGCGGCGCGTTTCTGGCCACTTCTCCTGATCACAACCATTTCCCTACTGAATTAACCATAGTTTACTTCTTGCTGTATACTTACGCTAACCGATTCGACCATGAGCGTAGGTTCACAACCCCCTCAGACAACGCGCATTGCCGGCGAAGACGAAGTCGTCGTCATTACCCACGAAGATGTCGATCGGGCGCATGATCGTGTCCGCGTTTCCAAAGCGCGTGCCACGCACGGCTTTTTTTCCGGGGCGCGTCTGCTGTGGTTGCTGGTCGGGCCGGGCGTTTTGGTCATGCTGGGTGAGAACGACGGGCCCAGCATGCTCTCCTACGCCGCAACCGGTGCGAAGTTTGGCATCGGATTCTTCATTCCTTTCGTTGCCCTCACGTTCTGCATGGCCATCGTTGTGCAGGAGATGACGGTGCGTCTCGGCGCGGCAACTCATCGCGGCCATGCCGAAATGATCTTCGACCGCTTCGGGCCGTTCTGGGGATGGTTTTCGATGATCGACCTGGCCATCGGAAACTTTCTCACTCTCATCACCGAGTTCATTGCCATCCGAGCGGGGCTGGGTTTCTTTGGCGTGCCTCCGTGGATGGCAGTGCTCATTGCGCTGGTCATCCTGTATGGGGCGTTGGTCAGTCATCGCTACTGGACCTGGGAGCGGATCACACTCGCGGCCGCCGTGTTCAACCTTGTGTTCATTCCGGTTGCGCTCATGACGCATCCGCATTGGCATACGGTGGGCCATGCATTCATTACCTGGCAACCGCTTCCCGGCTTTAACAAGGACACGCTGCTGATCGTGCTGGCCGACATCGGTGCGACGGTTACTCCCTGGATGCTTTTCTTTCAGCAGAGTGCGACCGTCGACAAGGGGCTCACGATAAAAGACATTCGCTTTGGGCGCATCGATACTGTGTTGGGAGCCGCGCTGGCAACGGCTGCCGCAGTCGCCACGATCCTCGCGACCGCGCCGTTGTTCGCTCATCAGATGAGCGCCGATAATTTTCAAGCAGCCGAGTTTGCGCAGGCTCTCCAGCCGATCATCGGACGGTTTGGGGCCTCGCTGTTCGCCCTTGGCATGGTTGAGGCCGGGATTGTCGCATCGATCACCATTTCAACTTCCTCGGCCTACGCCTTCGGAGAGGTCACACACAAACCACACAGCCTTAACCTTCCCATGGGACAAGGCAAGTCGTTTTACTCGGTCCTGACTTTGTGCGCAGTGGCAGCGGGGGCGATCGTGCTCATCCCGGGGCTGCCGCTGGTGTACGTCGTCCTGATCGTCAACGTGGTCGCGGTTCTCGCCATGCCTCCTGCGCTGGTGTTCCTGTTCATGCTTGTAAATGACAAGGAAATTATGGGCGACCTGGTGAGTCCGGTGTGGGCAAATGCGCTGGCGGGCGGTGTGGTATTTCTCCTGACCGCTGCGGGCGTTCTGTTTGGGATCAGTGTGATTGCGCCTAATATTTTTTCCGCTTTGGGTGGAAAGTAGGAAAACCATGGTGAAAAAAGAAGTGCAAAATTTCTCCAGCGCCGATCAAGACCTGGTTTTATCGTCGCTCGAACACGATCAGTTGGTTGGGGCGAAGAAACATTTTATCCCGCGGCGAATCCTTAAAGGTCCCGAATTGGCCGTGCTCTGGGGGCTTCGAATCTACCTTCTGTTCATGATGGCAGTCGTGGTTTATCAGGTCTGGACGGCTGCGCACTAATCTCGCGTTTTTCCACGATAGGATCGGGTTTACTTAGCATTGAACTTTCGCGCGTTGTGCGTTCTCGCCTCCACAGAACGCGGAAGAATGGGGCACCTCCATCTGTATGTGATTTAGTGTTTCATGCGAGAAGGATGGGCCGCCCTCCAACACGCGGACTTTTCGAGTGGTTGTCTTCAAGGCTCACCAACTGGCTGCTCTCTGCGGCTCCCGACACCCGCTTCCTTTTCCCAAGCGCCGAAACTCTTGAGTAGTTAGCTACTGGCTTGCGGCGGCGCCTGTGATTTCGAAGACCAGACCTCGGTTGTCGACGCCGCCTCTCAGCGCTGTGCCGTACAGGTTGCCGGCGGAATCGCGGATCAGGCCGCCTACGGGGCAGCGGCCGGTGCTTCCGCCGTGGAAGGTGTAAAGAACAGTTTCCTTCCAGCCATGAGATGTGTGCGTGAGCTCGAAGACGGTTCCAAAGGAGATGCCGCCTTCATAGGCGGTGCCGTAGAGATGGCCGGCGGAGTCCAAAATGGGCGTGTCCCACGGGGAGGCTCCGTCTGCACCACCGGTGAAGTTGTACAAAACCGTTTCCTTCCAGCTTTGGTTTGGCTGCTTCGTGAGTTCGAATATGTTGCCGGCGGTGAGCGTACCGCCATACACGGAGGCGCTGTAGAGATTCCCAGCGGCGTCGAAAACGACGCCGGCTTGCGGTTCAGATCCGTCGGCTCCGCCGGTGAAGGTGTGAATCACGTGCTCGATCCATTTTCCTCCGGAAGCAGGCGACAACTGGAACACAACCCCGTAGTTGTACTTGCCCCCTGTAGCCGTCGTGCCGTAGAGATTTCCGGCGCGGTCGAAAGTCACGCTGGCCCAAGGGGAGCTTCCGTCTGTGCCGGTAAAATTGTGCAGCACATGCTCGGTCCACTTGCCTGATGCGAGTTGCAGCTTGAAGACGGTTCCAAATCCGTGAGTACCGCCGGCCTGGGTGGTTCCGTACAAGCTGCCGGATTTGTCGAAAATCAATGCGGCTGCCGGATAATTGCCGTCCTCGACGTTGCCGAATTGATGTAGCACGGTGCTGGTCCAGTTGCAGCCACTGGTATGGGTTAGCTTGAAGACGGTGCCTTCGCCGTAAAAACCGCCGGCGGAAGTAGTGCCATAGAGATTGCCGGCGGCATCGAAGATGAGCCCGCCATAGGGCGCGGCTCCGTCCTTCCCGCCTTTGAACCCGTATGCGGTGCATTCAGACCACCCGGTCGCGGAGCTGTAGTGCACACGAAAGACCTCGCCTTTCCCGTTTGGTCCGCCGTAGTAGGTAACTCCATAAAAATTACCTGCGGCATCCGAGACCAGGCCGGCCCACGGCTGTAGTCCGCCGTGTGCGCCAGGAAAGTTGGCCAGCACTTTTTCGGTTCCGGCCGATGCGTTGGTCAGAGTTATCAGGACGAATGCAACGACGATGAGAGCTGTTGTTGCGGAGGGAGAGACTTTCTTTACTTCCATAGGGTGCCTCCGATTGAATGGCGCCGTTGAAAGTGGAACTGTACGCCAGTGGAGATTTCCCGGGGCTACAGCGAGCGCACCATGATACCTCGCGCGACCGCGGTTGGGAAACTGTCGAAACCCAATAAAACTTGTGCGCTGGGGAGGGCCGTTTTCTTGGAATGCTCGTCTAAGCGGACCAGCGACTTCTCTGAGGAGGATGAAACCATGAACAAAGTGTTGCTGGCAGTCTTGTTCTTCTTGATGAGTGCCGGGGTTTGGGCGATCGAGGCGTCGGCGCAGAATTCGGATGCTGCGTCTGCTGACCACACTGCTCCCAGTTATGACATGAAGGGACAGTCTTTGTTTGATCTGCAGGCGGTGCAGAAGAAGTTTGTGGATCTTGCGAATGCGCTTCCGGCGGACAAATTCACATGGCGTCCGTCAGCGGACTCGCGGTCTTTCGCAGAAGTGTTTCTGCACATCGCGGGCGAGCGCTACGGGATTCTGGCGCTCATGGGAGCGACGCCACCGACCGGATTCGACGGGAAGACGTTTGAAAAATCCACGACTGATAAAGCCAGGATCGTCGAGGAATTGAACAAGTCTTGGGAGTTCGCGCAGAAGACGATCAACGGCATGAGCAACGCGGATTTTGCCAAGCTGCTGCCGAAGCTGGGTCCGCAGGCGAATGCGGGGGACGTGGTTTACATTCTGGTCGCGGATGCGCACGAGCACCTGGGGCAGCTG
>DATHPO010000308.1:0-9150 GCA_035483835.1 Terriglobales bacterium
AAGCCCTATTACAACGATCCGAACCAGTCGTATTTCGAGCAGCTCGCCCGAGGAGCCCTGTGATGAACGGATTCGAAATGATCCTGCCGTTTCTGAAACCCATCGAACACTTGATTCTTGACGGCTCGATCAGCGAAGTGATGGTCAACGGTTCCGAACATGTGTTCATCGAAAGAAACGGATTTCTCGAGCGTGTACCGAATGTTTCACTCGGCGACAGGGCTCTGATGGTTGCAGTCAAGAACATCGCCCGTCGTCTCGGAGACGACATCTCGGAATCGAAACCCATTCTCGACTCGCGCCTCCCCGACGGGAGCCGTGTCGCCGCGGTCATCCCGCCCTGCAGTCTGGGAGGTGTGACCCTCACGATCCGTAAGTTCAACACTCGCCATTTTCAAATGGAAGACCTGATCGCGGCAGGGACTCTCGACCGCGCCATCGCGAATCGCCTCGAAGACTATGTTCTTACTCGAAAAAATATCCTCATCAGTGGCGGCACAGGAACTGGAAAATCGACGCTTCTGTCCATCCTCGGAAAATTCATTCCGCCCGAAGAACGCACCCTGGTCATCGAGGACACTGCAGAGATTCACCTGATACAACAAAACCTCGTCCGATTGGAAGCACGCCGGGAACAGAACGGTCTCCCGGCTGTCGCCATCCGCGATCTCTTGAAGGCAGCCCTCCGCCATCGTCCGGACCGAATTATTCTGGGCGAAATCCGAGGCGGGGAAGCCTTCGATCTGCTGCAACTGCTGAACACGGGCCACTCCGGCACGCTGTCAACGATCCATGCGAACTCGGCAAGACAGGGCCTTGCTCGTTTCACCAGCTGTGTCTTGCAGAGTGGCGTGGACCTACCTTACAGAGCCATCAAGACCAATATTGCCGACTCGCTTGGCGTCGTCGTGCACATCGAGAGAAGACCCGGTCGCCGCTATGTTTCTGAAATCCTGGAGATCAACGGATATGACCCCGACGCGGACCTCTTCGACTACGGGGCGGTCTTTGTTTCGCGATTCAGCGGATCGCCCGGGCCGACACGGTAGCGGGCACTGCGGCTATTGCACATACGACTTCTTCGATCAGTGTCCACACCGTATGGCCTGTGCTCGTTGTGGGTTCTACCGCCCGAAGAATAGCGCCGCAGCACTGTTCCTTGAGGGCAAGAAAAATCTCCTTCGCCTTCAGCAAGACATGCCCTTAACCGAAGCGGAGGCAAACGCCGTCGAGGATGGGGTGAACGCTTTCGAAAAGCTCCTGGCACAGGCTACGGAAGTTCCGACTCCGGCGGGTCCTATTCCCCGGCAGCTTCAAAGCGGACTCGTTCAGATCGAGCCAACGAAGGAAAGGAGGGAATAATGCCAGCGGAATGGGTTGACTTCAAAAGCGTGAAGGCGAAGGTCTCCATGGAGACAGTTCTTTCGCACTATGACGTTCGTCTTCGGCGAGTTGGTGTGGACGAGTTCCGTGGGAAATGCCCTCTTCCTACGCACTCTTCCGCCAGAAGCAATGACAGCTTCTCCGTCAGTTTCACTCGGAACGCCTGGTCCTGTCAGTCCGCTTCGTGCATCGCGGCTCGTTCAGGCCGCGTCGGCGGGAACGTCTTCGACTTCGTCGCTGAAATGGAGCGCTGCTCGATCCGGGAAGCCGCTCTGCGCCTCGATCGTTCGCTCATAGAAAATCTCCTCCCTGTCGCCACACCCGGGGACAAGCAGCCGATACCCTACAGGTCAGAAAATCGGCCTCTATCTTTCACTCTGCGCAACATCGACCACCGACACTCTTATGTCCTATCGCGTGGACTAAGTGTGCAGACTGCTCGCTATTTCGGTGTTGGCTATTACGACGGCAACGGGTTCCTTCGGGGGCGGGTTGTGATTCCTATCCACAACGAACACGGCGAACTGGTGGCCTACTCAGGTCGTACAATCGATGAGACGGAGCCTAAATACCGCCTTCCCGCAGGCTTCCGCAAATCTCACGTGCTGTTCAATCTTCACCGAGCCATCCAATCGCGCGCGTACACGCTCATCCTGGTAGAAGGCTTTTTCGACACTTTCAAAATCCATCAGGCCGGCCATCGCAACGTGGCCGCTCTGATGGGCTCGAAGCTATCCGACCGCCAAGCCGAATTGATCGGAACGCACTTCGATCAAGTCACCCTTATGCTCGACGCTGATGAAGCGGGGAAGGCTGCCACCGTTGCGGCTGGGACAGCCCTCTCGTCAATGCTCGGAGTACAGATCGTTGAACTCGCTTCGGGAACACAGCCAGACCAACTGGCTTCAGAAGAAATCAATCAGCTCCTGGGAGGCTTGGATCATGACGTTCCAACTCCAGACCGATAAAAGCTCCTTCCAATTCCACATAATCTTTCTGGGCATGAATCCCATCAAGGACGATGCCACGTGCGCGGCGGACGGTCGCGGAATTTGACGATGCGTCGGCCCCGAGACTATTTCGGGGGCTTGGCCGCCCGAAGGCGATGGACCGCCCATTCGTTATCTAGGTCTAACAGTCCACTCATCTCGTTGACCGTTGCCACTCTAGTCTTTTCCGCGAGTCGGACTGACTCAACAGATTCTTTCAATCGCTTGCCGAGACGCTTTTGTGTTTCCTCATCAACAAACGGAACAGGAATGTCCTTCAGAATTTCCCAGCCAACCCGATGCCTGGCGAGCCCAGTTGATTGAGACAGTAAACGTGCGCGCACCTCGGAGCTGCGCAGGAAACCCCACATGAACCACGGATCGAACCGCTTGTCCTTCAGTCGCATGATCGTGAACTCGGAAGACGCCAAGCAATGCACCAGGTCGGGCGGCATAACGCATAGCGAGCCTAGCGCCAGCGCGATATTGCTAGCCACAAGGTCATTTGCTTGAGCCCGCCACACCTCGTGATAGGTTAATTCACTGCCTAGCGCTGCTTCCCCTTCTTCTGCGATACCGTCATAGCGGACGCGCAGCAGATTAAAAGACAATTCAGGAGAGTCACCAGGATTAAGCGCCCCATCGGTGACCGGATCAAAGATAGTGGAGAATGGAACGACGGCAAGGCCGTTGGCGCGCCATGTATCTGATACGTCGTTGGTTCTCGGCAGACATGACTTAACATCCAACCGATCCGCTAGAAGGTCGCCACTCACGAGCCACGGTCCCTTCTTGCCTGCTAGGAATAGCTTGAAGGCCCGGATTACCTCGTCGCTCTCCCGTTCAGCATTCTGGCGAGCTTTTGCTGCCTTGCTTGTACGCGTCTTCATGGGTACATCGTCGAGGCCGACATATTGGCACTCGTACATAAAAACATCCGGCTGTCCGATCTCTCGTTCGGCGCGCTTGACCAAGTAGAGAACGGAGGTCTTTACTCGTGCGCCCACACGCTGAAAAGCGTCGCTCGGAATACTTACGATTGCGCGGATGATGAAACGGTCCCGTATGAAATCCCGTGCGTAAGCATTCTTGCGGGAATTCAGAATCGCATCATCAATGACAGTCACTAGTCTTCCGCTATCGCCTAACAGGCCCGCGTATCGCTCAATGAACATTATGCTCGACCGCAGAGAAGCCCGCCGCTTGCTGGTGTCCTGCGATCCGAACGTTGTCAATGCGTACTGTTGTAGAATCTCCCGCTCGTTCGGCAAATCATTGGAATATCCCATTGAGAACGGCGGGTTTGTAAGCGCAAGGTCAAACGGCATAGCCTTCTCCGTCGGACTGCCGCGCAGCAGTTCCCCTATTTCTTCGAGCTCTAGCTTGGCCTGCGGATCGTCCCCAACGCCTGTTCGAACCAATTTATCTAGCCCGTCCGCCGCATAAATCCTGCTACCCCCGTCGCCGTGAAGGTACATATTGATGCGCGCAATCTTTGCCAAAGGCGGATCACTTCCGGCGTCCATCCCAAAAATAGATTGATTGGCGATTTTTTCTTGTAAAACTAGAGCTTCTTTAGGAGTAAGCGACTGATTGCTTCTCACTTGATTACGCATTTCAGTCAGAACCTCGATCAAGAAGCCGCCGGTACCACAACAAGCGTCAATCACACGCTCAATTCGACCTCGGGCCGCCACTGGCGCGCCCAAATGAGTCATTAGCTTCACGATGCTTCGCGGCGTGAAATACTGGCCTAGCGCTTTACCACGCATTGTTGCACTCAAGAATGTTTCAAACAGTCGTCCGTTCAAGTCCTCGTCAACGCTAAACATGTTGTAGGATTCAAGCCTTCTAACGACCTGTTTGATCGTTCCCGTTTGCAACCCAATCCGTTCATCCGGGCTGAATATGGGCTTTTTCTTTCCGCGTACAACCGCGTCATGAAGTATTTCTGCAACCTTCTTAAAAAGAATCCTATCCACGGGATTTTCCACACCGTCACTCTCGCGGGCCTCGATCCACCAGGATGAGAAAACGAGCCGATCTCTTGGGATTGGCTTGTCAGCAGCGATCAATGGCCCCAAGGTTGCGTCGTCATGCAATTTTCGGTCCTCTAGAAGTTTCACAAACATGATCTTCGTGAACTCCACAAAGGCTGGTTGGGGATTCATCTTTTCGGCTTTCCAGATCAAATCATGACAACTCTTAAATAGTCTCTTGACCTCCTCCATGGACGGCTTTGTTAGCTTGACGGAAGGCGGGGAAGTGCTTTGCCTCCAACCCCTTCTCGCTACCGTCGCCCCCAACAGCGACCGCAGGGCTAAGAACTTTGGATCGTCATCGACAAAGTTCTCAAACTCAAGGGACAGGACTGATTCCGCTTCGTCCCAACGATAGACTTTGAATGCAAAACCGTTGGTAACGGCATGATACGGACAAGGGTTATCGCCGCTGAATTGCTGGTTAAGCCCGTGGGCGTACCCGGCGGTTTGGTAGGACCAGTCGTCAACGCTTTCCTGTGTTGATTTCGCATCAACAACCCATCTCGGTTTATCGCGAGTAACTAGCGCATAGTCAGGTCGGAAGTTCTCTTTTTTTCTGCCGCGAGAAACAGCAATCTCTTGGAGCGAGGTTTTTGGTTTGATTTCGGAATCTTCATATCCCAAGTCTTTTAGAAGTCGGGATACAAAAAATTCCTCTACGCTTGCCTCATCACGCAGCACGGCTTTGCTGCAATACTTGTTCTCATCTAGGTTGCGCTCTGCCTGGTTGACGTAGTCGAATAACGTACGGCGCGGAACCAGCTGGGACTGCTTTTCCGTTCCCGTGCGACTCTCGATCTCACCTTGCGACATATTTTTCTGTTCCCGCAATGCCTTAAAACCTGTCGGCAATAACCATCTCGTCCTCTGCAAAGTTTATTAATGAGAATCGTACTTATCCGATGGTGCCATACCTCTGCGCGCTCGCCACCGCGTTTAGCGATCCTTCTTAATACTCTTCCTGGGCGACATCGGTGCTGGCGGGTTGCTTTTCTTTGATCTCCGAGACCATCGCTTCGGTCGTGAGCAATAGACCCGCCACCGACGCCGCATTCTGTAGCGCAAGGCGCGTAACTTTGACCGGGTCCACGACTCCTGCGTCATAGAGGTTGCGGAACTGGCCGCTTAATGCGTCAAACCCAAGGCCGGGTTCGGTCGAATTGCGCACCTGATTCACTACGACAGCTCCCTCATAGCCGGCATTCTGTGCGATTTGCCGCAAAGGTTCTTCGAGGCCCCGCTTGACGATCGCGACGCCGATCGCTTCGTCGCCCGAAAGGCCGAGTTGGTCGAGAGCGGCGATCGAGCGAACCAGGGCTACCCCGCCGCCCGGAACGATGCCTTCTTCGACGGCCGCGCGCGTGGCGTGCATGGCGTCCTCGACGCGAGCTTTTCTGTCTTTCACTTCGGTTTCGGTGGCTCCGCCAACTTTGATCACGGCAACGCCGCCCGTGAGCTTGGCCAAGCGCTCTTGGAGTTTTTCTCGGTCGTAGTCCGAGGTGGTGTCCTCGACCTGCGCGCGAATCTGCTTCACGCGGCCCTCGATCTGGGAGGTCTTGCCGGCGCCTTCGACGATCGTGGTAGCGTCCTTGTCGATGGTGACCTTCTTGGCGCGGCCGAGATCCTCGACCTTCACGTTCTCAAGCTTGATGCCCAGGTCTTCCGTGACGGCCTTGCCGCCGGTGAGAGTGGCGATGTCCTCGAGCATAGCCTTTCGGCGATCACCGAAGCCCGGGGCCTTTACCGCAGCGCACTGCAGAGTGCCGCGGAGCTTATTCACGACCAGAGTCGCGAGCGCTTCGCCCTCGACGTCTTCGGCAATGATCAGCAGGGGCTTGCCCATCTTGGCGATCTGCTCGAGCAGGGGCAGCAGATCCTTCATCGAGCTGATCTTCTTTTCGTGGATCAGGATGTGGGCGTCCTCGAGCACGACTTCCATGCGCTCGGGGTCGGTGACGAAGTAGGGGGAGAGGTAGCCGCGGTCGAACTGCATGCCTTCGACCACTTCGAGCGTCGTCTCCATTGTTTTCGATTCCTCAACGGTGATGACGCCGTCCTTGCCGACCTTCTTCATCGCTTCGGCAATGATGCCGCCGATCTGCTGGTCGTTGTTGGCGCTGATGGTCGCAACTTCCGCGATGGGATCGCGATAGAGTTCCAGGCTTTTTTCCAGTAGCTTCTTGCGCGTCTGGATGGCTTCCTTCACCAGCCGGTCTTGCTCTTCCTCGCTCAGTCCGGCTCGCCGAGTTGCTTCGCTGAAGCGCTCGGTAAATCCGGAGCTGGGGTCGGTCGAGCGATAGCTTTCCCGCAACCGCGTGGTCCCCTGGGCCGAAAGACCCTCTGCTGCATAGGTATTGCGCAGCAAGGCCGGCCCGCCGAGGGCTTTCGCGGCGGTCTCGACGGCTTGGGCTGCGTCAGCAGGCGTCACCTTCCGAGAGAGTTCCTTCAGCCGGCCGACGACCACCACGACGGCCTTTTCGATTCCGCGCTTAACAGCCAGGGGATTTGCCCCGGCCGCAATGGTTTTCACGCCTTCCCGGAAAAATGCCTGTGCCAGGACCGTGGCGGTGGTGGTGCCGTCGCCTGCCACGTCGGAGGTCTTGGAAGCGACTTCACGCACCATCTGCGCGCCCATGTTCTCGAGCGGGTCCTGCAGCTCGATTTCCTTCGCCACGGTCACGCCGTCCTTGGTGATGATCGGCGCGCCGAACTTTTTCTGAATGACCACGTTGCGGCCTTTGGGGCCGAGCGTAATTTTGACGGCGTCGGCGAGGATATCGACGCCGCGCAGGATCGCTTGCCGGGAGTCTGCTCCGAAGACGATGCGTTTGGCCATGGGTTAGAGGAGCTTCTTTTCCAAGAACTCTTCGACTGCGTCGCGAACCTCTTTGGTCGCGTTCATGCGGTCATCGTCGATATGTACGTTGAGCGCCGTGAGCCAGGTCAGCACTTCGCTCATGAGGTCCTGAGAATTCGCGGTGGATTTGACTGCGAGCACCGGGGCGGCCGGAAACGTCGGAGCGGAGGCGCCGCCCGCACTGGGAAGCAAACAGATGAGCACTTTGCTTCTGAGGCGCAGGTATTCGGGGGCTTGCCGCGCGAGGTTCGTCGCGACGCGCGAGAGTTTGGCCGCGTTTTGGCTGCGGGCGGTCGTGTCGGGATCGACGATCGCTCCCTGCACTTTGTCCCAGGAGCCGTCGCCGTTGCCCACCAGGTCGATCCCCACATTCGTGTGCCGGAAGTAGATGCGATCGACCGAATCGATCGAGCCGTTGAGCCGCCCATCGATGCGCCCATTGATGGCTTGCTTTAGGTCCTTGATGCGCGGCACGTCCCGGGGATTGGCGGCCAGAAACGGCGGCCAATTTTCGACCGGGCGTTTGGCGGATTTCCGGGGAGGGTGGTCCCAGTCGGTGAACAGCAGGAACTGCACTTCTTTCGCAATCGCGGGCGACATGATCCTTCCACTCCTCACGACAGCTGCCGGATGGTGCGAACATCTTCCCGGATGCCGGCACCCAAGCCGTTGATGTTGGCTGCGCTGGGCACGGCTTCGTGCGCAAACCAAGCCTGAAAGTTCCGCAGAGCTCCTTCGAGTTGGGGCGAATCCCTTCGCGCGACCGGTTGCCTTCTTCCGACGCCCGCAAGTGCCGCGAGCATCGCCGCAAGCAAAGCGTTCATGCGGTCGCCTTCTGCCGCCGTCAAGGGCACGCCCGTGTGGGGAATGTCTTCGATTTTCTTCACGAGGTTCTTCCACTCCGGCGCCGCTTTGCGCAGCGCCGAGAAATCCAAGAATTCCTGATTCCCCAAAAAGGTCCAGGCCTTTAAAGGGACCGAAGAAAGACAGGCCAGAATGCTCCCCGCTCTGAGCGCCACCACAAAAGGCCGCACGTCCCGGGCGTGAAGCCACGCGAGAACCATGGTCCAGGGACGGTCATGCAGGTGGCTCCCTCCCCAGACCACAGCATAGAGCAGGCAAATCAAAACGGTCGTACCGAGCGCTGCCGAAGCAGACTCCTTAGAATTAAGAAAAAATTTGTCGATGGCGAAGAAAATGATGGCGTAGTTCACGATCCCTCCGATCGCCAGGGCCAAAAGATTCTGGTGAAGCGAGCTCGCGGGATCGCGCACCAGTGCTCCGAGGGTGGCCGGGTCGACCGGAAAGTAGTGAAAGACCGCGGCCAGTACCGCGGCGCAGAGAAACATCAGACCATTCGCCAGCAGATCCTTCTTTGTAGGCACGTAGAACAGGACGTTCAGGAGTTCGTCGGCGGCCATAGGTTTCCCAAGAGCGCCCACCATTTACACCGCCGAAGCCCGGCTCTGTCAAGTGCCTCTACTTCAGTGGTAGTGATGTAACCGAGCCCAATCCGTCCTGAGAATAGTAGCTCGCTACGCCGGACCGGAGCTCTACGAGCGGTTCGTCAATCTTTTGTCGAAACCCAGCAAGAGAGGTTTCATTTCACGATGGATCAGGCTGCGTAGTCCGCGCAGCTTGTCTTCAGTATCGGGCGCCTACCAACTCCATGTGGCCTTCGATGTAGGAATCAGGACGAATCCACGATTCATATCGCACCAGAACGCGGGTGCCATGACGACTTGCCAACAGCCAGAGACCGTGCATATAGCCCATCTCGGTAAATAAGCGAAACACGGTCGGGATGTCGTTCGTGTTCGGTGCTGTTACTTCATCGTAGGGCTTGCCGATCAGTTCCTCCGGGCGATAGCCAAGAAGC
>DATHPO010000309.1:0-6046 GCA_035483835.1 Terriglobales bacterium
ATCATTTGGCCGGCCTAGTTGCTGCCCGCTATCTCATGAATAGTCATTCGGGGGCAGTTGTCGCAACACCAGCTTTGGTCATTACCGTTTGCCGCAGGCCGTTCAAGTGTCGTTCTTCGGAATGCACCCGGCGACGGCTTGCCGTGGTAGTCGACAGTGGCGCGAGATTCGGTATCGGTTTCGATTAAACCAACGATATCCCCGCCAAAGTATCCAATTGAAAACAGGCAAACTGAAGATTGCATAGAACGGCCATGCCCACCAGATTTGCCGTGCCATATAGAGGTATGCGTTGGCACCTGACTCTAATTTTCCGGCGCGGGTCAATATTAGTATGTCGTCCAGCAGATTCTCCGGGGAGACTTGCAAGCTGCCGTCGGCAGAAGCGGACTGCAAGTCCTTAAGCGCGAAGCCCCGCCGCGCAACTACCTCCTTCCAGAAATGAACCCAACGAAAACAGAACCCGCATCCGCCATCGTAAAGTATCCAGTCCGCGCGAGGCAGAACAGATTCCGATTCATGGTCTGAGTTTTCATCGTACTCTATTGCCCCTGAAGACTATGACGGGCGAGCCATCGGCCACGAACGCGCAATCAGGGCGTCGCTGCAGAATGTTGGCGAGCTCAACCCCATAAAGAGGGCTGGCGTCTCCTTCAAATCCAGCGTCGGCGGTCGGCCATACTTGCCATGGGGCATGCGAAACGTGATATTCGAAGCACCCGCCGCTTCGTCGAGTCGCGTAACCCCAGTAGTGTTCGGTGATGAACTGCTCCAAACTCCTCTCTTGAGGATACGCCGGCAGACCCACAGTCTCAGCAGAGAGCCCGCACCACTGCTCGCCAAGCTGCCATTGATACTGGGCTGTGCTACTCCCACCTTCTGTTTCAATGCGGTGCCTCATCGGAAAACACGAATAGTTCTCCCCGTATACAATGCGAGCGGTTGCTGCAATTGCGCGCATAGGAACTATCTCGGCAATAAAAACAACTCCTCTTCGATCATCACAACCTTCTTTGCGGCGAACGTAGAATCGTAGGTTCACCTCATCAAAATTGGAGTGAAACGGAACCGGGAAACAACCAAGCAGCTTCGTATGGCAGAAGCGAAAGCCGACAAGGCTGAGGTATGTTCGTCCCTGGAATGAATCCAGTACCGTACCGTGCGGAACGTATCGACTCAAGAGGCTTGGTTCAACCTCGTAGTTCAACATTACGAGGTCTCGCCATTCAGCAGAAAGAAAAACTCGGTTTGAGTCGGGCATTATTTAAAGACAGCGTTTCCGGACGTCGTCTACCATGATGCTCTTCAGTTCTACTGTGAGAATGCTTCGGGTTGGCCCATCAGATTCTCAATTCACATGGATCACAACGCCGAAGCCGCTCGGGTGTGCGATCTCGAAACTGGCACTTCGATAAACAATTGTTCCACCAGGTGCGAATCGATTGTACTTGTCTTCCCCAGTCCGTGTTGCGTCTGAAAGTCGGTGAGCGCTGACAGGGTGAGCGTTCCGGCGGCGCCATCAATCGGGCCCGGGTGAAAACCAAGATACGTGAGATAGAGTTGGGCGGCGCGTACGGTCAGATCGGGGACGCCGCCGGCTGAATACTTTTGGAATTCGGCATTCAAGCGAATGTCGTAGCGATTGATGGCGTAATTGGAACCATTGTAGCCGCGGGCGAACGAGGCCCAATCGTGCGCCTGGAGCGGAACGTTTAGACGCGAACTCACCAGGAAGTTGCTCATGGCGGCCAGTTGTTGATCTTCGGACGCCGACATGGCCGCGACCATTTGTTCTGTGTCCGCAAATCCTTGCATGGAATAGTTCTCTCCCAGGATCTGGGCGATCCCCCAAGAACAGCTCTGCAATGCGGCCGTCCGGTCGTTCGCAATGGCGAGCGCCAGCCGATCATATTGGTGCGATCCCGATGGGCCGTATCCCCCCGGGGTTGGGTCGCTGATATCGCCGTCGTCGTATTTGCCGTGGGTCAGCCGGTGGAAGATATGGCGCTCGTAGAGAATTCGCGGCCGAAGGTCGGGCAGGAATCCGCAGCCCGAGGTTTCGACCGCGAGCACGGTCCAAATTTCGGGGGCGTGCACACCCAACTTCTGGCTAACGGTGGCGAGCCCGGCGGCAGAAAGTGCTCGGGCAGTTCCTTGAAATGGAAGTTGTGGCATAGCGATCCTCCTGGTTTATTAAGGTTATGTGGACTTCAAGTCGGCCCGCTCACGCGATCCTGCGAAGCAGCGGACAGGGGTATATACCCTGGAAAATGCGTTTTCCGCGTAAATCTATGAATTGATTGGGTTAATAAAAGAGATACCCGCGCAAATTATCATTTTTAAAGGACTTACCGCGAGGCCATACCAGCGGCAAAAAGCCTGGCTTGCTCCGTAAGTCTATGAAAACAGGTAGCGCCGACGAGAGATACCCCTCTGAAATCTTTCATCCAGGTGGGGATACCCGCTAAAATATCTTTTCTAAAGGAGTTATCTTCTAAAGCTTACTCTGGGAGACACAGATCAATGATCGGGACCAAACAGCGGAATTTTCTTGACGTTCTTCTATCATAGCTGATCGCATAGGGTAAACCCGCCAAATTTGCAAGAATATATTTACTTTGGAAACAACAGGTTGGGAGGATTCGGCTGCTTTAGGGGGCTTGACAAGAATTTTGAAAAACGGGCGGCGATGCCCGATTCAGGAGGCGGGCAGTTCCTGTTTCCGGGCAGGGGCTGGACTTAGCGGTCGCCGCTGAGGCGCAATTTCTGGAGCGCGCTAGCCGACTTGTTCCGACGTTGCTTGTGCCTCGGCCGCCGGATATGCCGCAGGAACCGTGGCTCGGTCGGTCAGTTCCACATACGAGTGTCCAATCTCGGCTGCGATTTGGGGCCATAGATAGCGCTCGCGCACACGAGCTTGTGCATTGCGTCCCGCCACGGCTCGGCTCTCGGGATCAGACAGAAGCATCTGTAACATACGGGCCAGGTCGGTTGCGTCTCCCGGTTGGAAGGTGAAGCCAGTACCTGCGATCACTTCGCGGTTTTCGGGGATATTGCTGGTAAGCACACAGACGGCAGCTCCCATGGCATCCAGGAGCGCTAATGAAAGACCTTCGAGATCGGACGGCAGGACGAAAAGCGCGGCGTTGGTCAGCAATTCATCGAGCGCAGGGCCATGGACCCAGTCGAGGAAAAGAATTTGCTCGCTTTGATGCTTACGCAATTCATCGACATAGGCATTCGTGTGACTCGATCCGCCTGCAAGCACGAGTTTTGCGTAGGTGTGGAGTTTTTCGTAGGCCTCGATCAACAAATGGCAATTTTTCTCGGGAGAAAACCTCCCTAGAAACAAAATGTAGTTGTCCCGTTCAAGTCCCCACTCTGGAATTCGCGACGGAGGCGATCGTCTGCGGATCACGGACCCGTTGGGCACGTATGTAGTCTGAATGCCATAGGTGGTCTGGTAGTGCCGCTGCAGAGTTTGGGAAACGACCATGGTGCGATTCGGCAGCCGTGCGGAGGCGAGTTCTCCGAGGCGGAGAGTGAGCGAGGCAAAGCGTCCCCACTTTTTTCGCTGCCAATCTTGTCCCTGAACCGTCACGATAGTCTTCTTTCCGACGATTCGCGGGAAAAACGAAAACAAGGCCGGACCTTGAGCATGGTAGTGCACGATGTCGCAGCCACTGAACATTACGTGGACTGTACTCAGCCAGGTGTGCACGAATGTCTCGAAGTGCTTGGAGCGGAATGTGGGCAGCCGAACCAGCCGCATTCCCTCGTACTTCGGCTGCGCCGGAGTAAAGTAGCTCCGGCAATAGACAGTGACGTCGTGACCCATCTCCACCAGCCGTTTGCCAACTTCCTCGTAGTAGGTTTCGATCCCGCTGTATTTTGAGACGATGCCGCGTCCGCCGATGAATGCTACGCGCAGGGGAGGGATGGTGACGGGGAGGGCTGTGATTTTCCGGGCTTTTCGTGGCCATGGCCTCATCTGGGTATAGAGGCGCATCAAGGCGCGATAGTGAGCGTCGGGCGCGTGTTGAGCTTCGACGAATCGCCTCCCTGCCGCGCCCATTTGGATCGCCAACTCTGGTCGTTCGGCAAGAAAGGAAATGGCTTTGCCCAGCTGTTCCACGTTGCCTGGCGGATACAGGAGGCCGGTCTCGCCCTGGTCGATAAGCTCGCGTCGGGAACCGAGGTCCGAGGCGATTACTGGACGTCCCAATGCGTAGGATTCGAGGATTGTTTTGCCCAGAGTTTCGTAGGCTCGGGAGGGCAAGACCGTGAAGCGGGACGAACCAATCATGTAGTCCAAGACTTTGCCGCCCACGTGGCCAGCAAATTTCACGTTGGCCAGACCCAGTTCCCGCGCCAGAGCCTCCAGTTCGGATTTCTGCGGCCCATCGCCGGCAATCTGGAGTTGCACCTGAGGAAGGTGCTTCATCGCCCACAGGAGGTCGGCGACTCCTTTTTCCGGCGAAAGGCGGCCGAAGTAGAGGATAGGTGCGTTTGGCGCGGCATTTGGCGGAGTGTGCGCCGGTAATTTCTGGAAATGGGGAAGTACAGTTATTTTTTGCGGGTTGAAGCCGTTTTGCACGAGTTTGTCTTTGGCAAAACGGCTGGGGGTCAGGAAGTGATCGACGCACCTGCGGTAAGTTCCCAACCAGCGATGGAAATAGGCTTCGGCCATCAGGAACAACGCGGAACCCGGCGGCCCGGCGTAACAGCCCTCGGTGAGAACGTGCCTGAACCGTCCGCCACTACAGCGCTCGCACGCATGTCCTTTGGCTACCATGTTGTAGGTGGGGCAAAGCAGCTTGAAATCGTTCAGATGATAGAGCACCGGCACGCTCTGCGCCTTGAGTTCCCAGAGAATCGACGGGGACAAGTGGTGATAGATGTTGCGCACGTGCGCAACGTCGGGATGAAAATCAGCGATCACCTGACGCAATCGCCAGCGAGCGTCAGTGGAATAGATGGCATGCGCCGCGTATTTCACACGCGTCAACAGTCCATGGGCATGGCTTTTGAAATCAATGTTTGGCAAGAAGTAATGGTCGTAGGGTGTGGGCTGGCCGCGAGGATCCGCCATCGAGAAAAGTGCGACTTCATGCCCTTGAGTTCGCAGCAGATCCATGAGCTCGAACATGTAAACTTCGGTGCCACTAAAAGGAAAATTGTATTTATTGCAGAACAGGATTCTCATAAAAATTGTGCTCCACGGGTTGGGAGATGGGGATAGAGGAGATGTTTGCAAGAAGGAGATCACAGAAAGCTGCGAGGTTCTTTTCGCGGTTGAAGTGCTGCAGCACGTGCTGGCGGGCTGCTCGCGCGAGAGGGCCCAGCGCGGATTTGCGGTGTTGGACCAGTTCTACTCGCGCCGCAAAATCTTCCAACGAACCGGGGTGATAGAGGAAACCATTCTGGCCGTCCAAGACCAGTTCCGGGATACCAGTGATCGCGGGGGCAAGCACGGGCTTGCCGCGAGCCATCGCTTCCATCAGCACCAGCGGAATGCCCTCGCTGCGGCTGGTAAGGACAACGAGATCGGCTGCGGCGTAGCGGGCGTCAAGCTGCTGGCGTGACAAGTGGCCGAGGACGTGGACTTCTCCTTGAAGATCCAAATCACCGATCAGCATCACCAGAGACGCCCGCTCCGGACCGTCGCCTGCAATCGCGCATTCAAAATGAATGTCGTGGTTCTTCAGGAGGCGACAGGCTCGCACCAGGAAGGCATGGTCTTTGACTGAGTGCAAGCGTCCGACCGCGAGCATGACCAGTCGGCCGCAGCGAGGAACCCGGGGAGGGTGAATATCGGTGTTGCCGGGATCGACTCCCATGCATCTGACGATAATTTTGCCCGGTGGAACCTCGGGATAGTGCTCGAGAATATAGCGCCGGTTGAATTCCGATATGGTCACGCAAAACTTGCAGTGTTTCAGTTTTGTATCGAGATACGCGGTGTGCAGCAGCAGATCCGACCCATGCAGAGTCATGCTGTATTCAATCCCCAAAACGCGGGCCGCCACCATTGCGATCCATGATG
>DATHPO010000310.1:0-17464 GCA_035483835.1 Terriglobales bacterium
GAACTGGCCAAGAGTGTCGAACCGGATCCCTTTGACCAATGGGATAAGGAGCAAAATCAATACCACCAGCAGTACGCCAGCAACTCCTACAGCAGCTATTCGCCTTACGCGTACGGCACTAACGATCTGAATTACTACGGCAGCTTTTCCAACGTGCCGGGCTACGGTAACGTTTGGCAACCTTACTTTGCTGGCGCGGGTTGGGATCCGTTCATGAACGGTGCCTGGGCGTTCACTCCCGGCTTCGGTTATGGCTGGGTTTCCGGCTACCCATGGGGTTGGACGCCGTACCACTACGGTTCGTGGGTTTATTTGCCTACGAATGGATGGGGATGGCTGCCCGGAGGCAGCTGGACGGGATGGAGCACGCCCAGGATCGTTCATCCCCCGGCGAACTTCCTTCCACCGCAGCCCCCGTCAAATCTAAGCCACGGAACGGTGGTCGTGAACCGGGGTCCGGTGCCTATCCAACTTGGGCGATCGTTCAACCGGATGGAAATCGCCAAGAACTCGGCGGGACTCGGAATCCCGCGCGGTGGTGTTAAGAACCTGAACCAGCTGTCGGGCACGGTTCAGCAACAGGGATTTGCTACGGCAAAAGTTCACTCTGCGCCCGTAGGGGTCAGTTGGTGGAATGGCGGCGGATTTTATGGACCGGGTCCCGCGATGGCGGCGGGGCACACTGGCGGTTTCTCCGGCGCTTCAGCCGCACATGGGAGCGCGGGCGGGGGCCATTCGGGCGGCGGCGGTGGGCATCGCTAAGACGATCAGCCTGCGGCAATAGTTGAAACGTAAAAGGGGCAGCTTTCGGCTGCCCTTTCGATTTTGACCTGAACATTCCCGTTAAGCGATGTATTGTTATGGCCGATCGATTTGGTAATCCACATCCGCTGGACAATACCGGGTCAACAATGTCGTCTCCAACATGCCGGAGGTTGCTAAAACCTTCGGCTGCCACAAGGGTCAAAACCATGGTGCGGGATTAACTGTCTTCCGGGTTTGGTAAGAAGAAACGATGGAGGCCGGGCGTCCCCGCCGCGGCCCAGCGGGCGAGCGCCATTCTTCGGCGTTCATTTCTTCGCGTTCCCGGCTTCGTCCTTCAGGTAGTTCGCGCTCAACGTTCCTTTCTTTTTGGCCAAGTCGATGAGAGTGGGATAAAACTGCACGAACGTCGTGTCCACGGCGGCGTGCTGCTCATGGCAAGAGTAGCAGGACGCCTCCTTAGGCACCTGCTTGGATGGGCTGTCGGTCTCAAATCCGAAGAAAGCCCACTTGCCAGGAAAGCGCGATTCATCTTTAACGTGGACTTCACGGCCCATCGTGTCCGAAGTCTGGTAGTGGCCGCTCTTGTTGATTGAGGCATTGCTTCCCGCCACGCGAACCTCGAGCACCAGCAGGGTCTTGTCGGGCCAGGTTCCGGTTTGAAGGAATGCCTTATACGCGTCTGGATTGACGAAAACGTTGTCGAACATGGAGTGATCCATCCCCATGGCGTTTGGGCTGTAGCTCATGTCGATGCCGGAGGTCAGATAGACCCATTCGCGGTAGTTTGCCGGAAACAAGAGGCGGCCGTCCTGCGTGTAGGTTGGCGTCTGCGTGGATGAAGTGTGTTCAGCGCCCGGGGAAGGTGTAGTCTTCGAGTCATACTGCGCAGGGAACAGGAAAGCCAGGCAGAGCAAAAGCAAAACGCGCATGTTTGCGTCCTCCGTCCACGTTATAGACGATTAGTCGAACCCGCAGTTAGCGCTGCCACACGCGACCCTACGTAATGTTCTCGGCGTCGCGATAAATCGCGTATACTAAAGCCAGCCCTTAACCACGAAGATTACTCGCAACCAGCCCTGCGCCTTCGCGATTGAGAAGACTCAAAAGCCGAGGCGCGGCAGGAGATATCTATGTCGTTAATCAATGGAGACAAGTCCCGAGCGAATCGTGAGCGGAAGCAGAACATTCAACGGCGGTTACGAACTCACGCGCTACTTGCCGAGGCTGCTAAAACGAAACTCGCGGGCGTGCCCAAGAAGGTGAAAGCCGCCGTCCATCCCGAACCGGTCACGTCCTAGCTTCGTGACGGTCCGGAAGAGCCGATTCTTTGGATGGATCGCAACCCGCAAAATCATCCCTGGAGGTGGGTATGGCTGGTCGAAGTCGTTCAAGCTTTAACAAACGCCAGAAAGAGCGTTCGCGTCAGGACAAACAGCGCGAGAAATTAGAAAAAAAACAGCAGCGAAAGTTAGAGAAGCAATCCGGCGTTCCCGGGGAAAATGACGACTTCGGACACAACGATTTCAGTCTGGCTGGAGATTATGAAGATCCAGCCGAGGAATTGACCACCGCCAATTCGAACGTCGAAGACTAGACAGCCGCACATTCCTCACGGTACCCCGTAGACCCGGACGCCGTCCGGGTGGCCGAGCAAGGCTCGGCAGCATTCGCATCCGGGAAACATTCTCACTTCTTGCCCAGGAACGCGTGCTTCGCCTTCCTGCCCGACGCCTGCCATAACTTGAAAACCTCGAACACAATCACCGTCGAATACGTAACCGCGATCCAGACCGCGACCTCCTCGATCGGCAGGCGGGCCCACGCTCCAATAAACAGACCCGTCATTTGGGAATCCTGAAAACCCCACCATCTGTAGGGCACGGCCAGCGTGGCCTCCCACAGCAAACTTACCAGCACGACAATGAAAAGCGTCAGGCTGAAGGCTCGCCAATTGATGAATGGCCGAGCAGTCGGAAAGAAGCTCATCGCGGGAACGAAAGTGCCAACCACGAGCACGGTAAAGTAACCCGGGAAACCGTCGGGAACCGGTGAGAACATTTTCTTGTAGACCACGGCCATCAAGATCAGGAGCACTCCAACGATCGCGGACGTTGGATGGAACCGGAGCAGGCGAGAGATCTTTTTGGCTTCGCCCGGGTAGTCGGGAACGTTGTAGGCCACCAGCCAGAATTCGTCCAGCCAGACATAAATCAGCAAAATACAGAGGAAGCCAGTGAAGTAGAAAATGTACTCCTCGACCGGAACCGGCGCACCCAAGGCTGGAGCTCCGATCCTCAAAGTCGCGCCCCGGTTGAGGAAAACGAAGAACCGTTGCGCGAAGAAGAAATCCAAGCCGAAACCGAGGGGAACGAGAACACCGATCGTCCGCCAAAAAGCTCGTCGCGGAATTTCAACGCTTTCGGCCGGCACGAACCAGAAGCCAATCACGACGATCGGAACGATAAAGAGCAGCAGGCTCCAGGTATAGCCGTACGGGGTCGGGTCGGAGCCCGGCACTTGCAGTGTTCCCGGTGAGCGCACCGCGCGCAGAGTGATCGCGGCCGGAACCGCGACCATCGCCAACATGGCAGCGACGAGCCAGGCGCTCGTGCGCGGGCTGGGATTTGTGCCGGACACGCGGGCGCACATGAAGGCAATCCTCCTGACGTTCGCAGTGAAGTTCGGAGAATTCTACTCGTCTCTCGACAGCCTTGCCTGGGCGGCGCGCTCGATTTCGGCGTTGATTGCGCCTCCGATCAGAAACGCCAATCCCGTCACGTAAAGCCAAATCAACAGAATCATTACATCCGCAACAGATCCATAGGTTGCCGCGTAAGTATTGAAAAAATGCAGGTAGCCGCGAAACCCTGCCGAAGCGGCGAACCATAGAAGCACACCGAATACCGAGCCGGGAGTGATCCAGTGCCAATGCTGTTCCGGCAGGTCCGGTCCGAAGTAGTAAATCGCAGAGAACGAGACAATCACGAAGAGCAGGGAGGCCGGCCACTGAAGCGCCTTCGAAACGACAAGCATCGTGGATTGCAAGGAGAGCTTCGCCCCCACCCAATCGACAAGATGCCCACCGACAAGCACCATGACCAAAGCTGACAGAAGAAGCATTGAGATGGCGAGAGTGAGGCCCAGCGCGATTGCCCGAACTTTAAACCAGGAACGGGTCTCCCGGACCTTGTAGACCGCATTCAGAGTGGAAATCATTGAACTCAGACCTCCGGAAGCGAACCACAGAGCCAGCACGATGCCAAGAGTGAGCTTTCCGCCGCTCGTGCTCATGGCAAGCTCGCTGGTGGTTGCTTGCAGAAGTTGGAAGGCTGCTGGTGGAAGCAAGTCCCCGAAGTAAGCTAACAGCCCACTCTCCAGTTGGGAACTGCGCGAGGCAAACAGGCCAAACAAAGCCAGCATGAACAGCATCAGGGGAAATAAGGCCAGCAAGAAGTTGAATGCCAGCCCGGAGGTGCGTCCAAGAAGGTCATCTTCATCGGCCTCACGAATCACGTTTTTCGTAAGCTGCCAGGGCGTCAGGCCGCCTAGTTTCCAAATCGATTCGAAATGTTGCCGCTTTGCTACCGTGGAAGATGCCATAAGACATTTGCCCGGGACTTCGTCGGCACCACGAGCCATCAGCGTACTACGATGCCCGCATAACCCACCACCATGTCGCGGTCGCCGGAGACGTCTCCTGAGGTCGCGTACTTGATCAGTTCGGCGGAGGTCGCGCCCAGGCGCTTGGTTGCGGTCAGCATCACGACCGCCGGGCCGAATCCGCACATGCTGATTTCTTCCTTCATCACTACGTCGAATAGCCCGTGGGCATCGAGCGCCAGCATCCTCTCGATCGCCATGTGGTCTTTGGTCCGGGTAACGGTGTCATTCTCGTAATGATTCATGTCGCTCGACGCCACGATCAGGATTCTCTGGTTGTGCGCCTGCACCGCCTCGGCTACCGCTTCTCCCAGCTTTTCTAAAGTTTCGAACTGCGCTGTGCCCAGGGCGATCGGGACAAAAGTGAAATCGGGACGACAAGCTTGGAGGAAGGGCAATTCCACTTCGATCGCATGCTCGCTGCGGTGAGCATCGGCGTCTTCGGTCAGGAGCGGGAATCTTTTCTTCAGGGCCTCTGCCAGCGCAGAATCGATGGCGGCTGGCCCTAGAGGTGTCTCCCAGCTTCCACTGCCCGTAACGGCGAGCGGACGACCTTTGCCGGTGTGATTGGGACAGAGAATAATAACGCGCTCGGGAAGACTCACGTTGGCATAGACCGCTCCTGCCACCGCTCCTGAATATATGTATCCGGCATGAGGGACGACGCATCCCAGGGCGGGCCGCGCTACGGTTTGAATGGAGAGGTAGGACCTGACGTCTTTGAGCAGGGTGCTCTGGTCGCGTGGGTAGAATCGTCCAGCTACCGCGGGATGGCGAACTGGCGAATGCGGTTGCATCTTAATTAAGACCAGCCACGGTCAACAATCACGGACCTGCAGTTTCCTGCAATGCTCGAAACAACGCCGCGCTTTTCTCCAGCGACAATGCTTCCGCTCGCACGGTCGGCTTGACTCCCGATTTTTCCAGCGCCGCTCGCAGTGCGACGGGTTGGTAGTCTGACTTTAAATTGTTCCAGAGCGTCTTGCGCTTCTGGCCGAATGACTTTCGTAGAAAGTCGATAAAGTCCGCCTCGGGCACGTGCAAGCCTTCGATGCGGGACTCAATGGTAAGCCGGACGACCGCAGAGTATACCTTGGGCGGTGGCGAGAACGCGCTCGGTGGCAAGGTGAATAATTTCTCTACGTTGGCATAGAGCTGAGCCGTAGCCGAGAGCAGGCCATATTCGCTGGTCCCGGGACGCGCTTCCAGGCGATCCGCAACTTCGCGCTGCACCATGAGCACGATGGTCTCAAAATATTTCCGGTAGGCGAACAGGCGCAGCAGGATGTCCGAAGTGATGAAATAGGGAAGATTGCCAACCGCGTAGACTCGTTCCGGTTCGTGATTCATTCCTGGACGCGTGCTGCCGGGCTTGGGGCCGAAGAGCGTGTCGAAATCAATGGCCAGGATGTCCCCCTCGATGATTTCCACATTTGGGGCCAGAGAAAACTTCATGCGCAGCTGGGCCGCCAGAACGCGGTCGAGTTCAATGGCGATGAGTCGTCGAGCTCGCCGGGCGAGCAGGGAAGTCAGCGCGCCGCGTCCAGCGCCGATTTCGAGCACCGTACTTTCGGAGAGATCTCCAAAGGCCTCGGCGATGCGCAGCGCGGCTGAGGGGTCGGCAAGAAAATGCTGGCCCAATTTGGGCGTTCTGGGAGTCGGACGCGCGGCAGATACCTTTGGCACATTGACCCTCTTTCTTTCGGACGGCTAAACTGGACATTCACCCCGCGAGTCTTCGTGCGCAGGAGCGGCGTCGAGCGATGACGCCCCTCTATGATAACTTGCGGCCTGATACTTGCGCCGAAGCCTGGGCCCATAATACGGAGGTTGGTTTTCATGCATATCGCTTTTGCTGCTTCGGAATGCGTGCCGTTTTCCAAGACCGGCGGATTGGCCGACGTGGTTGGCGCTTTGCCGCGAGCCCTGGTTGCTGCCGGACACCAGGTCAGCGTATATGTGCCGCGCTATCGCCAGACCAAGCTTTCCGATGAGCAGACGGTTGTCCGTAGCATTACTGTACCCTTTGATGATCACTACCGGTTCTGCTCCGTGGTTACTGGAGGCAGTCACTCGGGCGTGCGCTTTTATTTCATCGACTATCCTCCGTATTTCGATCGCGAGGCGCTTTATGGAACCTCTGCCGGCGACTATCCCGACAATGCCGAGCGCTTTGCGCTGTTCTCGCGGGCCGTGCTCGAGGCTTCCAAGGTCCTCGGCGTCCCTAATGTGTTTCATTGTCATGACTGGCAATCGGCCCTGATTCCTGTGTTGCTGCGCACGCAATATGCCGAAGACCCCGCTTTCCGCGACGTGGGCACCGTCTTCACTATTCATAATATGGGATATCAGGGGTTGTTCCCGCCCGATACTTTGCCGCTTCTTACCCTGCCCTGGGACCTGTTGGCAATCGACAAGATGGAATTCTTTGGACAGGTGAACTTCCTCAAAGGGGCCCTGGTATATTCCGATTTCATTACCACGGTGAGCCGTAAGTACAGCCACGAAATCCAGACAGCGGAGTTCGGCTTTGGACTCGAAGGTGTGCTGCGCGACCGGGCCTCGACGGTTACCGGAATCCTCAACGGCGTGGACTACGACGAGTGGAGTCCGCAAACCGACAAGTTCACTGTGGCCAAATACTCGCCCGAGGATTTGTCTGGTAAAGCCAAATGTAAGCAGGATCTGCTGGCCGCATTTGGCGTAGCCAATCCGGATCTGCGCCTGCCCGTGATCGGGATCGTCTCGCGTTTCGCGGCTCAGAAAGGCTTTGATCTGATCGCGCAAATCATGGATCGGCTGGCCCGCGAGGAAATGATCATCGTCGCCCTGGGCAACGGCGACAAGCAATATGAAGAGATGTTCGCGCGCATGCAGAAACAGTTTCCGCAAAAGATTGCAGTCAAGATCGCCTACGACAATGCGGTTGCGCACAAGATCGAAGCTGGCGGCGACATGTTCCTCATGCCTTCCAGGTACGAACCTTGCGGGCTGAATCAGATCTACAGCCTCAGGTATGGAACCGTACCCGTTGTTCGCGCTACCGGCGGGCTCGACGACACCATCGATCCCTGGGACGCGCGCACCGGCAAGGGAACCGGTTTCAAGTTCACTGACTACAGCGGTGAGGCTCTGTTGCTGACTATCAAAGAAGCGCTGAAGGCTTTTCGCGATCAGTCCTCCTGGCAAGCGCTCGTGCGCAACGGCATGAACAAAGACTTCTCCTGGAACGCGTCGGCCAAGGAATATGTTCGTGTCTACGAACGGGTGCGGCAGGCTCGGTCTGCGCCGAGTGCGGTGCTGGCCGCGGTCTAGGCTGCCCTTGCACCTCCCAGGCTTCCCCGGTTCAAAAATGGGAAGTTGGTTGTCATTATGAATGACTAAAAGTTGTCACGAATCTTGACAGCCGCCCGGTCTCCATTTAACCTTCTACTTGCCGCTATTCATATCCTATCTTTGCGGTGCTTTCTAACCTTGTGGGATTCTTTCAGGCCGAGAGAGTAGACGGACCGTCCGCTCCCACCTCCTGCCACATCGAAATCCCGCGCCCTTCAAAGTGAACGAAACGGCGCGGAGCCTGTTTCTCGTGCAGAGGCGAGATCGTAGATTCGCGACTGCGCCAGGCAATCGGTGCCAAAGGAGGCTCGCGGCCTGCAGGTTCACCTGATCAATCCGAGCAGTGTGTCATTTGGGACAGCGGTCATCACCCCGCGCTGGCAGTATGTGCTGGCAGCAGCCACTCCGAGGAGTTTCGGCGATCCCGTTCTTGTCGATGAAACGCTATCGCAAGTCCGTCCCGACTCGATTCACGCGGGAGATGCGGTCGGCATTGGAATTCATACCGCGAACGCGCTGCGCGGTTACGAGATTGGCAAGATGGCGCGCAGCCGGGGCGCATTTGTAATCTTTGGCGGAATCCACGCGACTCTTTATCCCGACGAAGCGCTCGAAGTCGGCGGCGCGCACGCGGTGGTCAAGGGTGATGGCGACATCGCGTGGGGGCGGGCCCTTGCCGATTGCCGCGAGGGAGTTCCCAAGCCCATCTACGGCGGGGGGCAGATCGAAGCCAGAGATTTCGTTTCCGCCCGCTGGGATCTGGTTCCCCGCAACCGCTATATGTGGGCCTCGGTGCAGACGGTTCGCGGTTGCCCCAAGCATTGTTCTTTCTGCTCAGTCTGGCGCACGGATGGCCAGCGGCCCCGCCAGCGTGCTTCCGATGTTGTGATCGAGGAAATCGTGCAACTCCGGCGCCTGGGCTTTCGTTTCATCGCGCTGGCCGACGACAACTTCTATCCCGTAACCTTGACTGACCTGAGCCTGGCTGTTCAACAAAAAAACTGTGCAAGGCTCAATGAACTGAAATCCATACGTGCGGAACGGTTCGAGCTGATGTCTCGTCTCGCCCAGCTTCCTGATGACATGGTCTTCTTTACGCAGATCACAATGGAAGCGGCGGAAGACCCGGAATTTCTCGATGCCATGAAAGCCGCGCGCATCAAGGGCGCGCTGGTGGGAGTGGAATCGGTTACTCCGGAAGGATTGAAAGATGTCTACAAGGATTTCAACCTGGCGGGTGAGAAACTCACGGAACAACTTCGTACCTTCCGGCGTCACGGCGTGCACGTGCTCGGATCTTTCATTTTTGGCCTGCCCAGCGACCGTCCGGAAACCTTCGCGGCGACGGCCGCTGCCGCCATCAGTGCGGAATGCACCTTCGCACAGTTCGTAATGTTAAGCCCTTATCCCGGCACCGTGGATTTCAATCGTTGGGAAAAGACGCTGGGCGATAACCCGCCAACCGTCGCGGAAATTCCTTTGACCCGGCGCTGGCTCATCCCGCAGGCGCTTCGTCCCAAGCTGTATTGGGATCATCCCGTGATGTCGGCCGAAGAAATCCGCTCCCGAACCCAGGGCGTATGGGACAGTTTCTACGGTTGGGGTCCCATCTGGAAGCGTTCCAAATTTATCAAGTCCAGCCGGGGACGGTTGGCCTTTGTACTCATCTCCAGAATTTACCGAATGATGTATGCCGATACCGGCATCGCCACCGACAGCGCACGCGTATCCTGGTCCGGACGCTGGACCCGGTGGATGGCTAAGCCTTGCCGCCATCTCTTCGCAGGCAGCCCAATGCCGGATCTTGAAGTTCCTGAGAGGCCGCAGCCGGATATGGAGTCGCCATCGCTGGTTCCATTGTCTTTGTAAGCCGCGGCTCCGCGAGGTCGCCTGCCCCTCACCAGAATTTTCCGCTGACTCGCTGATACAATTTCCTCCAGGAACGTCCTTCCGTCCTTTATGTCCGCGCCCGGCAAAACTATTTTTCACGTCGACATGGACGCCTTCTTCGTCTCGGTGGAAGAGCTGTTCGATCCCGCGCTTAAGGGGAAAGCCGTGGTCGTCGGAGGCCAGCGCGATGAGCGCGGCGTTGTTTCCGCTGCTTCCTACGAAGCGCGTAAATTCGGTGTGCACTCGGCCATGCCGTTACGCACCGCGGCCAAGCTCTGCCCGCATGCCATCTTCGTGAACGGCCATCCGGAGCGCTATCGCGAATGCTCCGAGAAAGTCTATCGTGTGCTCACGTCGTTTTCGCCGCTGGTCGAGATGGCATCGATTGACGAAGCTTATCTCGACATGACCGGGACAGCTCGCCTGCATGGCCCACCCTTATGCGCGGCTCATGCGCTTCATCAGAGAATCAAATCCGACACGCAATTAAATTGTTCGATCGGAATTGGTATCTCGCGCCTGATCGCGAAAGTTTCCTCTGCCAAGGCCAAGCCGCATGGAATTCTCTGGGTCATTCCCGGGCAGGAGGCAAAGTTTCTCGCCCCGCTCGACGTGCGCGATATTCCAGGGGTGGGTAAAGTTACAGAACAAAATCTGCAAGTTTTAGGAATTCGGCAGGTGGGCGATCTCGCCCGCTTCGACGATGCGTTTCTCGAAGAACACTTCGGCAAGTGGGGTCTGGCGTTAGCCGGCAAAGCGCGTGGAGAAGACGCCGGGGGATGGTTCGACACCGAGGTCGGGGCCGACACCGATGCCAAGTCCATCAGCCACGAACATACCTACAACGAAGACACCGCGGATCCCGAGCAAATCGAATCCACCCTGATGCGCCTCTCCGAAATGGTAGGCCGCCGTCTGCGCGAGAACCGATTGCACGCTCGCACCATTCAACTCAAGCTACGCTATAAAGACTTCACCACTATCACGCGAGCACACAGCTTGTCCGCTCCCACGCAACTCGACACCGAGATTTTCGAGCAGGCGCGCGCGCTATTTCGCAAGAACTGGCGCAAAGGAAGCAAGGTGCGTTTGCTGGGAGTACACACTTCGTCATTCCAGGGCGAATCGAAACAGGAAGACTTGCTCGAGGGCGCTCGTCGTCAACGCTGGCGGCAAGCCCTCTCAGCCGCAGATCGCCTGCGCGACAAGTTTGGGGAGTCGAGCGTGTCGTTGGCCACAGGATTGAAAGGCGGATTCAGAGAACGTACCCACGAGAACCCAGCAGGTCTGCCCGGTAAGGGCAAAGCGCAACACTAACGCAAGTTTCTCCGCACTATTCCTTTGTGTCCTTTGTGGTTAACGCCTTTTAGGTCTTCCTCCGATGATCGAAAGGCTTTCGACCACGAAGGACATGAAGCTACAGAAAAGAAAGGCTCGACACCGATTCAGGTCGCCACGAGAAGAGGATCACGCCCGTTAGTAATCTATCGAAAGTTAGCACCTTCCAACATAATCGAGGAGTGGCAAATGAAGTTTCCAGGAAGTGGAGTGAGAAATGAATCCCGTAGAGGATCTCGAACAAGCCGTGACCCTCGATCAGGCACAACAGTTCGTTGATTTCGATTCGAACCCAGCCGTAGAAGCTCCCTCGTCCACGCAGCAGTTGCTCGATGAACTGCTAGGCCGTTTCGAAGACGACGGTTCACCGATGCTCTCTCCGCACGGCCTCACGCCCGAGTTCTGCGCGGACTTCGACGAGTAACCTTTCTCCTGACCAAAACGAACCCGCCTGAATTGTCTCTTCAAAGAGCATACGTGTCATTCATAAAAGACGATTCGCCTCCGCGCCCTCTGCGGTGGCTCTGGCGGTCTGAGCGTTGTAAGATTTCGATTTCTTGGGCTTGAAGAAAACTTAAATCGCAGTGTGCGCAGAGAAGCCGATGTGAGAGAAAACCAAAATCTTTGCCAACAAAAGACGAAGGCCGGAAATCCGGAATTGCTTCCGGTCCCGGCCTGCGCTTCCCTCAACTCGTTCGAAGACCAATGAAGGACGGGCGTCCTCGCCCGTCCGGTTCGAAAAGACTCTAATTGCTCGGCGCGGTGTTGGATGCCGATGTCGCGTTCCCGGTATTTGCGTCGCTGGTGAGGCGGCTCAATCGCGGGAAAAACGGCGTTACTTCAAACGGCATTTTGTCACGCGCGGACGTGATCGCGACCGGCGCCGACTTGGTGAGTTCCACGCGGTCAGTCCAGGCATTCAGCTTCACGCGTCCACCCATGGGAAGCGCGGCAATCTGATCCAGTTTGTTCGCATCGAGAGCCGGACCCGACGTGGCTAGCGCCGAAAGCCGCACCAGTTGCCCCTTGTCGTTGGTGAAGCTGTTTCCCAGGTGCGCCGTCAACAAAGCGTTAAGCGACGGTGCGCGTTCGGAAAGCTCTTTCAGGAACAGCGAAGGCACGTCCAGCTTTTGAGCGTAGGGCGAGTTCTTCAAGAGATCCATGGCTTTCGCATCGGCTGCGGTTTCTTCATCCGGATTGTGCCGGAATCCGAAGTTGTTATATGTCGATTCATCCGAGAACAGCATGCGATCGTTGAAGGCGAACTTGCTGCCCAGGTTGTGTCCGAGAACAATGTGCGCCAGTTCATGCGAGAGCACCATCGCCAGTGAAGCTTCGTCCGGAAGCACGTCAATCAAGCCACGGCTGACCACGATGGTATTGCCCACGCTAAACGTCTCCAGCGGAGAGGTAATCATGACCCGAGTCCGCACCGGACGCGGCAAGTCAATATTGTTCGTTACGATCAGGTTGTTGACCACGGTTTGCAGAACCTTGTCGACTTCGCCGTCCGGAGCCACCAATCCAGACTCCTGCAGGCGCTCGACAACGTTGTCTTCCGCCTGTTGTTGCCATTGCCGCTGCGCCTCGAGCGGCGAAGCATCCGTTGTCGAAGGCGTTTCATCTTTCACTGAGTCAACTCTCAGAGAAGTGAGTTCGTCTTCCTTCCCGCCTTTCTTCAGGTCATAGCCCCAGATGCGGCTCTGCGCCTTGAAAGCCATTTTGTCCTTGGCGCCGTAGCTGAAGTCGCCTTCTTCACTGTAGATGTACGCCGGAACCCAATATCCCGGGATCAGGTTCAGCCGCCAGCTATCCATGTGGAAGTACATCGCGTTTTTCGGCCGGGGCGCGTACGTCCCGTTCAGCCGCACGATGTTGTAATCCTGGTCTTCCACCCAGATGCGGCCCAGGAAGCGGCCTTTGCCAGCATCTTTCTTGGGCGTAACGTCAAATACCAGGCAGCGCACGTCGCCCAGGAACTCGCGGCGCACGTACTTGAAACTGTAATGACCACGATCGAAGTCCTCGCGATCGGCGAAAATCATCCACGAGAAGCCCATGGGCTTGTACTCAAACTTGAACATCTTGCTCACGCCGCCCAGCAGATTCTTCTCGAAGCTTTCGTCCTTGGAAAGATAATCGCGCCGGTCAACGGCCTCTCCCAGGTCGAGGCGGCCAAGGAAGTAATGGTCCTCGCTAGGCACCGGCCCGAGCTTCTGATCGGATTTCAGATTCTGCAGATAAGTCTCGACCAGTGGCGTGCGTGACTTCAACATGTCCATCAGCGCATGTTCGCGCACGATGGAGCGATCCACGACCTGATCCATGGTCGTGGGCGCCGCCGTTGCAGCTGACGCTGCAGCCGGGTTGGCGGTCTGCGATGCAGCCGGTTGAGCCGTCGGCGCTGGCGTGGTCGCGGTTTGCGACCCGGCAGCATTCGCTTGCACTGCATTCGATGTCGACGATTGATCCGCGCCCTGTTGTGCCATTGCACTCAGCGTGACCAGCAGGAAAGCGGTGAGCATCCATTTCCAAGTACGCATAACTCTGTTCCTCTCTAATCTCAGCAAATCAGTCTCAGCAAATCAGTCTCAAAAATCGGTCTCTACAAAACTCAGTACGCTAACTGGAAAACCACATGCACAATCGCCGTGGAATCCACGGGTGTGCCAAAACGCTGTGCCGGCTTGAACCGCATCTGACTGGCCGCCGTGACCGCCGCTTCATCTAGCCCATGACCCAGGCCTCGTACCACGCGATTCACGTGCAATTGGCCATTCGCGCCAAACATCACTTCCAGCAGCACTTCTCCCTCGAGCTTGAGCTGCCGCGCTTCCTGCGTATAAACCGGGCTGGGTTTAGAAATGATTTCCACCTGCGTCGTGGCTGGGCCGCTATCCGCCTGCACCACCTTGGGTCCGCCATGCGAAAGTTCCTGTGCCCCGAATCCCGCCGTCTGCACCGAGGCGCCGTGATTTTTGTTGTCTCCCTGTGCGATCCCGTTTCCGAAGCCCGCGCTCGCGATCGTGCCCTTGATCCCTTTCGCTCCCCCCGCTCCGTTGCCCGTGCCCTGGCCCTCGGGCAAGTCAAACGATCCAAGCTTCGCCGAAGCGAGATGGGCGTTGTCCTTGCCCTGTCCCTTCAAACCGTTCGGATCCCCGAATCCCCCGGTCTGCACCTGCTGTATGGGAGCGTTGACCGTAGCCGGTGCCGAACTGCCAAACGCTCCCGTGTACACAATCTTTGCCGGCATCGCGCTCGACGGCGCCGCCAGTTCTGGCGCCTTGAACTTCGCTTCCAGCTTCGGAGTCTTCTCTTCTTCCTCTTTCTTCTTGTGCGTGCGGATATCCTTCGGCACAAAAAGCTTCGCCGTGGGGAAGCTCACCGGGGGCGCCACCTTGGGCACGACCACCGGACGCCGAAGCTTGGGCTTTGGCATCACCGGCTGCGGCTTCAAGTCAGGCCTCGGAACCAGCTCCGTGACGGTCATCCTCTTGTTCAGCCGCAGAGTGTCTGGAAAGAAGAAGCCAGCGCTCAGCAGCAGCAGGAGAAAAAACACCTCGATGCCGTAGCTGGTCGCTAACGTGCGCCAATCCATGCGCCGGTCGGGCAGAAGACCGAAATTTAGCTTGTCGGGCGTAGCCATCCACACACTCCAAAAAAAGGGAACCCGAGCCTGGGGAGAGTGCGCGGGTAGAGGTTCTAACTTACGGGAGAGCGGGCGAGGGGTAAACGTGTCTCCGGCACGTGTACTTAGGTAATGAAAAGAAGCCCAAAAGGAAATCAGCCCAAAACGGCATGCGCTTGTGGGATCCGCCTGCCCTGAAAAACCGCGCCTTCGGGTGGCGCAGCGCTGCCACAGGTTGCGGGGAAACCGCGATTTTGGGTGGCGCAGCACTTCAGCGCTGCGATAAACCAGCTTTCGAATGATAAAGGGCTGTTAACCCGTGATTAGCAAAGATGCGCTTCTGCGCGGCCGGTTCAGATCGCGAAAAAGCGATTTGTATCAGGGTATGCCTTCAGGCATACCGCAGCACACCGCAATTATCAGCGGCTTCAGCCGCCGGCATTCGATCCCAAACAAAAGCTCAGCCACGCGAACGCAGCTGAGCTTCCCATATTTTCAGATCAGAGGCTACTTGTGGTTTTTGTTGGCAGCCACGGCGGCCTGCTTGAGTTCGTGGCTGGCTTGGTCGAGCAACTCCTTGGCATGCTGCGCGTGGCCATCCATATCAAACTCATTGGCCTGTTGGGCAGTTTGGATCTTTTCAAAGGCTTGGTCGCAAAGACGTTGCGCCGCAGCCAGGTTTGGATGTCTTTTCCCACTGACGTTTTCGGCCGGCGGCTTCATTCCGCCAGTTTGCCCACCGCCTTGTGCGTACAGCAGACCCCCGAACAGCAAACCAACACTCAACATACCTCCTAGTAACGCGCTCTTTAGCATCTGTACCCTCCTTAAAAGGTGAATTGCTCGCAGTTTGAACCCATCAAAACCCACAAAGTTGCGATGCCCGCTATTCTACGCAATTCCAGAATCTTCCGGGAATCCCAGTGTGTACCGCCAAGGTTCCCAGGGCGGGGTGGCCCTGACCATGGGGTTCGTTTTACTCTCAAGGGCGCCCCGTCCAAAATTCCGCTTGGGCGGGGGTTTTCCGCAGGTCACCGATGAACTCTGGCGGAGTAGAATCTGGCGATCGAGCCGAGCCAAGATCCACGAGTCAGTCAGCCGCGGAAGCGTCGTAAGAATGCAGCCCACGGCGCAAGCCGTGGGGGAGAAGCAGGCAACAGACAAGCCCCGGAGGGGCGAAAGAGGCATCGACAAGAAACCCGCTAAAATGCGGCGAAGATCTACCGATTCTCGCCGGCCCGTCGCCGGGCAAAAGCATAAAAAACCGGCACGCCAGCCAGGATTACGAGGCATCCAAGCCCGGAATTCCGCAGATTATCGGTAAACGTGTAGTAAAGAAGCAGGGCGGAAGACAGCACAAACAGGGCAGGGACGAGGGGATATCCCCAGACCCGATAAGGCCGGGCAGCCTGCGGATCGCGTCGCCGGAAGACGACCACCGTGCTCCCGGCGATCATGTAAAACAGCCACTCGGCGAAAATCGCCAGCGAAAAGAATTGCCGGAAGCTTCCCCCGAGAAGCAGCAAAAGAATTGAGAGCGCCGCCTGCACCGCGATGGCGACCGAAGGCGTGTGAAAGCGAGGATGAACTTCGGCCAGGGCGGAAAAGAAATAGCGGTCACGCGCCACAGCGAAGGGAATGCGGGCTCCGCTCATGATGGTGCCGTTCAACGTGACCAGCATCGAAACCGCCATCCCCGCCGACACGATACTGGCGCCAAGGGTGCCCCACACTAAACCGATGGCGTCGGAAGCCGGTCGAGGAGAAGCCGCAATCGCATCCGCAGGGAGGACGAACTGTACCGCCGCATTCACCAGCATGTAGAGCGCGCCCACGGTGGCGACGCCCACGATCAGCGCAATCGGAATATTGCGCTCCGGCTGTCGAATCTCCCCGGCCACCATGTTTAGATCGTTCCATCCGTCGTAAGCCCACAAGGCCGCAACCAGCGCCGCCATGAATCCAGCTAGGCCACCCTTTGCCGCGGCATAAGTTCCAGCAAAATGGCTCCAGCTCCCATCGCGGTAGCTGAATCCGATGACAACGATGCCCAGAATGATCGCCACTTTCAACAAAGTGAAAACCAGTTGAAACTCGCCGGCTTTCTTGACCCCGAGATAATTGAGCAAAGAAATCAGAACAGTCGCGGCGATGGCAACCAGCTGTCCGTAAGTAATGTGGAACGGCTGGCTGATGACAGAGTCGGAGAAGAACGCAAACACCGGGAACGTCTCAAGGATTCGAACCAGCCCCGTCGTGACGGTCGCAATCGACGCCGGCTTGGCGATCAGAAACCAGGTCCAGGCATACAGAAATCCAGCCAGCGGCCCGTAACCATCGCGAACATAAACATACTCGCCGCCCGCCTGCGGCTTCATCGCGCCCAGCTCCGCATAGGTAAGCGCGCCGAAGAACGAAAGCAGTCCGCCCACCAGCCAAGCCAGATAAACCAACCAGGCCGACCCGACCGCCTGCATCATCTCAGCCGGAACCAGAAAGATTCCGCTCCCAATGATGGTGCCAACAACAATCGCGCCCGCATGACTCACCCCAAGAACGCGGGCGAGTTCGGGACGGGACTTTACAGCTTGGATGTCAGTCTGCATTCGGCGAGTGGAAAGTATAAGCGAAAACCTGAAAATGCAGAGGCCGCTGAGGATTGCGCACTCCGCGTTCTCCGCGATTTAAGATTTTGCCTCTTCCGGCCGGAGCACGACGCTCGCGGCGTATCCGACGGTAAATGTCACCGCTGTTCCAATCGCGACGTACCAGGTCCAAGGCACACGCGCTCCAAGCCAGATAAACCAACCTGGCCGACCCGACCGCCTGCATCATCTCAGCCGGGAC
>DATHPO010000311.1:0-31695 GCA_035483835.1 Terriglobales bacterium
ACGCGTGATTTAGATCACAACCGCCAGTGATTCCGCGCGTTGACGCCATGGAAGGCGAAAGACTATCCTAGATAATGAAATTGAAATTCATTTTCAATATCGCAACTCTTGGAAAAGGCTGAATTTTAGATGTTGGAAGCATTCATCGTAACCTTGCGAGAAGGCGTCGAAGCCGCCCTCATCGTCGGCATTACCCTGGCTTATCTATCAAAAATCAATCGGCCAGAGCTGCGCAAATCCGTTTACGCAGCCCTGATCTCCGCCTTCGTGGGCAGCCTGGGAGTCGCGGCCCTGCTTTCCCGTACTCGCTGGAACCAGGACATTTTCGAAGGCTGGGTCATGCTGGCCGCCGCCGCCTTCGTCGTCACCATGATTATTTTCATGATGAAGACAGGGCGCAAGCTCAAGGGCGAGATCGAAGGCAAAGTTGGGTTGCTCGCAGGAAGGAACGCCTCGTTCGGGCTCTTTGCATTCGTATTCCTGATGGTGCTGCGGGAGGGCGTGGAAACAGTTCTGATTCTCTCCGCAGTCTCTTTAAATTCGACTGAGCTGCTCAGCTTCATGGGCACGTTTCTAGGCGTAGTTGCGGCGGTTGTATTCGGGGTAATGTTCGTCAAAGGCAGCGTCCGCATCAATCTGCAAAAATTCTTCCGTGTCACCACGGTGATTTTATTCTTCGTCGCCGCGCAATTGGTGATTTCCGGTCTGCACGAGCTTTCCGAAAATGGCGTGCTTCCTTCGTCAAAAACGGAGATGGCGATCATCGGTCCGATCGTGCGCAACGATCTGTTCTTTTTCATCACAATTCTCGCTCTGGCCGCGCTGATGGTGCTGTTCGAGGTCAAGCGGCGCCAGCCCGGACCGGCACCCGCGTCCGCGGCGGAAAGACGAAAAGAGCTTTGGAGCGCCCGCCGTGAACGCCTCTGGATGGCTTCCGTGTACGCCAGTTCGTTTGTATTCATCGTCCTCGTGACCGCAGAGTTCATCTACACCAAGAGCGTGAGCGCGCTGTCGCCGGCGACGGAAGTCACTTTTGTGAACGGTCAAGTCAGCATTCCGCTCACACAAGTCCAGGACGGTGACCTCCATCGCTTCTCCGCTCAGGAAAGCGGCACCACGGTGCGTTTCTGGCTCTATCAAAAGCCGGACGGCAAGATTGCCACCGTTCTGGATGCCTGCGAAATCTGCGGCGCGGTGGGCTTCTACAAAGGACCGAACGGAGTGGTTTGCAAGAACTGCGCTGCGCCCATCAATCCGCAGTCAGTCGGAATGCCTGGTGGATGCAATCCCGTGCCCCTGAAGGCGCAAGTCACCGCCGATGCCATCATCATCCAGGAAGCGGACATCGCGGCAAAAAGCCGCATGTTTCAGCAATAGCCATGTTCGGACGCCTGGTCTACGAATCATTCCGGCGACAAAAACGGCGCAAGCTGCTGGCTGGCGTCGCGATAACCCTCGGCGTCGGCGTCGCGACCGCCATGATCGCCGTCGCGACTGATATTGGCGATAAGATCAGCCGAGAACTGCGCACCTATGGCGCGAACCTCGTTGTGACTCCGCAGGAAGATACTTTGGATGTTCAAATCGGCGGCGTAGATCTCAAGCCACCCAGCGACGGCGCCTATCTCAACGAAGCCGACCTGCCCAAAATCAAAGGAATGTTCTGGCGAAATAATATCGTGGGCTTCGCTCCCATGCTGACGGTGAGCGTACAGGTGGGCAATGGCGATAATGCGAAGAACGTCACCTTGCTCGGAACTTACTTTTCGAAGCAACTCACTTTCGGCAAGCAGGATTTCGTAACCGGAGTGCGCATCACCCATCCCTGGTGGAAAGTGCAGGGCGCATGGCCTGACGACAACTCCTCCGACGTACTGCTAGGTGAAAGCCTGTCGGCAAAACTCGGTCGCAAGCCGGGAGACGAAATCGAAATCTCCGGTCAGCCACATCGCATCGTCGGAATTCTTTCCACCGGCGGAGCGGAAGACAACCAAATTGTCGCTCCACTTGCGCTGGCCCAGCAGATTCTCGGCAAGCCTGGCGCCGTGCGGCGCCTCTATGTAAGCGCGCTCACCAAGCCTGAGGACGCGTTCGCCCGCCGTGACCCACAAACGCTGCGCGGAGCAGAGTACGATCGTTGGTATTGTTCACCGTATGCGGCATCAATCGCTTTCCAGTTGCAGGAAGCCATTCCGCACTCCCACGCCGAACAGATTCGCCAGATCGCGCAGAACGAAGGCACGGTTCTCTCCCGGATCAAAGGCCTCATGCTGTTGGTGACCCTGGCAGCATTGTTCGCGTCCGCTCTGGCCGTCTCCGCCGCCATGGCCACAGCCATTTTTGAGCGGCGCACCGAAGTAGGTTTGATGAAGGCTTTGGGCGCAGGCAATGTCTCCGTAGCGGCCCTGTTCTTCGCGGAAGCCCTGCTGCTGGCCCTGATCGGCGGTGTCGTAGGTTTCGCCGGCGGCGCACTGCTGGCCCGACAAATCGGCCGATCCATTTTCGATTCGCAAATCGCGATCGAGCCGGTTCTCTTCCCCGTGATCCTCGCTATCGCCGTGATCGTGACTTTCGCCGGCAGCGCAATGGCGATTCGCCGCGCCGTCAAGTTTGATCCCGTCTATGCGCTGCGAGGTGAAGCGTGAGTTCAACTCGCAACTCTGCTTTGGTCAGCCGTCGCGCCGCAAAGCCTCACACCTCGATGTTTCTGCGCATGCTCATGCGTGCAGCGGTGCTCCGTCGTGGACGCGCTGCCTCGGCCCTCCTCGCCATGGTCGTCGCTGCCGCCGTAGCCACTGCCATGCTCAATCTTTACGTGGACGTGCAAGCCAAGCTGCGCAAAGAGTTCCGCAACTACGGCGCGAACATCGTGGTGGTTGGGAAAGATGGCCAGCCGCTTCCCGCCGACGCTATCGGTGAAGTGGACTCCGCGCTTGCCGGACACGGTCTGGCTGTGCCCTTCGCCTACGTTGTCGCCCGTACTTCCGACGGTCAATCGGTCGTCGTCTCTGGAACCAATCTCGATCAAGTCCGCAAGCTGAACAGCTGGTGGTCGGTAACTGCGTGGCCCAACGCCTCGCTAGATGCGCTGGTTGGAACGCGCGCAGGCGCCGTAGTTAGCCCGCAACGCAAGCCTTTCGATCTCAGTTTTCAGGGACGCACCACTCACCTCAACCCTGCAGGGACCCTGCACACCGGCGCCTCGGAAGACAGCCGCATCTATCTGCCGATGAAAGATTTCGAAAACTGGACTGGCGTTCAACCGTCGACGATAGAAATTGCGTCCTCCGGTTCACCGGAGGAGGTCGACGCCCTGATTCAAAAGCTGTCGCGAGCCCTACCGGTGGCAGAGGTCCGCCCCATCCGTCAAATCATGGAAGGCGAAGCCCGCGTGCTCGGAAAAACCCGCGCCACGCTGGCCGCGGCCGCTGTTCTCATTGTCGCGACCGCGGCTCTGTGCGTCCTCTCCACGCTGATTGGATGGGTCTTTGACCGGCGCCGCGACTTTGCCATTATGAAAGCTCTGGGCGCTTCCGAACGACTGATTGGCGGATTCTTCGCCGCCGAAGCCGCCGCTTTAGGAGCCGTAGGAGCCGTCCTCGGATTCGGCATCGGGGTAGGAGTTGCCGCGTGGATTGGCCGGGTAAACTTTCACGCGCCGGTGGTCCCGCGCTTCAATGTCTTGCCTGTAGTCTTCGTGGGGAGCATTGTTGTAGCCTTAGTTTCCGCCGTGCTGCCGATTTTTCTGCTGCGACGGGTGCAACCCGCTATGATCTTGAGAGGGGAGTGAGATGATCAAGCTGAACAACATCAGCCGAGTGTACCCCGCCAAAGCTGAGGCCAATGGCGGCGTCATCTGCGCCCTCGACGATTTCTCCCTTAACGTCGATCCCGGTGAGTGGATCGCGATCATGGGCCCGTCCGGCTCCGGCAAATCGACGCTGGTCAACCTGATCGGCTGCCTGGATCGTCCGTCTTCCGGCGAGATTTGGCTCGATGGCGAAGACGTGGCCCACATTTCCCCAGGCGAACTGAATCGAGTGCGAGCCGAGAAAATTGGTTTTGTGTTTCAGCAGTTCCATCTGATTCCCTATCTCACAGCCCTCGAAAACGTCATGCTCGCGCAGTACTTTCATAGCATGACCGATGAGCAGGAAGCACTTGAAGCCTTGCAGCGCGTGGGATTGAAAGAACGCGCCCACCATGTTCCCTCGCAGCTCTCGGGAGGCGAGCAGCAGCGCGTCTGCATCGCCCGCGCACTAATCAACGATCCCAAAATTGTCCTCGCCGACGAGCCCACGGGAAACCTCGACGCCGTCAACGAAGAGATTGTCTTGCGCTTGCTGCGCGAACTGCATCAACAAGGACGCACCATCGTGATGGTGACCCACGACCCCGTCGTCGCCCGCCTCGCCGACCGCCGCATTGAATTGCACCACGGCAAGATCGCCGCTCAGGAAGTTTTCGCCATGGCCGATGAAGAGCAATTCGACGAAGTCCTGGAAGAGCTCTGGGCGCTGGGCGAACACGGCGAGATCGCCGAAGTCGGCCGCATGGAAGTGCATGGCGCACTCCCGGTAAGCATCGCTGTCGAAAAAATGATCGCCCTGGGCTTGGTCACTGCTACACCTCATCCGCCCGAACCGCACGACCACAAGCCGTTCATCAATCCCTGCCACGATGCCCTCAAACCGACCGCAGTCTCAACCGGCGACGGCAGCATGATTGTCGAACTCACACCCCGTGGCCGTCAGCGCGCCGCCGATATCATCCGCCGCCATCGCCTGGCCGAGAGATTGTTCACCGACAGCCTCGCCATGGACAGCGAAACCGAAATCGAACAACAAGCCTGCAAGTTCGAACACATTCTGTCTCCCGAAGCCACCGACAAAATATGTGCCTTCCTTGGCCATCCGCGCACCTGCCCCCACGGCGCTCTCATTCCACCGGGGCCATGCTGCGGCAGGAGCGGAGATTTCGCTGGCTCTTCTTTCGCAAAATCCGAAAGGCACGCCTGATCTTTTCATGATCGCGCGCAGAACCTGCATCGGCGTTTTCGACTCGGGCTTTGGCGGCCTGACTGTCCTCAAAGCTCTGCTTCGACTGATCCCCGACGCCGACTATCTCTACTTTGGCGACACTGCCCGACTCCCTTACGGGTCGAAGTCCGCGGAGACTGTGGCCAGATACGCTGTCGGGGCAGCGCATTATCTCGAGCAGCGTGGCGCACAAGCCCTGGTAATCGCATGTAACACGGCCACAGCTTTGGCGCTGGACAAGATCACTCAAGCGGCAAGTGTTCCGGTTGTAGGCGTCATCGAACCTGGGACAGAGCGCGCCACGAGTGAGAGTGAAAACAAGAAAGTCGTTGTCATCGGCACGGAAGCTACCGTCAGCAGCCATGCCTATTTGAAAGCCCTGGAGGCTCGAGGCGTGCACGCCAGAGAAAAAGCCTGCCCGCTACTGGTGCCGCTTGTGGAGGAGGGATGGATCGACCATCCGGTGACCGAAGAGGTGGCCCGCATTTACCTCAAAGAGGCTTTCGCCGACGAATTCAAATCGGCCGATGTGCTCCTGCTCGGCTGCACCCACTATCCTCTCATCCAACCGGTGTTATCCAAGGTCGCACCCAGGCACGTCAAAATCGTCGACTCCGCCGATGCCACAGCGGATGCCGTTGGCAGGCTGCTGCGCCGCATTCCATTGCCCTCCGCACCTCAATCGGAGCGCCGCAAGTTGCCTCGGCTGACCTGTTTCGCCACCGACTCAGCGGAAAAGTTTCGCCGCCTCGGCGCACAGTTCCTCGGACTTCCGGTTGATGATGTGCAGCACGTGGATCTCGCCGAGTAATCCTTGAATCAAATGTTTTTGGACTTCCTTGCTCCGAGCTTTAGAGTTTGAAAGCAAGAGTCGGATGGACGGCAATACTCAATCGAAATAATCTGACTTGCGATGCCCTCGTAGGCTAGGACGCCCCGTCCGGCAGCCGAGCAAAGCTCGGCAGAACCAGTTTGATGAACCGTATGCACAGACTGGACAATCCGATCTGGCAAGCGCTGATCAGCACTCATGCGCACTTCGCGGAAGCTCACAACGGAGCGCGGAAGTTTCCTCCCCAGGTAAGCGTGCTGGCAGGTTTTTGCGAGCCGGCGCCAGAGAGCTACAACTCCCTCGCCGCTCTGCTTCACCCCGACGAACGAGTTGGGCTTTTTCTCGAGCAGCCACCCGACCCGCCCGCTCCGTGGACCACCGACCGGACCACGCCGTTGCTCCAGATGCTCTGCGAACGCCGCAGCCCCAAGACTGTTCACCCGAACCCGGCGGTGATTCGGCTCACCGAGGACGATGTGCCCGAAATGCTGGCTTTGACCAAACTGACCAATCCCGGCCCCTTCGGCGCACGAACCCACGAGATGGGAGATTATTTTGGCATCCGCATCGCGGGAACATTAGCGGCAATGGCGGGCGAGCGCCTCAAGCTTCCCGGCTATACCGAGATCAGTGCCGTATGCACGCATCCCGACCATCTCGGTCACGGCTACGCCAGCGTTCTGATCGCCACACTGATAGACCGGATTTTCAGTCGCGGCGAACAGCCCGTCCTGCATGTCCTCCCGGAGAACAATCGCGCCATCCAAGTGTACGAGCGCCTCGGATTCACGAAACGCGCCATGCTCCAACTCGCAGTCCTTCGACTAAACCCTGCGTAGTCGATCCAAGCGAAGCTCCCGACAAAGCAAAACGGCCGCGATTCCTCGCGGCCGCTTTCGAAATTAAAACTCGAATCAGTACAACCGGAAAGTCACTTCCACGTTAATCTGGACTGCCACCGGCTTGCCATCCTTCATCGCAGGCTCAAACTTCCAGGTTTTCACCGCTTCCATGGCCTTCTCATCCAGCCCCAGACCCAGCGTACGAGCTACGCGAATGTCCCGCGCACGACCGTCCGGGCCTACAACCAACCACAGTACACATGTCCCCTGGTATTTTGCCTTGCGTGCTTCCTCGGAATACTCGGGATCAGGTGCGTAAATCGCCTTAGGCGCGGACACCCCACCACCCACTTTGAATGCTCCGCCACCAGTCCCACCGCCGTGGCCCGGTCCATATCCCGGTCCTTCACCTGAACCTACACCGCCGCCATTGCCCGAGCCAATACCACTGCCCGAACCTGTGCCGTTTGACGGCGGCCCAGGTATGTGCGACATGGGATCGCCCAAGTTGGGCAGGTTGTTCGACGCCAGATGAACTTCCGGCGGAATTACTATGGTAGGTTCAACTGCCAATTTCGGATGATCGTTTCGCACTACCACCATCGGCGGCGTGATCTGTTGCATCGATTGCTTGGGCAGCCTGCCTTTCGATGCCTGCAATATGTCGCGATCTCCGCCGCCACCACCACCACCTGCTTGCGTCTTAGAAGGCGGCAGAGGAGGAATATCGTCGGGCGCGATCAGAGTCACGACCTCGGCAGGCTTCGTAATCTGCTGCACCACGCGTCGCCCCAGTATGGTTCCGCCGATGATCAGTATTATCGCGATGACATGAACTACGGACGAGAACAGCGCGCCATTTTTCTTGTAATCGTAGAATCCCCAGATGTCCTTGACCGGAATCGGTTTGGACGTAAGCACCAGCGGTGCCTGTTTCTTGGGGAAGAACAGTTCCTGGATGTTCTGACTCAGGGACTTCCACAACGGCTCTTCCAAGACATCCTTGGAGAGCAGCAGGTTCAGTTCGGGTTCGCCTCCCCGTGTAGGCTGAATATCGTCAGTTGCCATATTTGACCCGAGTAGGCCCGGACCCCCAAAGAATTACCACGCTTCTATGCTCGATGAACCCTCGCCGCAGCAAGTTGCTTGCCCGGCCTTATTGACTGATGCAACGGCGCGCAATTCGTACTCAAGACCGCAGAGTTGGTGTACCTCTGACATTAGATGCGCAAGCGCAGCAAATCGTCTTCTAACAAAATTGTACACTTTTTCACTCTCTTTTCCACAGTGCTTTCGGGGCTCCCTCCACGAAGGTCCCGGCCGCCCCATGGACGTTAGTCCCAGCGCTCCCTATAATTAGAGAATTCAACCATTTGGGAGTAAATGAACCGAGTGCGGCTCGACCTCGAATCCACCTCCAGCCAGCTCCAAATCGACCTTGCCAAGGAGGCGATTTTGGGAGGTCCCGTGCGACGCGCTTGCCAGGTCAGCGCCGTGGAAGCTCGCTAAACCTAATGACTCATCCCCACCTAATGCGCCGGTTCCACTTCCTGATCGCCTTTCTAGTGGTGTTGCTCGACCGCGCCACCAAGTGGGCGGTCGCGCAGAATATCGCGCTGCACGATGGCAGACAGGTCATTCCCGGTTTTTTCCGCATCACCCATGTGGAGAATCGCGGCGCCGCCTTCGGCCTGTTCGCCGATTCGCCCGCCCAATGGAAAATCGCGATGCTGGTGCTGTTTTCTATTGTTGCGCTGATCGTCGTCTCGGCTTTGCTGTGGCGGAACAGCCATTCCATGACCACCACTGGGATCGGACTGGCCCTGATTCTCGGCGGAGCCCTAGGCAATCTCTGGGACCGCCTGCTCAACGGTCGCGTGGTCGACTTCCTACTCTTCTACATCGGCCAATATCAATGGCCCGCCTTCAACGTAGCCGACAGCGCGATCGTCGTCGGAGCCGGCCTGCTGGTTATCGAAATCCTGTTCGCAAAAACCCCCGCCCACGAAACCTCCGCCTAGAAGCGGAGCGTCCGACTTCCTTTGCGAACCTTGGTGTCCTTTGTAGTTGAAAGCCTTCGACCTTACGGCTCCCCATACAGCTGCCGGTAAACATTCGCATTCCGCAAAATGGCCTGCACATACTCGCGCGTCTCGGTAAACGGAATCGACTCCACAAACTCCTGAGGATCTCGATACGTCCCCTGCCCCTGCCACTCCCGCACTCGCTGCGCGCCTGCGTTGTAAGCCGCCAAGGCATATTCGAACGAACCGAATTGATCCACCATGCTGCGGAAGTATCGCGTACCCAACTGCATGTTCACTCCTGGGGTGAACAATTCGTTATTTGAAAAATGCTTCATCTTTTCTTGCTTCGCAACCGACTTGCCAACCTTGGGCAGCAGCTGCATCAGACCTACCGCGTTTGCCCGCGACACCGCGCTCGGATTAAACTCCGACTCCTGCCTGATCAGTGCCGCCACCATGTAGGGATCCAGAGCGTTATCCGATGAGAACTTTTTTAGATCGATCCAGTACGGCTTGGGAAACAACGCCTCCCAATACGGCCGCGGTAAACTCGGAATATCCACTGCAAAGTAACTCGGAACCGCTTTTTTCAAGGTCTCAATCGCGATGTCATATCGCCCGGCATCCGCATAAAGATGCGCCGTCTCCGGCGCCAGCCAGTTCCCTTTCGTCTCTTCCGCGGCCGCGCGCAGCTCCTTCACCGCCAGATCCAGCAGTGCACCATTGGCCAGAAGTTGTGCCTTCTGCACGCGGAGATTATCGGTCGGAACCGCATCGGCTGTGATCTTCGTGCTCGCGTCGATCGGCGGGACCCGGTCCAGCAGCGCGTAATGCACCGGATCGCTTTCCACTTTCATCTTCTTCATTCGCTGCCGCGCCTGTTCGCCGTAGTAGTAGTTTCGAAACCGCTCTGAGACTTTCTGGTAATACGCCCGCGCCTTCGGACCCTCGCCATCTTCCTCCGCCAACCTGCCTCGCCAATAGAGCGCCGCAGGCACTTCGCCTGAGGTCGGATACAACTCAATCAGCTCTTCAAATCCTTTCTCCGCATCCTCCCGCCTGCCTTGCCGCAGGCTCAGCCAAGTCGCCTTCCACATCGCATACGAGGCCCGCCCGCCATCGGGAAAACGCTTCTGAAGCTCGCGGAAAGAATCGATCGCCCGGTCATAATCGCGCCGCAATAAGTAAATGTTTCCGGCCGAAAGCAGCGACTGCTCCAGCCACGTGCTGGTCGGCGCAGTCTCCCTCAGTTGCTGCAGGATTCGGAAAAAAGCATCATCTTCATTCGCGCTGTGCGCAATCTCTCCCAGGTTGAACGAGCGCTCGGCATTCATCTCCGGAGTTGTCTCCGGCATCGAATCCAAAACTTTCTTGGCTTCCTTCGCCCGTCCCGCGTGCCGCAAAGCTTCCGCCATCGCCATCTCGATCACGATGCGATTCTCCGGGCCCACGTCATTCAACAGATCGTGATATTCATTGGCCGCCTGGTTGTATTGTTTGCCTTTGGCCAGCAAGTCGGCGCGCGATCTTCGCTCCGCAAAACTTACCGGCTGCGTCCCTGGAGTCCCCGCCAGCTTCCTCAAGTCGCCGTCGACCTGGCTCGCCTCCCAACTGAGGGGCATAGTGAAGTACAGATTGCGAAATATGGTCAGCGCCTTCTCCGGCTGCCCCGCCGACTCGTATGCCCGTCCTAAGGCGAATTCAAGATCCGCGCGAATCGGTGCCCGATCTTTCTCCAGCAACTCAATCGCGTCCGGCGCCCGCCCATCCGCTACCAGCGCGTTGGCGTAGACCACATGCACATCACGAATCAACAACGATTCCGGATACGCCTTATCAAACGCTCCCAGCGTAGCCACCGCTTCCGCCTGCCGACCGGTCTGATAGTAGGACGTTCCCAGATAGAAATTGACGTAGTCCCCCAAATCACCGGCCCGCGGCTTGGCCCGGTTCAGCGGGTCAATCGCCTGCGCGTAACCTTTATCCAGAGTGTGTGCATATCCGATCACCAGCCACGCCAAAGCACCGGCATCTTCTTTCGCGTGACGCCGGGCATACGCATCTACGCCAGCGTAAGCCGCCGGAGAACGATCCTGAAGCAGTTGCCGCGCCATCGGCTTCAAACTAGCCGAAGCGACAAACGCCTCATGCATCCGCTGCAAACGGGGAGACGCGTGCTTGCGCCTCGTGCTCGCCGCCGTCGTTCTCTTGCTCTTCGCTCCCGGAGTCGCGCTTTTGTCCGTCGATGACGAAGAAGATTTGGATGAAGAGTGGGTCGTGGACGATGGCCCCTTGGTCGTTCCAGAAGAAGACTGCGCGGAAGGCGTCGCCGAGGACGTTCCCGAAGACTGAGTTGTCGATTGAGCCGAAGATGGAGTCGAAGTTTGCGCCGAAGAAGGCGGCGAAGATGGCGCGGCAGATTGCACAACGGCGGCAGCCCCCGGCACAAAAACCCCACCGGATAACGCTGCCAAAATCAAAAACAGAATTTTCAAAACGCTAACCCAACGATGGAAAAACACTCTTATCAATTATCGTCTTTTTGTTTCCATCGTCACAACCCTCTAGAGGTGTCGGAAAGGGCACACCCGATAATCTCTCTGAAAATAAGAAAGCCGCGACGCCAGTCGCAGCTCTTCAATCCTGAATGAACTGATCCGTGGTAATCGTGAAAATCCGCGGCAGATCCGGATCTTCCTAGTGTCTGGGCCCACCGTGACCACCGCGTCCACCGCCGCCTGGCCCACGTCCGCGGCCACGACCTCTTCCGCCGCCACCGCCGGGCCGGCCACCTCGACCGCGATCTCCGCCGCGGTCGGGACGATCGCCGGAGCTACGTTCTCCCGCGCCCGTCGGGGCTACGCCCGCGACCGCATCACGATTGAAGTTCGGCTCATCGTCGGGAAAATCTCCGCCGCCCTCGATGGTCAGTGCCGGAGCCCCAGAGCCTTCGCCGTTGCTTGGCTCCACGCCCTCCGGTCCAGGCTCGCCACCACCCATCTTTGCGCGTTGCTCTTTGAGGATGGCCTTGCGCGAAAGCCGAATGCGATTACCTTCAACCGCAAGCACTTTCACCAACACCTGATCGCCTTCCTTGAGCTCGTCGCGCACATCCTTGATGCGATGCTCAGCCACTTCGCTGATGTGCAACAACCCGTCGGTCCCGGGAATAATTTCAACGAACGCCCCGAAATCAGCCAGCCGGGTCACCGTTCCCAGGTAAGTCTTTCCTACCTCTGCGGTAGCCGTCAGATCGCGGATAATCTGCAGTGCCTTGTTGGCCGAAGCCTCATCGTTCGAAGCCACGTTGACCTTGCCCGTGTCTTCGACGTCGATCTTCACCCCGGTCTGCTCGATGATGGAGCGAATCATTTTGCCACCGGGCCCAATCACGTCGCGAATTTTATCCACCGGAATCTGCAGCGTGTAAATTCGAGGAGCGTAAGCCGAGACCTTCTCGCGATGCTCGGTAATCCCCTCGCTCATCTTTTCCAGGATGTGCAACCGCCCGCGCTGCGCCTGAGCCAGAGCTTCGCGCATAATCTGAGCAGTAATGCCTCCAACCTTGATGTCCATCTGCAGCGCGGTGATGCCGTCTTTGGTCCCGGCGACTTTGAAGTCCATGTCGCCGTAGTGATCCTCAGCCCCGGCAATGTCGGTAAGGATGGCGTAGTCGTTCCCTTCCTTCACCAACCCCATAGCCACACCAGCCACAGGAGATCGCAACGGTACGCCCGCATCCATCAAAGAAAGCGAAGCCCCGCAAACCGTAGCCATGGACGATGATCCGTTCGACTCCAAAATGTCCGAGACCACCCGCATGGTGTAAGGCCAATTCTCCTCGGTAGGAAGCATCGCCGAAATCGCCCGCTCCGCGAGCGCCCCATGCCCAATCTCCCGCCGTCCAGCCCCGCGAAGGAACTGAACCTCTCCAACCGAGAACGGAGGAAAGTTGTAGTGAAGCAGGAAGCGCTTCTTGGCTTCGCCTTCGAAGGTTTCCAGACGTTGTTTGTCGTCGCTGGTGCCTAATGTTGTGGTGACCAGGGCTTGGGTTTCGCCGCGGGTAAAGATGGCGCTACCGTGGGTTCGCGGCAGGACTCCTACTTCCACCCAGATGTCGCGCACTTTGTCGAAGGGGCGGCCGTCCGGCCTTCTCTTGTTGTTGATTACCTGTTCGCGGAAGATTCGTTCGCGGAGGATTTCGAAGTAGGCTTTGAGTTTCGCCTGGGCTGCTTCGTCTTCTTTGGGGATTTCCGCTTGCAGTTTTTTCTTCAGGTCGCGGACCAGGTTGTAGCTTTCTGCCTTCGGGTGCTTCTGTGTGTCAAGGCCCTCGGCCAGTTCGTCGCCGATCTTCGCTCGCAGTTGGCCGTAGTAGACTTCGTCGAATTCTGGCGGAGTCACTGCGCGTTTGGGCTTTCCTGCTTTCGCTTTCAGATCGTTGATGGCGGCGCAGATCTTCTTTATTTCGGTGTGGGCGAATTCGATTGCGTCCACGACGGTTTCTTCTTTTACTTCTTTGGCGCCCGACTCGATCATCACGATGCCGTCGGCGGTGCCGACGACCATGATGTTCAGCAGGCTGTCGCGCATCTCGCTGTAGGTTGGATTGATGATGAACTGGCCGCTGACTAATCCAACACGCACGGCTCCGATGGGGCCGTTGAATGGGATGTCTGAAATCGTCAACGCGGCGGAGGCACCATTGATGCCAGCTACGTCGGGATCGTTTTCCGTGTCCGCCGAGAGCACAAATGCAATGACCTGCGTCTCGCACTTGAATCCATCAGGGAACAGCGGCCGGATGGGCCGATCGATCTGCCGGCTGGTCAAAATCTCGCGTTCGCTGGGACGCCCTTCGCGCTTGATGAAGCCGCCGGGAATGCGTCCGCCAGCGTACGTGTACTCGCGGTAATCCACGGTGAGTGGGAAGAAATCGATGCCTTCGCGCGGGTCGGGATTGGCCACGGCGGTGGCCAGCACGACGCTGTCTCCGATGCGCACCACGACCGAGCCGTGGGCCTGTTTGGCTAACTTTCCTGTTTCAAATGAGAGGCTTTTACCGCCGGTGAGTTGTACCGATACGTCTTGTTTCATTTTATTTCCTTCTGGGCAGGAGGGCACGCCGGTGCCGGTCTGGGAGGTTGCACAATAATAGATGAGCAGGCGCCAGTCGTGACTCGGGATTTACTTGGAGACGCACCTTCTCCGCTTTTCTCTTTGAACCACTGCGGTCCTGGGACAATCCGTAAGGACGGCAGAACAATTCCGTTGGTGTCCGATAAAAGTTGTGGGCCGTTCCAATACACGAATTCCAGAAATGGGTCCGGCCGCAACTACTTGCGGAGACCGAGTTTCTGGACCACACTCTTATACCGATCGGAATTGTAGGTTTTGAGATAGTCGAGCAGGCGACGCCGCTTGCTGACCAGCATGAGAAGACCGCGGCGCGAGCCGTGATCCTTCTGGTGCATCTTGAAGTGTTCCGTCAATGAACCAATGCGTTCGCTCAACAGAGCGATCTGAACTTCCGGGCTACCGGTATCGGTAGCATGGGTGCCGTACTGGTCGATGAGGGATTTTTTTTGCTCTCTGGCTAGCACTAACCTGGTGCACTCCTGTCTAATTTTTCAATTGTTTTGTAACGTTTATGAGGTTAACACGTTGGTGGGATGGTGTAAAGGTAAAGCCTGTTCGCCACGGAGACACAACAGGCACAGAGGAAGCTTGAGGGAGCAATATGTCTCGCGGGTGATCCAATGTATCTCCAATTGTTCCTCATGGCATGGTTCGCGGTCGGCGTAGTAAGGGTGTTCTTCTTGTTCTTGCTTTGTAAACGAGCCGCGGCGGCGGTTAAAGAACCAAGTGGGTTTTGCCTCGCACCGACGACCGGCCTTGGTGCGGATAACGCGTCAGGAAAGGTTCGAACCTCCTGAGCGAGCTATGCGGCAGGGTGAAGGTAGCGTAGCTGCTCGCATAGTTCATCGATGCGGTGCTGCCTCTCCTCGTATTCCTGGCGTTCCGCGGCTGTTAGACCGACGAACGTTTCCTTCTCCAGGCTTTCGATTTGCTCCCCCATAAGCTGAACGAGGTCGCTTGGTAGTTCTTGCGGATTTCGGCATTGCATAGCGCACTCTTCCTTCGGCTGGGGCAAGGTCAAATTCCAGAGTTCGGCACAACGCTTCTTAGAGAGGCAATCAGATGGCCCGCGATTCCATCGGATTTTGAGAGAACCTCCTTGACGCCAGCCGCCTGGGCATCCTTCGACAATTGCTCACAGTCGTGCATTGTAAGCATCACTATGGTCGTGTTGGGGGCAAGAAGACCAATCTGTCGTGCGGCTTCAATCCCATTCATACCGGGCATCTGGAAATCCAAGATCACCACATCGGGGTGAAGCTCTTTCACTTTCTCAACCGCCACTTCGCCGTTCTCTGCTTCGCCACATACTCGCCAAGCGGAGTCTGGCTCGATGTAAGATCGAATTAAACCGCGTACGAGCGTGCTATCGTCGACGATGAGAATCGAGTAAGCCAAAGCAGCCTACCTTCACCCTTGACAGGCTGCTGGCCGGGCCACGTCGTACAGGTCGACGGACGGCCGCGAGGAAGGGGCGATCTGAAGTCTCACTATCTAACGTTCCACCTGCTGAGGTCAATACTGTTAATACCCGATGGTCACCGATGATGACAACGGCCAGTTTTGCGAGTTTGCTACCCAGAAACAGATTAGTCACGAATAGTGACACCCCAGTGACAACGATGAGCGATCCATCGATCGCTTCATCGAAAGAAAGAGACTTGAACCTGCCCTGTCAATGATAGGCAGCAAGTCGTCAAAGGTATTCATGAGAGGATAGCGGCAACTCGCAGACTCTACGGGCCTCGGCTGAAGTGTCATTCAGAGCCATGCAGATTTCTCCCCAGTGAACCCAAATTGCTCAGAAACTCCGGACTTACCGCTTGACTTTTGCTTGATCTATTTCTAGGGTGGTTTCAGATCCCAACATTACGGAGGGAGTTCGTTCACATGTCAAGAACGAGCACGCCAGAACAAACAGACCGCGTCGAGAATGCGGACTCCAAGGCCCACATTGAAATCAATCCTTGGCCCGCCCTCTGGGCAGTGGTTAGCGCATGGATGTGGTTTGGCGTTTTACACCTAGCCCGCGTAATCTGAACGACCTTTGCAAATCAGACGTCGAAAACTGTACGAACTGCACTGGCCACCTGCGCCACCTAATTCCTCACGCACTCACCCCCGTGTAACGTAAGAGTTACTTCTGAAACCACTGCGTCGGCACCGTCCACCGTCGACGTATCACTCTCCGCCTTTCCCGATGTTCCCATCTGGCAGTAGGCCTCAGCGCGTACCGTGTACTTGGCATTCAGCAGCAGGCTGAGCGAATAGGTGCCGTCCGAGATCTTATATGGATAAGGAGGCACGCCCTCGCCAGCCTCGACAATCACGATGGGCGCGTAATAATTCTGGGGCTTGCCGCCATCCCACAGCATGTGGATGGTGACCGTGCGAGTCGGTATCGAGACCTTTCGCAGATGAATATCCGCGTTCATGATCTGCTGCCCATCTTCCAGGTGAATGATCTGCGCGCTGCCGCGATCGAGTGCATTGGGATAGAACGTGCGGGGGAATGGGGCATCAGGCTCTGCCTGATCTCTCCGGTTGAACACCAACACGTAATCGCCGCCTGGCACGTGCGCAAACTCAAACGGCTTCGACTCGTCCTGATTCGCGGATGCGCCAGCCTGTTCGTCGCCGTACTGATCGGCACGGTAAAGCTCGACGCTTGTGCTGCGGAGTGGCGCGCCATCTGGAGCGATTACCCGTCCACTGATCTGGCCGGTTGGCATTGCAGTAATATCGTTTTCGTAGCAGGAGCGGTCCTCCAGTTCGAAAACTGACGCCTCATTGCTGAACCCTGTCACCTCCAGGGTGGAGGGCAAATCCGCCGAAACACGGTAGGTTCCCTTTGGCAGCGCCTCAAAAGCATATGCGCCATGCTTATCCGTCTTGGTCTCGAATGACTTCACGCCTGACTGAAACCTGACGACCACACCGGGGAGGGGACGAGCGTAGTCCTCATCCAAGACTCCGGCAGCTATGTCCAATGTGCGCAGCAGCATTCCGTAGACGGCGGCGTTTCGTTTGCCTCTTTTTTCTGCTCGCACTTGCTCCAGAACCGCTTGCGCGTATTTCAGTTCGCGGGTTAGTCCACACTCTTGCGCATAAAAGTGCTCGCCATCTTCCAGCTGCACGACGTCAGCGAACACGAGGTACTGTTTGCCTATTTCAAAATGCCCAGAGGGGTAGGGCTCAAGGTCGAAGAAGTCGCTGGCCACACCCTTAATTTTCTCGTCAACGTGGAAACGGTACCGCGGAGCGTCCTCCGTAAGCGACCCGACAAATACGGCTGTTGTGTCTTTGAGCAAAGTGCAGGAGCGGGGTATCCCTGCGGCGGGAACGCAATCCGCCGCCGATGCTGACAGCACGCCAGCCATGAGCAGGCCGGGAAGAAAGACACGACCAAACATGCCGCGATCATAGCTTAAGGAGTTTCGTACCGCGTTTCTGGCGGGTTCTTCCTCGATTACTAAAGTGCGGATTCAAAACTGTGGCAAAGTTCAGATCAGGCCAGTGCGCACTCTTTGAAGGAAGTCCTCGGCATCTGCGCGCGCCTTCTCCATGAACTTCGGATCGTTGCCGTGTTCGATTTCCGTCTCCTGAAGTACAAGTTCCACGGCAACCTTCGGTTTGTATCCTCGCTTTATGAGCGTGCGAGCACGCTCTATGAAAGCGGTGTCGATATTGCGTTTTGCTTCCGGCGCGGTCGCAGAAAAACCGGTGCCGGCCTCGCACGTGTGCTGGCGAAACTTCGCAGCGGCCAAGCGGTCGTAGGCACCCTTAGCCTCTTCTCCGCCAAGCAGCGTGGGCACAGGGAATCTCCACAGACAGTTCGAGCAAGCCCAGCCATTGACATCGCTCTCCATCCAGATTAACGAGCGCTCCATATCGGCAACCCGCAATGAACTACGACAGATACCGCTCAGCCATCGTCGGGAACCATCACAGCAAGTTAAGGGAGGAAGGTGATCGCAGCGATGACGCGCATCTAAAACCGCGGACCATTTATACCATCCCCTTCCTTAACGCGTCCAAGGGATAAAACGTACCGCGCCACACGACGCCGCCACGTGCCAGAGTCAACGTCATCGAACGCAGCAGGATGTAAACGAACAGCACCGCGCCAATTGGATGCAGCACGACATAATAAGCCGGAATGTCGGACTCCCACGACATCCCCACATAAATGCCGAGGATGGCTGCAAGAGCAACTGCGTAGGGCGCGCGTTCCCATCCGCGGGCGAACCAGATTCCGACAAACGGCGTGATGTTCAAGAAGGCCAGCGCAAAAGCAGAAAGCACCAGGCGCCACGGCTGGAATGAAAGTATGGCGAAGAAATTCTTGGTGAGATTGTCTACCATGCCCATCGCGCCCTTCGCCCAGCGTAGCGAAATCAGGTCTGCACCGTAAACATTGCGCTGCGCGTATCCGGCATTCTTCACGATTTTCCCCAGCTTCATGTCGTCCAGCACCTCGAAACGGAGCGCTTCGTATCCGCCAACGGCGTCGTACACGCGACGGCGGATCAGGTTGAACGCGCCCACTCCCATATGGTCTTTCGTCTTGGGGTCAGCCACTTTCCAGGGGCGATGGCCAAAAACAAAGAGCGTTTGGAAAAAAGCTACCATCATCCTTTCGCCCGGACTCTTCATAATCATGCGGGGAAAGAGGACCAAGTGGTCGGCAGGTTCAGCTTCTGCATAAGCCAGGGCTCGAGTCAGCACGTCACGACGAAAGAGCACATCGGCATCAGTGAACAGCAGCCAGTCGCCGGTCGCCTGATTGGCTGCGCTCCACATCGCATGCACCTTCCCCAACCAACCGGGAGGCAATTCGGCGATGTGGATCACTTTCAACCGGCCGCTGGCTTCGGCAGTGGACGCAGCGCGATCAATCACTTTTCCGGAACGGTCCGTGGAACGATCGTTCACCACGATCACTTCGTAATTGTCGTAATCGAGTTTCAGCAGCGTCGCGAGGGCTGGCCCGATGTGTTCTTCCTCATTGCGGGCCGGAACAATAATGCTGATGCGCGGATTGCCTTTCGGCGTGGCTGGTTTGCGATCCCACTCCGGCCGCGAGATATCGGCAACCTTGGGCACTCCCAACGCGGCATCCACCAGGCGCGAAAGCCACACCAGCCCGAGGATGCTGCCGGCAATCCAATGGAAAACGTTCCAGTGAAAATAACTCATCCCGGCTGGCCGTTGAGCGACCCAGGCCCACCGTCGACACGGACGGGAGGAGCGAATCGCATACCGTAAAACAGTATGGCAGAAGAAACCGCCATGGCGATGACCGGCGGAATAAAAGCCTCCTGAAGCGAGTGCCGGTCCGCCACGTATCCCATGAGGGTTGGGGAAGGAACGTCGCCCAAAAGATGAAAGATGAAAATATTCACCGCAATCGCAGTGGCACGGATGTGCGCACCCACCGAGTTCACCAGCGCCGTGTTAAGCGGCGAAGTATTCAATAACAGAAGAAATGCAGCGACAGCGATTGCCGGCACCATCAGTGGCCCCCTGTTATACAAGCCAACGATCATGACCGGCACGCCGAGGCCCATGCTGACCGCGGACACAAAGTAGTACGAGCCCTTCATGCGAGGAAGCAAACGGTCGCCGAGCCAGCCTCCCGCCAAAGATGCGAGGATGCCATCGACGACCACAATCTTTCCAAACATCAGATTTGCCGATTCCAGCGTGTACCCACGCATCCGTTCAAGAAAGGTCGGCATCCACACTTGGATTCCGCCTAATGAAAATGTTCCAGCCGCCATCCCCAGTGTGACCGTCCAGAATGCCGGGTTGCGCGCCAAGCCTCGCAGAGTTGCGCGATCTGGAGTCTCTTTCAATGAGTCGAACTGGCCGCGCGGCGGCTCGGGAAGGAACAAAATCGAAAGAGCCAGCAGGAATCCCGGAAAGGCCGCGATATAGAACGGAAATCGCCATCCGTGTTCAGGGCCAAGCTTGCCGCCCAGCAGATAGCCGGCAGCGGTGCCCACCGGAATTGCCAGATAAAAAATGCCGAAGATGCGTCCGCGTTTGCTCTCTGGGAAAAGGTCCGCAACAAAGGTCGGAGCGATGGTGACAAAAGTTGCCTCGCCCACTCCAACCAGCGTGTGGCGAACCAGCAGTTCCCAATACGTGTGGGTAACTGCCGTGAGCAGCGTAAGCCCACTCCAGAAAACGGCTCCCAGAACGATGATCAACTTGCGCGAATATCGGTCCGCCAGAGGACCAGCGAAGGGCGCGGCGATCATATAGAAACCCAAAAAGGCGCTGGTCAAATAACCAACCTGGGCGTTGGTCAAATGGAATTCGCTCTGTACCAGCGGCTGCACCGCAAACAACACCGAACGGTCGATGTAGTTGAGCAGGTTCAGCGTGGTGAGCAAGACGAGCGCGGTCCAGGGATAAAGTTTCGTTTGGGTCACTTGGCGAAGCAATATATCACGGCGCGGGAAAGGATCGACCTCGAGTTTGGAAACAGTTCTACTTCCCGGCTTTCGCCTTCGGCCTCGGCCACTTCGCGACGATCACCGTAGAAATCCCTCCACGCGGACGAAAATCTCCCTTGACCTCTGCCCATACCGGGCGCGCCCACTTCACCACGTCATCCAGCACCCGGTTGACGATATTTTCCTGAAAGATTCCCAGATTGCGATAAGCCTGCAGATACTGCTTCAGCGACTTCAATTCCAGGCAGTGCTTGTGAGGCATATAGCGGATGGTCAGCACGCCAAAGTCGGGCAATCCGGTCTTTGGGCACATTGAGGTAAACTCCGGATCGTCGACCACGATCTCGTATCCGGCAAACTGATTGGGCCAGGTTTCAATCTCCGGGAATTTGGCATCCAGTCCTGCCTGGGCGTGTTCCGGCGTGTAGCGAGGCGGTTTGGGCATGCCACATTGTAAACAGCAATCCCGCCAAAGTGCCAAATTCCCCAAGGATTTGCGGTCCATTCGCCAAACCTCGCGCATCTAATCGACAAGGTTCCTCCTACAGCTCTGCGAGGCGGCTGGTGGTACATTTATCTATTACATTCAGCAATTTGTAGTCGTTGACCGCGAATCATGACGAAGAGTAACGCCAGTTTTGTAGCCCGGCACCGCTGGATCGTGACGACCATCGCAATCGTCGCAGCAGTTGTCTTGCTGGCTTCCTTTATGAGTCGCGAGCCCGCTGTACCGGTGCGGGCCGTGAACGCGCAGCGCGGTACGATTCGGAGCGTGGTCTCTACCAACGGAAAAGTCGAGCCGCTGCAGAATTTCGAGGCACATGCTCCCGTTGGCACTACCGTGAAAAAAATCCGCGTGCGGGAGGGCGATCAGGTCAAGAAGGGTCAGCTTCTGGTGCAATTGGATGACGCGCAAGCGCGCAGCCAGGCTGCCCGCGCGCAGGCTCAAGTTCTAGCGGCAGAAGCTGATCTCAACGCTATCCAAAAGGGTGGGAACCGCGAGGAAGTTCTGACTCTGGAATCGCAGATAACGAAAGCGCGTACCGACTGCGACACTGCGCAGCGCAATCTGGACGCTTTGCGGCGTCTGCGCGAGCAGGGTGCGGCTTCTCCCGGCGAGATAAAAAACGCCGAGGATCAACTCAAACGAACCAATGCCGACCTTAATCTGCTTTTACAAAAGCAGAGAAACCGTTATTCGCAGCCAGAAGTCTCGCGAGTAGAGGCCCAGAAATCGGAAGCCCAAGCCGCATATAGTGCGACTGAAGATCTGCTCAGTCAGCTAAATATTCGAGCTCCGTTTGATGGGGTCGTCTATTCGCTGCCGGTGCAGCAGGGCGCTTACCTCAATCCCGGTGATCTGGTGCTGGAGGAGGCGGATCTCTCGAAAGTTCGCGTACGCGCTTTCGTGGACGAACCCGACGTCGGACGCCTCGCGCCTGGAGACAAAATCGAGGTCACCTGGGACGCATTGCCCGAGCGAACCTGGGAAGGCGCAGTCAGCGTAATCCCGGCGGTCATCAAATTGCATGGCTCTCGAAACGTGGGCGAGACGACCTGCGTCGTGGACAACAAGGACTTCAAGCTGCTGCCTAACGTCAACGTTGGAGTCACAATCATAACCGCTGAGCATCGCGATGTGCTGACCGTGCCCCGGGAAGCAATTCATCAGGACGACAACGGCAAAGCGTACGTATACCAAATCGTGAACAATGAATTACAGCGCCGCTATGTGCAGACTTCAATCTCAAACCTCACCAAGGTGGAAGTTACCGGAGGGCTGCAGGAAAACGCTGTCATCGCGCTTGGTCCAACCAATTCCAAACCCTTGCGTAATGGTTTAGCAGTAAAGGTGGTTCGTTAAGAAATGTTTGCACTTAAGAAACTGCCGCTCGTAGTTTTGCTTGCGCTTCTTCCGTCCCTGTGCGCGGCGGACGCGACGGACGCCAGATTACTCGCCGAAGGTCGCGTGGACGATGCCATCGTGTCGCTGCAGCACAGAATCATCAGCGCTCCCAAGGACGCTGAATCTTACAATCTGCTCTGCCGCGCCTACTTCGCGCTCGCCGATTGGGACAAAGGAGTTTCAGCTTGCGAGAAAGCTGTGACCTTCGATCCGGACAACTCTCAATATCATCTCTGGTTGGGACGTGTGTACGGGGAAAAAGCCGACCATGCCGGTTTCCTGACTGCGGCGGGCCTGGCCAAGAAAGTTCGCAATGAATTTGAAACCGCAGTCCGTCTGAATCCCGACAGCGCCGAGGCTCGCACCGATCTGGCTGAATTCTACCTGGAGGCTCCGGGGATTGTGGGCGGCGGACGCGACAAAGCGGAAGCTCAGGCGCAGAAAATCGCCACCATGGATCCGGTCCGCGCCGGATGGGTAAAGGCACGCCTTGCCGAAAAGAACAAGGATCTCGACTCCGCCGAGAACCAATATCGCGCCGCCATCGCGGCCAGCCACGGCGCTGCGCTGGCCTGGTTGAATCTGGCTTACTTCTATCGCCACACCGGGCACCTCGATTCCATGGAAGATGCCATCCGGCATGCCGCTGCAGCTCCCATGGATCAACCAGAAGTGCTGATGGAGTCCGCGAACATGTTGCTCCGTGCGAAGCGCGAACTTCCGCTAGCTACCCAGTTGCTCCGCCGGTATCTGTCGCCCAGTCTGACGGTTGAAGCTGGACCCGCCTTTAAAGCGCACTACCTGCTGGGGACGGCGCTGGAGCAACAGGGCGACAAGCCAGCAGCAGCTCAGGAATACCGCGCGTCCCTCGCCCTGGCCAAGAGCTACACCGCCGCTCAGACCGCCTTGGACCGCCTGAATGGCCAAGTCGCCGACGTCGTGAATCCAAACTAAAACGACTGGCACAACCGTCCTTATGCCAAAGAATTGGAAGACCAAGCTGATTCACTCTGATGCTCACGCCCCGCAAGGTTTTCGTTCCCTCTCAACACCGGTTTACAGAGGTTCAACCGTGCTGTTCTCGAATGCGGCGGCCGTTGACGACGCGTGGGACCAGTACGAAGTCGGCTACACTTACGGCCTATACGGAACTCCGACGACGCTGGAATTAGCAGCGCGCATTTGCGAGCTCGAAAAAGGGTTCCGCACCTTCATTACGCCCGGTGGACAAGGAGCCATTGCGCTGATCAACCTTGCCTTTCTCAAAGCGGGCGACCACGTTCTCGTACCCGAAAGCGTCTATACGCCGAATCGCAAGTTTGCCGTGGAAGTTCTGTGCCGCTTCGGAGTCGAGGTCACCTTCTATCCACCAACCATTGGACCGGGAATTGAATCGCTCTTCCGCAAAAACACGCGACTGGTCTGGTGCGAGAGTCCCGGCTCTATCACGATGGAGGTGCAGGACGTCCCGGCCATTGCCGACGCCGCCCATCGCATGGGAGCCCTGATCGTCCTCGACAACACCTGGTCCGCCGGCATTTATTTCGATGCCTTCGCCCACGGCGTAGACGTAACCTTGCAAGCCCTCACGAAATACGTTGGCGGACACAGCGACGTTCTGCTGGGTTCAATCACGGTGCGCGACGAATCCGCCTACAAACGGCTAGGCTCTACTCATCAACTCGTAGGCTGCGCCGCTTCGCCGGACGATTGCAGCCTTGCCCTGCGCGGCATGAAGACTCTTGCCGTCCGCCTGAAGGCGCTGGAAGAAGCTGCGCTCGCGCTAGCGCACTGGCTGTCTCAGCGCCCTGAGATCGAACTGGTGCTTCATCCCGCGCTTCCCTCTTGCCCCGGACACGAATTCTGGAAGCGTGACTTCACGGGCTCGACCGGCCTGTTCTCCATTGTCTTTCGGCAACAATTTACCAAGCCGCAGGTTCTCAGATTTGTGGATGCACTGGACCTGTTCGAGATCGGATACAGTTGGGCGGGGGTGACCAGCCTGGCCGTCGCTTACGACTTCCACTCGACGCAGGGCCGCCCAGACTACGGCCACCGGATCGTACGCCTGAACATCGGTCTCGAAGACGTCGACGATCTCCAGGCAGACCTGGCGCACGCGTTGGAGTCGATGAAGTGAAGAAGTGAAAGGGTGGCCTGTCCAAGCTCCACTTGGGCGGGGTTTTCATCAAAGGTATTGCGGCGATCTGGCGAGTGCGAACTCGTGCCGATTACAATTACCGTAATGGGGACTTCCCTTCGGAGGACGACATGAAAGCTGCTTCAGGTATCGCATCACGCCTTTCTGCTCTGTTTTTTCTTTGTGTGCTCCTGATCTCCTTCTGCGGAATCCTCGCTGCCGAACAACTCCCGCTCAAGCGAGCCGTGGAACTCGCCCTCGCCCATAGCACCACGATGCAGGCTTCTCACATCGACGAGCAGCGTGCCTTTGCCTCATACCTGGAAGTCCGCAATCAGTTTTTGCCGCAATTAACTGTGGGCTCGGGACTGGGTAAATCCTACGGTTATCCGCTTAGTCTGGAAGGGTCGGCGCCCTCGATCGTCAATACCACCGCGCAATTCGCAGTCATCAACCCGGCCTTGCACGACTTCATGCGTGCCGCGCGAACGGACTATCAAGCGAGCACCGTCCAAACCAAAGACCAGCGCAATCAGGTAATTCAAGACACCGTGTTGAGTTACACCGAACTCAGCAAATGGGAAGCCCTGATGTCTCACTTGAGTCATCAATACGAGGACGCGCTCAAGATGGAGCAGACGGTGAACCAGCGAGTTCTTGCTGGCGTGGATAATCCGTTGACCCGGAATCAGGCGCGCCTCAACGCCGCCCGCGTTTACTTGCACATCTCGCAGGCGCAAGGTGCAATCGATGTCCTGCGTAACCAGCTTTCGCAATTAACCGGCCTGCCCGCGACGGCGATCGAGACTGTGCCCGAGTCGATCCCCGAACTGCCAGAGGTGAAACAGGAAGACAATCTCGCGGCCAAAGCCACGCAGGACAATCCTTTGATCCAGATTGCCGACATCCGCGCCAGCGCGCTTGCTTTCCGTGCCCGTGGCGAGCACCGCTCCATGTGGCCAAGCGTCGATTTTGCTGCTCAGTATGCGCTCCTGGCCTCGTTCAACAATTATCAGAATTTCTTTGTGCCCGGCAGTTTCCAGCCCAACAATGCCACGGTCGGCGTGCAGATCCGATTCCCCTTCTTGAATCCCCCTCAACATGCCCGCGCCCAAGCTGCCGACGCTGCTGCACTGCGTGCCAAGAAGGACGTAGAGACAGCGAAGAACCAGGTCTCAGAACAAACTTTGAAACTGCAGCGTTCGGTCGCGCAACTGGCGGCCGCGCAGCAAGTCGTCGATCTCGAATATCAGATTGCCAAGTCCAATCTCGACGCCACGCAGACCCGGGTCGACTCAGGCAGCGCAACTCTGCACGATTTGGACGATGCGCGCAGCCAAGCCAACGAGCGTTACGACGCACTGCAGGATACGAATTTCGAACTTCAACGGGCGCGCATCAGCCTGCTTCGTGCGACCGGCGAACTGGAGGCTTGGGTGGGGGTAGGTAAATAACCGAAAAAAACACCTTCAATCACGAAGGTTCACAAAGGTTCTGGTGCAGGTTTTCCTTTGTGAACCTTCGTGTCCTTTGTGGTTAATAAGGGTTTGACCGACACTACACGACGCCACCTCGCGGTTCGAGGCCCATTTTCCCTGTTGAACGCATCAAACCATCCATTCGCCGTAAGCGCTTTGCGTAAGCAGCAATCGTGCTATTAGACTGTTAATGCATACACTTATCAGGAATTTGGGTTCGATGCGTCAACCCCTGCCCGCCGATTGTGCCGCCGGTACTCGAAGTGTACCTGGGTGCGCTCGGAAGGCGCTGTGAAATGTTAGAATCAGGCTATACAAATATATGCCATTAAAAACACTGTTTCTGAATCCGCCGTCGTTCGAGAATTTCGACGGGGGCGCCGGCTCGCGTTGGCCGGCAACCCGCGAGATTGAAAGTTATTGGTATCCGGTTTGGCTTGCCTACCCTGCCGGAATGCTCGAGGGCGCGCGCCTCCTGGACGCCCCTTCGCACCACGTGTCGGCGGAAGAGACCATCAACATCGCGCGCGATTACGAGTTTCTCGTGCTGTTTACCAGCACTCCCGGATTCCCCGGCGACATTCGCCTGGTAAAAAAGATCAGGGAAGTCAATCCCAAGATCAAGATCGCCTTTGTCGGACCGCACGTCAGCGTGTTGCCGGAAAGATCTTTGAAGGATTGTCTGGAGATTGATTTCGTCGTGCGCAAGGAATTTGACTTCGCGGTTTGCGAGTTCGCGCAGGGCAAGCCGCTCGAAGAAATCCTTGGCATCTCGTTCCTGAAGAATGGATTGGTCGTGCACACTCCCGACCGTCCCGAAGTTCAGGACCTCGATTCCCTGCCCCACGTCACAGAAATTTATCGTCGCGATTTGGACGTCACCAAGTACAACGTCCCGTTTCTGCTCTACCCCTACGTCTCTCTCTACACCACGCGCGGCTGTCCCGCCCAGTGCACGTTTTGTCTCTGGCCGCAGACCTTGAGCGGGCACCCGTGGCGCAAGCGTTCTACCGATGACGTTGCGCGCGAGATGGCGAAGGCCAAGGAATTTTGGCCCGACGTTAGAGAGTTTTTCTTCGACGACGATACCTTCAACATTCAAAAAGTTCGCACCATCGAACTCTGCGAGAAGTTGAAGCCCCTGAAACTCACCTGGTCCTGCACCAGCCGTGTGACCACGGACTACGAGACTTTGAAAGCGATGAAGGAAGCCGGCTGCCGCCTGTTAATCGTGGGATACGAATCGGGCGATCAGCAAATCCTGAAGAATATTAAAAAAGGCGCAACCGTCGAGCGCGCCCGCCAGTTCACCAAAGATTGTCACAAGTTGGGCCTGGTGGTTCACGGAGATTTCATCCTCGGCCTGCCCGGCGAAACTCACGACACCATTCGCAATACCGTTGCTTTCGCCAAAGAGCTCGACGTAGAGACGATTCAGGTTTCAGTGGCCCATGCTTATCCCGGGACCGAACTTTACGACTACGCGGTAAAAAACGGGTTCATGGTCGGCGACAACAAGATGGTGGACGAAGGCGGCCACCAACTCGCCCACATCCAATATCCCGGCCTCCCGGCGGATGACATTCTCGAGGCGGTCCATCGTTTCTACGACGAATATTATTTTCGCCCCAAGGCGGTCTTCCGTATCCTTCGAAAGGCTGCATTCAACAGCGTGGACCGCAAGCGCCTCTATAAAGAAGCGAAGACCTTCCTGAAGGTCCGCGCCATGCGCCACAAGTGGGTGAAAGACAAACGCGAGAAGGACGACTCCGCCGCCGTCGCACCAGCAAAGGCCTAACGGGTTGCTGAACAATTTCGATTCGTATCAGGCGCGGTCGCACCAGCGAACGCGCAGCGGCTTGCTAACAAATTTCGATTCGTATCAGGGCATCGCTTCAGCGATGCCGTAGCTTGCCGACAGAATCAATAGCGCCTTCAGGCGCTGGGGGGACCGCGCCGAAAGCCAAGCTGTCATCCTGAGCAAAGCGAAGGATCTATGTACTCTTTCTTCAGCGCCAACCTTCACAGAGCGCACAGAAATATCTGCACCACCCGCGATCAGGAAGCAATCGTGTGACCTTTCGCAAGTATCTGGTGCTCGCTGGAGTAACGCTGTGCGCCTCCATCGGCGATTCGCTGCTCTCGCGGGGCATGAAGCAGGTAGGCAACATCTCCCTGAATCATTTGCATGATTTGATCCTGGCCGTGCTGAATCCCTCGGTCGCCCTGGGCATTTTGCTCCTCCTCGGATTCTTTGCTTCCTACATGACCGCCCTCTCCTGGGCGGACCTCACCTACGTTCTTCCCGCCACGTCGTTGGGCTACGTGCTGCTCACGCTGATCGCCAAGTTTTACCTGCATGAGGCGGTAACAACCTCGCGTTGGATTGGAATCCTTCTAATCTCGGCAGGCGTAGGATTCGTCACGCAAGGCCCGGCGCTGACGCACCACCCGGCAAAAGCTCAGCCCTTAGAAAGAGGATGCGAACCGGCGTCGGCGGGACGTAACGATGCAGGACGTAAGCATGAAAGCCAAGCGATGGAGAACAAACGATGAAGCAAGTTTACGCCTGGAGTGCGATCGCTGCCATCGTCTTGGCCTCGACCACCGGCGATGTCCTGCTCTCCCGCGCCATGAAGCAGGTCGGAGACGTAGGAGCGCTCTGGCGCCAGAGCGGCCTGTGGACGTTGCTCGGACGAGTCCTGCGGAATCCAAACTTTCTGCTCGGCGTCCTCGCCATGACCGCCGCTTTTTACAGTCTGCTCTTCGGACTCTCCTGGGGCGACGTCAGCCTGATAGCCCCCGCTTCCGCTTCCCTCACTTTTGTGACCAACGCCATCGCAGCCAAGATTTTTCTCCACGAACGCGTAGACCACCGCCGCTGGATGGCCGCCGTGCTGGTAGCCGGCGGCGTTGTCCTACTGGCCGCGTAGTCAGAGAGCCTGACTACAACGTCGCTTTGAAAGGGCATGGCTTCAGCCATGCCGCAAATTCGCAGATTCGATCCAGGCCCCGCAGGGAGCCAGATATTGGGCGGCGCAGCGCTTCGAGCGCTGCGATAAAGGACGTGGCCCCGTAGAGATTGCCCGCCAACCAGATTGGCCACGCAACAGACGTCCACGCCGTTGTTGTCGACGAGAATTTTGAATTGGTGACTGCATATCCGGGTTTTCCGCTCTATCATTGGAGCTATATGCCAATTAAGGTTGCGCTACAGACGATAGACAATAGGAAGTTGGAACAAATCGTTCCGAACGCCCTAGAAACTGTGATCAATGATTGGTTGCCATTTGGTGATTCTGCGTACCCAATGCTCCAATACATCGACGAGTATGGCGATACAATCTTCAACGGACTTCAAATGCGCGAATTCCTCGAAGAATGGGATCGCTTGACGCAAACCTTGACGAATCCCGACCAACGTAAAATTGTCCTGGATATTCGACAATTGGCTGAGAAATGCCAAAGAAGACCGCAAACCTATTTGCGATTCATCGGCGACTAGGGCGAGTAGCTATCAACCGGCGACGTTCGCTGGGTACGGAGCTCTGCCTGGCCCCACCTGCGAAGTTGGGACGCGGGAACTGGCGGACAGACGGAACTGTCCCCTGAACTTCGTCGCAACCGCTGCTGAAATTCCCAATTTGGGAATCACCTCCGCCGCCCGACCACTTTCCTGTTGATCTCATCCCCTGACTTGCGATAATATAGCAAGACATAGATTATCTACGAGATAATCATCGCTCTTTGACAACTTACGACCTGCACCGTCAAAGGCGGAAACTCGGGTGCCAGGACGAACCGCATAACTCCAATGTTTGGAATATTTTGCCCCTAACTACCTTTAGAACTATAGATCTACAAGGCAAGAAAAATTCCGGTCCTTTGTTTTCTAGATTTTGCGGGAAATCGAGTGTTTTTTTTGAGGCACAATTGTGGCACCGAAAAATCAGACCACAACCTATGGGACACGTTCTGCAGCGGACCGTCCTACATTGGCTGGCTGAGCGTGGCTTCGATCTCTGGACCAATCACCGCCGCAGCCGCGCGTCCGGTGTGTTGTGCTTAATCCTGCTGTGAAGTAGTATCCCGGCGCTTTAGGGTGGGGTGCTCGTCACCGTCACTACCGCTTCCAGCAGTGTCGGTCGTGCTCGTAGAGGTGGCACGTCGCAAAGTAGGACCGCCGTCGTGACCGTTATCGACTTTGTGCCGGTTCTCGATTTGCGCGAGTCTCGTCTTTACATCTTGAAACTCCGAAGTATCCAGCTTGTACATCGGCTGCGGAGGCAGCAGCGTATTGATCTCCTGCTGGGTCTTCGCAATGCGGTCCGGGGTTTGCGGATGAGTTTCGAAAGTTTTGGCCAGCGTCCCAGGTTTGTGCTTCTCCATGGCTTTGATCTTTTCGAAAAATGACGTCAGCGCCTGAGGGTCGTAACCCGCACGGTACAAGTACTCGACGCCGAGAAAGTCGGCCTCCGTCTCGAAGCTGCGGGCAAATTTCAGAAAACCCATGGGGATCGCCATGCTGGCCAGGCTTTGGGCTGCATAGCCGATCCCGCCACCAACAAAGATCAGCGGGATCGAGGCCAGTTGCATCAACTGCCCGCGAGTGTTTTCCCGAGCCAGATGGCAGGCCGCGACGTGAGCGATTTCGTGCGCCATCACGCCCGCCAATTCAGCTTCATTGTCAGCCGCCAGGATCAGGCCGGAGTCCACATAGAAAAACCCTCCAGGCAGCGCGAACGCGTTGATGTCGTCAGTGTCGACGACCTTGATCGTGAAGGGTACCTGGGCGTCGGAGTTTCTCACCAGGTTCTGACCAATCCGGTTGATGTACTCCGTTATCTCCGGATCGGTTACCAGTTTGGTGGTGGACTCCACTTGTTGCGCGTAGCCCCGCCCCATCTCGATTTGCTTTTCGAGGCTATACCAGTTCCCGATACCGCGATCGCATCCGACCTTGCGGTTGCCAATGGCATCGATATCGCGAAGGCTTCCATCGTGATAGGTCTTAGCTGCCTTGGGCTGAGGCTCGGTTGGTGCAGTAACGGAAGCTGGCGCAGGCGCCGTTGGAGCAGGCTCACTCGACGCAACCGTAGTCGGAGTAGCCGCAACCGGGGGCGTGGCTGAAGTGGTCGCGGTGGGATCCGCAGCCGTGTGGGCAGTGGAGTTCGTAGCCGGTTGGTCCTGTGCAACCGCCAAAGCCCCAACCAGTAGCAGGAAACCCACGGTCATCGGGAGGACTGGACGGCGCATAACCCACCACCACAGCGGATTCTTACACACTTACGGGCAAAAAAGTAGTCCAAAAACTACCAGTCCCGGCAGGTTCGTTCCTTTATTCACTGTCCAGATCTCAAGGTCCAAAACCAGGCGATGCTGAGCACCGTCATGATTATGGTCGTCGCCCACGCCGTCCAGTTGTAGACGCGCGAGTTCACATACTCGCCCATTAACTCTTTCTTGTTCACCAGCAGCAGCATGAAAATGAGCACAGGCGGCACCGCCACTCCATTCACAACCTGGGAAAGAATCGAGATCTTCACCAGCGGCAAGTCGGGCACCAGAATTACAGCCGCGCCCGCCATGATCAAAATGGTGTAAAGCCAATAAAATACCGGCGCTTCAGAGAATTTCTTCCCCACTCCAGATTCGAATCCCAACCCCTCGCAAACCGTGTAAGCCGTAGAAAGCGGCAAAATCGAAGCCGCAAACAGCGAAGCATTGAACAACCCCACGGCAAAAAGGATATATGCAAACTGCCCGGCCAGGGGGCGGAGGGCTTGGGCGGCGTCTTTTGCGTCCGAGATGTTGCGGTAGCCGTGGACGTA
>DATHPO010000312.1:0-57292 GCA_035483835.1 Terriglobales bacterium
CGACTTCGGCGGACCGATCGGGCCTAAAGCAAAGCTCGGATACTTCTACGTGAACTATCAGGGCACGCGGCAGCGCAGCGGCGCTTCGCCGGGAACGTACATCAACACCAGCATTCCGGTGATTCCGCAAGACCGCTCCGCGGCCAACCTGCTCAGCACATTCTTCCCCAATGGAGGGCTCACCAACATTGATCCCGTGGCGCTTGCGCTCTTGAACTTCAAGAGCAACCAGTTCGGCAGCAGTAATGGCGGCTACCTTCTGCCCTCGGTTCCGGGAACTCCGGGCTTCACCAATGGCGTGCTGAATTATGGCCCACTCATCATCAGCAGTACCGGCAAATTCACCGACGATCAGTTCATCACCAACTGGGACCGCGATTTCCGCAACGGCAAGGATCGCGTTGCGGTCCGCTTTTTCTGGGCTGATTCCGAAACCTATCAACCCTTCGGCGCCGACTCCTTCCAGATCCAGACGGGCGGCGCGCCCACGCCGAACAACCTGAATTTCCCTCTGGATATCCCGCTGCATAACCGCGTGGGCAGCGTCACCGAGACCCATTTGTTCTCGAACACGATCGTCAACGAGTTTCGCTTTGGCGTGAATATCATCAGCGACAAGCTGAACAACCAACCTCCGGTTACGAATGCCGATGTCGGGATCAATTTGCCCACCTCCAATGGCGATGCCAACATCTACCGCTTCACCTTTGGAAGCTGGGCATTCGGCCCATTTCCGCAGCAACTGCAGAGCGCGCTTTCAGACAGCTTCGTCCTACTCGACACTCTGAGTTGGAGCCACGGTGCCCATCAGTTCCGCTTCGGCGGAGAGTGGGACCGCACCACCATCCGCCGGAACCTGCCGGTCGCCGACAACGGGCTCCTGTTCTTTGCCGGTCCTACCGGATTCAGCACGGACTGGCAGAGCTTCCTGGGTGGCGCGCCATTCTTTGGCGAGGCCGGCGGTGGCGTGGGCAATCACGACTATCGCATTCCCGCGTACTCCTGGTTCGTTCAGGACGACTATCGTGCGACCCGGAACCTGACGCTGAATCTCGGATTCCGCAACGAGTTCGTGGGCGCGCCGTACGACGAGCTTTGCCACCTAGGCAATGTGAATCCTCTGTTGGCCAATCAAACCGGGCAGCCCTTCGTCTACCCCACATGCGTGAGTCAGTTCAATCTTCCCGGCCTGAGTGGAACTCTCAACCGGGCTGCGCTGAACAACGAGTTCGCCACGGTGTGGGAGCCTCGCATCGGCTTTGCTTACGATTTCCTGGGCCGACACGATACCACCATCCGCGCCGGCTACGGCATTTACAGCGTGCGCGAGGATTTGGGCGCGGTCGATAACCTGTCATTTTCGGCGCCATTCTTTCCGATCGCAGTCAACTTCCTCCCAGGAGCGGGCAGCCTGACGAATCTCTTCCAGCCCAATCCCGCCACGGGATTCACAGGCATTCCACCCCTCGGCGTGCTGAGTCCCACTTTTGTACCCCAGGCTGCGCTCTTCAAGGGCTTTTCGCCGACCTGCACTCTCGGAAACGGGAACCCCTCGACCAACCCGGAGCAATGCAGTCCCGGTTTTACCGGCAACGTAAACAGCTTCATCGGCCTCGAGGTTCCGCTGCACTGGGTCGCAGCCACAACCCAGCAGTGGAACTTGACCATTCAACATGAGATTGGCAGAAACTGGTTCGTTGAGGTCGGCTATGTCGGAACCAAGGGTACGCGTCTCCGCTCGACCTTCGATCCCGATCAGGCCACCTTAGCCACGCCGCAGAGCCCGGTCACGATTCCCGGAGTCAGTTGCGCCGGGGTAAGAGCAACTGGGAATTCGTGCCGGATCGTGGATACGACCGCCGAGAACGCCAACGCCCGCGCGCCCTATCTTGGGCTTGCTCCCAGCGCATACGAATCGTTCGCGCCCAATTCCGATTCACACTACAATTCGCTGCAGGCAACCGTCTCGCACCGCTTTGCCCAGGGACTGTATTTTCAAGCCGCATACACTTATTCCAAGTCGATCGACGATGTTTCGACGGCCACAGTCGCCTTCGATACCCGCTTTAACGATCAGACCAATCCCCGCGACTCTCGCGGTCTCTCCGATTTCAACCGCGGACAGCGCTTCGTGCTCAGCTCGGTTTATCAGTTGCCATTCTTCTCGCACGCGAGCGGCTTTACCGCCGGCGCGCTCGGCGGATGGGAGCTTAGTGGGGTGATCACGCTGCAATCCGGCCTGCCATTTACCCCGATTGATTCGGCGGGAGGAAGCGCCTATGCGCTCAGCAGTCCAAACCTCGCAACCCCGACTTTTGCTCCCGGTTTCAGTTGTGCGAATGCTCCTACATCCGGGGGCAACGAGGCCCGGCTCGGCCACTGGGCCAACCCCGCAGCCTACATGCCAGATGCGGTCATACCGCTGGCCAACGGCGCGAAGGGTGATGCCACCGGCTACGGCAACGCTCCCCGCAACTGCATCATCGGACCAGACCAGACCAACGTGGACTTTACCGTCGGCAAAACTTTCAAGCTCACCGAGCGCCAGAGTCTCCGCTTCCGCACCGATTTCTTCAACCTGTTCAATCATCCATCGTTCGCCAACCCGTCGGCGACCGACATCGAAAGTCCAAGCTCGTTTTCCCAAATCACCTCAGTCGTGGGCACGCCGCGCCTGATCCAGTTCTCGTTGAAATACTCGTTTTGAGGAAGGTGGGAGCCGGACGATTCTAGTCCGGCTCTTGCCTCGTCCAACTCTGACTAAGAGCCGCAAAGCGGCGAAAGAATGCAGCCCACGGCGAAGCCGTGGGTGGAGAAGCAGGAGACGACGAAGCCCCAGCGGGGCGAAAGATTACAACAAACGAGCGCCGGGAAGTCGCTCCGCCTGTTGTACACACGCTAAGTTCCCGTTCCAGCCAGCGGAACCGACTGTGGACTGCCTCCTCCATCGTCGGTGACGGAAACAGCACCCGACCTCTGCCCGGTCGCCGTGGGTGTAAATGTGACCGAGATGGTGCAGTGACCATGCGCCGGAACGCTCTGCCCGCAATTGTTCTTCTGTGCGAAATCGCTGGAGTTCTCTCCCGATATCGTGATCTGTGTGATCGATAGAGTGGTCCCACCTTTGTTGAACAGCGTGACCGGAACTGGAGGACTTGAAGTCCCGACCTTTTGATCGCCGAAGTTCACGCCCTCAGGCGAAAACGTAACCACCGTCCCAACCCCCGAGAGCGAGACTGTTTGCGGACTTCCCGTAGCGTCGTCGCTGACGGAAAGCGTACCCTTCGCCTTGCCTTCCGCGTGTGGAGCAAACCGCACCAGAATGTCGCAGTTCGCGCCTGCTGGTAAGCTCGAAGGACAATCGTTGGTCTGGATAAACGGGCCTTTGGTCGAGATCGAAGAAATGTTGACCGGCCCCGTACCCGTATTCGACAACGTCGCGCGCTGAGGTGAACTCGCGGTGCCAACTAATTGCGTGGGAAAGCGCAATTTTATTGGTGCCAGTGAGACCGTCGCGGTCACGCCGGTTCCGTGCAGTGGCACAGTGAGCGGGCTACCCGTGCCTGCATAGGCCACGTTCAGAGAGGCGTATCGATCCCCGATAGCTTGTGGGGTAAACGTGACTTTTACTTGGCAGCTACCGTGCGCCGGCAGGCTCGTACCGCAGTTGTTGGTCTCCAAGAAGTCGCTAGAGTCCGTACCGCCAATACCGATGCCATCTATCTTTAGTGCGGCGGGTTTGAGGTTCGTAAAGGTGACGGCCTGCGCGGCGCTCGTGGTGCCGAGAATCTGGTCACCAAACTCAAGCGATGAAGGGGAGGCGGTGACTGGCATCTGCAAATGCAAAGTGCCATCATTTGTAACCAAGTCGAGTAATCCGTCTCCGTTGAAGTCGCCCATGCCGAATCCTAAACCCTCCGTCCCAGACTGCAGCAGGTTTGCGAAGGGCAGGGGGCCCTGCATCGTGCCGTCGCCGTTGCCCAGGAACAGCACAACTTCGTCGGCTGACGCTCCACTAGGCGAATAAAACACAGCCACATCGGGAAAACCGTCGCCGTTGAAGTCGCCCACTTTAATGTCGTTATACAGTTGTATGTACTCTGCGAATTCGACGTTCCCGGCTAACGTGAATGTCCCGTCACCTTTTCCCAGCAGTATCGCCACGCCGTTCTGGCTGTAGGTTACCAGGTCAAGCTTCCCGTCGCCGTTCATGTCCACAGCGGTAACGGACACCCCGCCATATCCTGCTTGATAGCTAACCGGCGGCTGGAAAGTACTATCCCCATTTCCCAGGAAGATGTTGATGGATCCTGCTCCATTTCCCAACGCCAGGTCGAGCAAGCCATCGCCGTTGAAGTCGCCGACCCCGGGAGCACCGATGTTGTTCCCAGGTATGCTTACAGCCTGCGTGGCTTGGAACGTCCCGTCTCCGTTGCCCAGGTAGATCAGGAACTGCGTCGGGTTGTACTCGCTTGCGACGTAGAGATCTAACTTTCCGTCTCCATTGAAATCGGCGGCAGCCATAAACGCAGGTACGCTAAAGGGGGACACCAATGCACTGACCTCTGTGAACGTTCCATCCCCTTTTCCCAGGAAGATACCCGTATTGCCCTCGACGTCAGAAACTGCCAGGTCGAGTCGCCCGTCGCCATTAAAGTCCGCGGCCAGCATCGCGTTCTGATGATAGAAGGGCGATGAAGTGGCAATAAGGTTCCGAAAGGTCCCGTTCCCATTGCCCAACCAGACATAGATTTCCTGGTATGGGTAGTCAGATCCGGTAGCTATGTCAAGCTTGCCATCGTTGTTGAAATCGCCCACCGTGAGCGCGGTGCAACAGGTGGGCGAACTACTCGCCATGGCGACCGTGGAGAAAAGCTGCCGGATCGGCAGATAAACCACGTTGGACGTTCCCCCGCCAGGCGCTGGATTCGTCACCGTGATGGAAGCAGTGCCGGCCTTCCTGATTTGCGCAGCGGATATTTTTGCCGTTAGCCGGTTGCCGGAATCCACGTTCGTGAGAATCGGCGATCCGTTCCAGTTGATCACTGCCGTGAATGCGAAGCCCATCCCGTTCACCGTCAAGAGGAACTCTTTGCCGCCAGGCTGGACGCTGACCGGGTCCAGAACCTGATTCACAAACGGGACGGGATTGGACTGTGCAAACACCATGGTCTGGGCGAAGATCACCAATCCGCAGCAGAACGAAACGAGCTTCATGTAGTCCTCCAGTTGGCGCCGCTGGTATGGCTCATGTTGGTCGCAAAATTACTTTCCATCGTAAGGGACTTGCAAGTGGAGGATAAGTACCACTTCAGTGCCGAGCAGAAACGGCCGGGGTGAACTTTCGGGTGAACTGACCAAGACGAGGCGCAGTCCGCCCCTGACCGCGAAAGAAGTCACTACTTTGGGAGACTTGTGTAAGCGGGTATTCGGTTATAGCTTCGATCCCATTCATACGCCTTCGAAGCAGACCAGGAGATTTATGTTTCGCCGATTCGCTTTCATCCTCGCCGTTTTCACACTGGCCGTCGTACCGCTGCAGGCCGGAAGCATCCATGAAGTTTTCAACCAGACCTATACCGGCACCACGGCTCTCAGCACCACCGATCTGTTGACTCCGCCAACCAGCGACCGGAGCTACCTGATCACGATTTACTACACCATCTCCGGCACGTCTTCCGTAGGCGTCAAAGATACTGTCAGCCCCTATTTCACCTGGACAGACAACCTGGGAACCGAGCAGTTGGGCGACGGACTCTGTCCATGGAATGAGAATGGCACGCCCAAGAAATGCGCTGTCCCTCAAACCTACGGCCCCTGGCTTCAGCCCCTGCAGGTCTACGGCGGAACCACGGGCACGCAAACCAACGCCGGCCCGCTCGCGGTCACCTTCCCAGTGCGCGTGCTGGCCAACAGCCATCTCACGCTCACCATCCCAGTCTCGAATCCCGACAACCTGACCTATCAGGTAAACGTCCAGGTGCAAGGCTGGTAGCAAACGTGTAGAGCGGAGACTTCTGTCCGCCGCCGTTGATTTGGAACTGAGAACTCGCCACTCCCGCAAAGATGTCTTGCTATCCGTCAGCGCCTAAGCTATTATTTTGAAGAATAGATTAGCTCTTTAAAAATAAGGCGGCATTGGCCGAAAAGTGCGAAAGTCGGCCCTAACTCCTTATTCCGGAATATTTTACGTGTAAGTCCTTATTCTTCAAAGATTTTGAGGGTAGTCCGCCCGTAACCCCATGATTCCAAAAGATCAGGGGGAGGGGGGTACCCGTTACTGACTAGTAAAATTCCCAAAACGGGCTCACCAGACCTTGCAGACCTTGTCCGGCGCTTTCACCATCGGCTGGCCCGCCTTGCAGGAAAATGCGCGGGAGAACTCTGGCATGTTTACGACGACACCGTTGATGCGGTATTGCGCGGTCGAATGCGGATCAGTCACCGCCCGTACTCGCAGATCCTCGTCGCGCATGTTGGCGCAATCCCATTGCGCAAAGCCGATGAAGAAACGTTGCTCAGGCGTGAGGTCGTCGATCGGTTGCAGCGTCTTATCCTTGGTCGCGTCTTTCCAGGCCATGAAGGCCAGAATCTCACCACCCAGGTCGGCCACGTTTTCGCCCAGCGTAAGTTCGCCGTTAATGTGGATGTCATCAACCATGACATATTGCGAGTATTGATCGGCGACGCACTTGGTGCGAGCGTCGAACTTTTCGCGGTCGTCTTTGGTCCACCAGTTCTTCAAATTGCCCTTGGAGTCGAACTGGCTGCCCTGGTCGTCAAAGCCGTGAGTCAGTTCGTGGCCAATAGTGCCGCCGGTGTCGCCATAGTTCGGAGCGTCATCCATTTTGGGATCGTAGAGCGGCGGCTGCAGCACGCCAGCAGGGAAGTTGATGTCGTTCATCTGCGGGTTGTAATAGGCGTCCACGGTGGCCGGAGAAATGTCCCACTCGCCATGGTCGACGGGCTTGCCAATTTTGTTGATGTCGCGATGCTGCTCGAACTCGCCTCCTCGCTGGATGTTTCCGGCAAGGTCATCAGGAACGATCTTGAGCGAACTGTAGTCGCGCCACTTGTCGGGATAGCCGATCTTGTTGCGGATCGCCGCCAGCTTGGCCAGCGCCTGTTGCTTGGTGTCCGGGCTCATCCAGTCGAGCTGCCGGATGCGCTGTCCCATGGCCGCTTCGATGCGATTCACCATGTCGAGCGTGCTCGCCTTCAATTCAGGCGAGAATACCCGGCGGACGTAGACCTGTCCCAGCGCCTCCCCCAAATTGTAGTCGGTGAATTGCACGCAGCGTTTCCACCTCGGCTGCATTTCTTTCGCGCCGCGGAGGTACTTGCGGTAAAACTCAAAATTCTCCTGCACAAAGTTTGCCGACAAAAAGGGCGAATACTGATCGGCCACATGGAAGCGCAGATAGTTCTTCCAGTTCTCCAGCGGTTCACTGGTGAGTTCCGCGTTCAACTGTTTATAGAAAACTGGAGCGTCGACATTGAGGATTTCAAACTTCGGATACTGCAACTGGCGATAGTAAGTCTCCCAATCAAAATTCGGCGCCAACTGCATGAGGTCCGCGAGCTTCATTTTGTTTTTGAGCTTGTAAGGATCGCGGCGCTCCACGCGAGTCCATGAAGCCTTGGCCAGGGCCGTTTCCATGCGCAGAATCGTTTCCGCATTCTGCTTCGCGGCTTGAGGGCTGTCGCCCAGCATCTCGAAGATCTTCTGCACGTGCTGGACGTAGCGCTCGCGAGTCTGTTTCGACTTGGCATCATCTTTGGTGTAGTAATCGCGATCCGGCAATCCCAGACCGCCCTGGTCGAGATCGGCAATCTCCTGTTCAGAGTTGTCGGGGTCCTGGGTTGAGCCGGCGACAAAGAGAATCGTCCGGCCAAAAGGAAGAGGTAAGCTGGCGACTAAAGAAGCGATGCCGAGCGCTGATTTCAGACCCGCAATCGCATCCAGTTGTGGCTGAATCGCAGCCACACTGCGATTGTCCGCCGCAGTCTCGTCCATGCAGGACGCGTAGAAGTCGCCAATCTTTTGCGTGACCGCATCGCGTTGCGGCGTGCTCGGCCCCGACTGCTCGAGAATACTTCGCAAGAAGAACAGATTGTCCTGGTAGAGCTTGCCATAGACGCTCCACGAAGTCTGGTCCGGCGGAATGGGATTCTTCTTCTGCCAGCCTCCGCACGAATAATGGTAGAGGTCCACGCAGGGATCGACGGACTTGTCCATCGCCGTGACATCGAGGGTGGGGATGTAAGGCAAAGCGGGCTTCTGCTTGGCATGATTGTCAGAGCCGGTCTGAGCCGTCGCCATCGACACCACGAGTGAAAGCAAGCACAAGCAGAACGCACACATTCTCTTCATATTTACCTTGGACTTGGTTCTCGGCAAAGCGTCAACGAATGCCCCGCTATGGTAATGGGAGTTTGACTCTTTCTCCAAGTGAAGCTGTCGCGCTTTCGCTTGAGTTATTTCAGAGAATGCCGTACTGAGCGCAGCGGAGAACACTTGAAATCCTGGGGCATCACACTCGCGGCGGCGCGGACCCTTTCGGCAGTCGATGCTTCTCGTGTGGTCCCGAGGCGCGTGGAGCCGACTCTACTTTCGCGGCCGTTACTTGAATCAACGACCGATTGCCCACGCGGATGAAGCTCAATTCCCGGGCAGCCAGCAGGGCGTTGACCGCTTCCTTCACCCGCGAGCGGGGAACGAAGTTGCCGAAGAATGATTCCAGCTCTTGCAGATCGGCGGCGACCACGCAATCCAAATATTTTGAAATGAGCGCGGAGAGCGATTCTCCGACCGAGAGGTTTATGCCTTCGCGCACCGCATCCGGCGACCAGCGAAAGAGGACATCCCAAAATGCACCTTCATCCGGATTGTAGTCGACCCGCGTGATGCGCAGCCGCGACCACAGCTCACCCAGCGCATGATCGAGAGCCGTGAAAGATACGCTCCCGCCCAACTCGTCGCGCATCTTCTGCTTGGAAATGGGGCCATCCCGTTGGATTAACTCGAACGCGTCGCAAGCCAGCTGCGAGTATTCCGAGTGTGGCTTCGGCTTCGGCGCCAGCTTGGGATTGCGCTCCCCGACCAGCGCATAAAAATAAGGAAAGATGGAAGGCGCAATCAGGAAAGCATTGTTCTCATCGAACCGGTTGGCTTCGTAAGCGGCGCGGTCCCGCAACAGACGAACCAGCAACTCGGTGGCTTCCTGGGCCCGCGGATCGGCGAAGGCGTGCTGCCAGTCAGGCAACTGCTGATCCGAACCAACCCATGCCCCGATGAAAGTGGGCACGAGCACCTGCTGCCGCATGGGATACATCATGCAGAATCCAACCGACTCGAGGAACGAGCGAGCGTCGTCAAAAGTGCGCACGGAGCGCCCCGTGAGATTCCACTTCTCGCGTCGAAGCTCTTTGAGTTCTTGATCAGTCATAAGAGCAGCCCCGGGCTGTCAGCCTACAACTCTCACCTTTTGTTTCTCTCAGATTCTCTTGAACGCCTTCTGAATGTCCTTCATTGAGTATCGCAGAACCACCGGGCGGCCGTGCGGGCACGACATTGGGCATTCCGTCTTTGCCAGCTCAGCGAGCAGCCACTCCATTTTATTCTGCTGCAGCGGCATGTTGACTTTGATGGCGGCGTGGCAGGCGATGGATGCGGCAATCCTTGCGCAGACTCTCTCCATGTTTAAGACTTGCTCTTCGCGAGAAAACTGGTCGAGCAGTTCGTGCAACATGTGCTCGATCTGGGCAGCCTCCACGCCTGCCGGAGCGACTTTTATGGCGACGCTTCGGGCTCCGAACGATTCGGCCTCGAAGCCATTCTGGTTGAGTTCTTCGGAAATCTCGGCGAAGATCGCTTGCTGGGCGGGCGTCAGCTCGAGGACCAGTGGCATGAGCAAACGCTGGCTTTCTACTTTTTGTGCTGCCCGCTGCTTCAGAACTTTTTCAAACAGCACGCGCTCGTGGGCCACGTGCTGATCCACGATCCAAAGACCCTCGTGATTCACCGCGAGAATGAACGATTCGCGAATCTGTCCCAGTGGCTTGAGCGATGCCAGTGACGGCGTCAGGTCGTTATTCGCAAAATCGCGGGATTCCTCTGACTCTTCAGGCAGTGGTGGAGCGCAGTTGTCATTTTCTATCACCTCGGAAACCGCTTGCGGCACGCGAACCAGAGACAGGGCGGCGTTGCCGTCGACCGCAATCCCATCGACTCCAAAGTGAAATCGCTCGGTGATGGGCGGAGGTACCGGAGCTTGCAGCGCGAACGTGTGTGGCTCAGCCTGATGGTTAAGTGTGCGCAACGCGGCTGAATCCACCGGGACGGAATGAGTTCCATCAGAATGAAAACCAGGTGTGAGCGAGGCACTCGCCGTGGGGTGCGCATTGATCTCCGTCATGAACCGCGGCACAGGGCGCGCCTTCATCAATGAGGCTCGGACGGAGTCTCGCACAAAATCATGCATGACCGATTGCTGGCGGAAGCGAACTTCTGTTTTCGACGGATGAACATTCACGTCTACTTCGCCGGTGGGCACCTCGAGGAAGAGCAGCACCACGGGATAAACCGTCGGCGGCAAAATGTTTCTGTAAGCCTCGATTAGAGCATGCTGGATGAGCCGGTCGCGGATCAGCCGCCCATTGACGAAAACGTAAATCGAATTGCGATTGAGTTTTTGAATCTCGGGTTTCGAGACGAAGCCATGCACCCGCATTTCACCGGGTTCGACCGGGCCCTGCTCTTCATCTTCTTTTTCCCGGCGCCACGGCGGGGGCTGTGGCAAGCCAACGTGCGCGAGAGGCTGCACCGCTGCTATAGGAATGAGTTGGTCGAGAACATCCTTCCCGAACACCTGGTACACACGCTCGCTCGACCCCGCCACCGGCGGCGCAACCAGGATCGCGTTGGTCGCAGAGTGCAGTTCGAAATGCTTGTCGGGGTGCGCCAGCGCGTAATGCGTCACCAGCGACGCAATATGCGAAAGCTCGGTGGATTCCGCCTTCAGGAACTTTTTCCGCGCCGGCGTATTGAAAAACAGGTCGCGGATAGTGATCGAAGTTCCCGCCGGGAGTCCAGCTTCTTCGACTTTAAAGATCTTTCCGCCATTGATTTCAACGACAGTTCCTGAGTCCTCATCCGGCGCTCGCGTCTCCAGGTGAAGGCGGGAAACCGAGGCAATCGACGGCAGTGCCTCGCCGCGAAATCCCAAAGTAGCCACGCCGAGCAGGTCTTCGGCATTCTTGATTTTAGACGTCGCGTGGCGCTCGAAGGCAAGCAAGGCATCGTCACGAACCATGCCACATCCGTTGTCGGTGATCTGGATGAGCTTCTTGCCTCCGGCTTCGACCTGAATCTTGATGCGTGTGGATCCGGCGTCAAGAGAGTTTTCCAGGAGTTCCTTGACCACGGAGGCGGGACGCTCGACTACCTCACCGGCGGCGATTTTGTTAGCAACGGATTCGGAAAGAACGTGAATGCGTCCCATAACGTGGTCTGCTGCAAGTGTCGCAGATGAGAAAGGACAAAGCAAAGGTGCGACGGGTTCGACGGAGAAGCTCGGATTGACCTTAATTTTGACATTGATGAGGTTCAACCGAGCTACAATTTCTCACCCATGTTCCGGCTGGTTCCAGTACGAGTCCTACAATTTCTAGGGTTATTTCCATTGCTGTTTTGGTCCGGCATGAGCGACGGGCAGCCTCAGCCCCCACCAGAGCTTTCCATTCGCGTCCACGGTGAGGTTCACCGCTCCGAAAAATTTGAACAGGAAATCGGGCATGGCCTCGCCTTCCGCCTGGCTCCTGATGAGTTCGGATGGAACATCGAGGTTGGCCCCAAGGATGGGACAGACAACTATATGGATTGCGTGAACGGTCCGCTTCACGGCATAACCCCCTATCAAGTCGAGGGCTGGCTCTTCCGCAACGACGACAACACCGGACCCCGAAAATCCTCCGAATCGTTGACGCTCGGCATTGGAGAGAAGCGCGAGTTCCAGTTCGTGTTGACCGCCGCCGATGAAGACAAATCCTGTGCCGACTTGAACAAGGCGGAACACACCTACGATCAGAAAAATCCCGAACGCCTAGCCGGCGCGAATCGCTTCGGTACTTATGCGGGAGGCGATGGCTCTGTCACTATTACCGGCGTGACGCTGGGCAATCTCAAGCCCGGGGCTCAGGCTTGGATCGAGTCTATGCGGTTTGAAGCGACCTTCTCTTTCCGCACTCCACCGGCGAAGAAGCATGAGCATTAGCCGGCGAGAAGTTCCCAGCAAGGGAAAGGCCGCATCATGGGCAGCATCGCCAGAAAGCTCTTCGCCTCCACCGATAGGGCAAATTTCGGTCTCGTCCTGCGGCTCAAGCTGCGCCCGTGTTATGTTTAATTTCTTTTTGTTTTCACTTGGCGCATTGGTAAAGGGACAGCCTGAAACATGATGCGTTCTTATAAGGGCATCACGCCGACGATTCCGGCTTCGTGTTACGTGGACGATTCGGCACAGATCATCGGCGACGTGGTTCTCGGCGAACACGCCAGCGTGTGGATGAACGCTGTGCTTCGTGGCGACGTGCACTCGATCCGCGTGGGCGCGCACTCGAATGTGCAGGACTGCAGCGTGCTGCACGGGATGAAGGAGCGGTACGGAGTCTTTCTCGGTGAATACGTCACGGTCGGCCATTCGGTGACGCTGCACGGTTGCGTGGTCGAAGACCGCTGCCTGATTGGGATGGGGTCGGTCATTTTGAATGGCGCGCGCATTGGTGCAGGCTCCATCATTGCGGCTGGCACGCTGATTCCGGAGAAAACCATCGTCGAGCCTGGATCGCTGTGGATGGGCTCTCCGGGCAAGTTCCGCCGCAAGCTTGAGGAGACGGATCAAGAGAGCATCATGCGCTACGCGAATAATTACCTGGGATATAAGGAATCGTATTTGCGTGAGCGTTGAACGCCAACATTTCTTAGAGATGTCATCCTGAGCGTAGCGAAGGATCTCTGCAACTTGCCGGCACCAGCCAGTACAGAGATCTTTCGCTACGCTCAGGATGACAAGGTTTAAGCCAGAAGCTCATGATCAAAGCTGTCCGAGGAACGCGTGATCTTCTTCCGCCGGAAACGGCGCTCTGGAACTTCGTCGAAGCCACGGTGCGCGATGTGTTCCGCGTTTACAACTTCCACGAAATCCGCACGCCGATTTTTGAAGAGACGCAACTGTTCGCACGCTCCGTGGGCGAAGAAACCGACATCGTCGCGAAAGAAATGTATACGTGGGAAGATCGCGCCCGGGCAGAGAGCGAAAAAGGCCAGTCGTTAACCCTGCGTCCGGAGAACACCGCAGGGGTCGTGCGCGCCTACATCGAGCACAAGCTTTGGGAGCGCGGTCTGAACAAGCTTTACTACATCGGGCCACAGTTTCGACGTGAGCGTCCGCAGAAGGGACGATACCGGCAGTTCTATCAGATCGGCGCGGAAGCTATCGGTCCCGCGAGCGCGGGCAGCGAGTCTCCTGCGCGTGACGCCGAGATTCTGGAACTGCTGGCCACTCTGCTCGACCGGCTCGGAATCGAAAACTGGATCCTGCAATTGAACTCGGTGGGCTGTCCCAACGATCGCGCCGCTTATAACGAAGCTCTGCGCAAGGCGCTTGAGCCAGTAGTCGGACAAATGTGCTCTGATTGCCAGCGCCGCGCGGTGACCAATCCTCTACGAGTATTTGATTGCAAAGTTCCGGCGGATCAGCCGATCATCGAAACCCTGCCGCGGATCAGCCAGTTTCTGGATGAGCCTTGCCGACGGCATTTTGAGCAGGTGCAAGAAATCTTGAAAGCTGTAGGAGTCGATTTTCAACTGAACGACCGTCTTGTCCGTGGCTTGGATTATTACAGTCGCACCGCGTTTGAGTTTACCCACGGAGCGCTGGGGGCGCAGAATGCGATTCTTGGCGGCGGGCGCTACGATGGTCTTTCGGAATCGCTTGGCGGCCCCAGCGCTCCCGGGATTGGTTTTGCCATTGGCGAGGACCGTCTCGTGCTTGCGCTGAAGGAATCGGCGGAAGCGGTGCAGCGCAAGCCCGATGCCTATATCGCTCCGCTCGGCGAGGGCATGAATAAAGAGGCTGCTCGGCTGGCGCGCGAGTTGCGCCGGCACGATATCGTCGCCGATTTAGGTGACGAAACTTTTCGTCTGAAGAAATCCTTTGAGACGGCAAGCAAGGTGGGTGCGCGCTTCATTCTGATTGTGGGTGAGAACGAGGTCAAAGCTGATGCCTTCGCGTTGAAGAATCTGGAGAGCGGTGAGCAGGTGTCCGTGCCTCGCGCCGAGCTGGCGCAGAGAATTCAGTCGGGCCATTAACCGAAGTGCATTAACCACGAAGGACACAAAGGTACACAATGGAAAGCTTCAAGATCTTTGTGTCCCTTTGTGTCCTTCGTGGTTAATGGGCTTGTTCGAACGCACTGTAGCAATCGGGAGGCGACAACAGGCAGAATCGAACCGTCACCATTTATAATTTGGAATTCCCTTTTTTACTTGAAAGGCAAACCTTGCTCGACTTCTTAGGCGACCTGCAACGCACCCACCGCTGTGGCGCTCTTCGCGCTTCCGATTCCGGCCAGCGAGCTGTGCTCATGGGATGGGTGAACCGCCGCCGCGATCTTGGCAACCTTATTTTTGTTGACGTCCGCGACCGTACGGGTATTACGCAGGTCGTGTTCAACAAAGAACGCGATCCGGCGGTCCACGAGAAGGCGAGCCAGTTGCGCAATGAATACGTGGTTGCCGTGATCGGCAAGGTCAAGCAGCGCACGGCTGACACAATTAATAAGAATGTCCCTACCGGGGAAGTCGAATTGATTGCGGAGGAGTTGCGCATCCTTAACGAATCGAAGCAACCGCCGTTTCTCCCCGGTGACACGGTTCTGCCCAACGAGGAAATGCGGCTCAAGTATCGCTACATCGATTTGCGGCGCGATGCCATGCAGCAGAACATCGAGCTGCGGCAGAAAGTTGCGATTGCGATTCGCAGCTATCTTTCGGGACAGGGATTTTTCGAAATCGAAACACCGTTCATGACCCGTTCGACGCCAGAAGGTGCGCGTGATTATCTTGTGCCCAGCCGCGTGCAACCAGGAAGCTTTTACGCACTGCCGCAATCGCCGCAGCTGTTTAAGCAGATTCTGATGATCTCGGGCTTCGACCGCTATTTTCAGATCGTGCGCTGTTTCCGCGACGAAGACTTGCGGGCCGATCGTCAGCCGGAATTCACTCAGATCGATTTGGAAATGTCGTATCCACAGCCGGAGCGGGTGTGGGAGGTGGTCGAGGGATTTCTGATGGCAGCCTTCAAGGCTGCCGGACATGAGATTAAGACGCCGTTTCCGCGTATGAGCTACGACCAGGCCATACGCCTGTACGGCAGCGACAAGCCCGATATGCGTTTGCCCGCGATGACGGATGTTCGCGCGGCGTTTGCCGGAGAAAATCTCACGAGCCTGGCGGTGAGCGCGAGTCTTCCTGTCGTTGCCATCCGTATTCCAAAAGTGGGTGAGCTTTCCCGCAAAGATCGCGACGAGATTAAACCTCTGTTCATCGCGAAGGGTGGCGCGAAGCTGTTTGAAGATTTCAAGCGGCTGGAGAAGAATTTTCCGGAGGCCGCGACTAAGATTCGTCAGGAAACCGCGGCTGAAGCGGACGACCTGCTCGTGGTCGTTGCCGGTGACGGCAAGCCGGCTGAGCACAAATCTGAAGGCGGCGTGAAGCCTGAGGTCAAACAGCATGACCACGCTGTTTATACGGCTGCGGGCTTGCTGCGTCTCGCGCTGGCCCAGAAATATGCCGACCGCCATGGTGCTTTCAAAAAGAGCGGCGATCCAGCCATAGATTTTCGATTCCTCTGGGTTACGGACTTTCCCATGTTTGAGTGGGATGAAGAGGGCAAGCGCTGGGCTGCCGCGCATCATCCGTTTACGTCGCCCCACGAGCATGACATGGATAAACTCGAATCGGATCCGGCTTCCGTGCGGGCGCTCGCCTATGACGTTGTGTTGAACGGCACTGAGCTGGGATCGGGTTCCATTCGTATTCATCGCCAGGACATTCAGAGCAAAATCTTCCACGCCCTCGGCATGACCGAAGACGAGGCCCGCGCCCGCTTTGGCTTCTTCCTCGAAGCGCTGGAATATGGCACGCCTCCGCACGGCGGCATCGCTTTGGGATTGGATCGCATTGTAATGATCCTGGCGGGAGCCGAAAGCCTGCGTGAAGTCATCCCGTTCCCGAAGACTGCCCGGGCCGTGGACTTGATGGTGGATGCGCCCACCCCGGTGAGCGAGTCACAACTGAAAGACCTGGGGATACAAGTCAGAAAATAGTTTTTGCGTGGTTCTCAGAAGTTCGCTTCGTCCGGACGGGCGGGGATGCCGGTCCACCAACTCAATTCTCGGTTACTTGCGGGATCTTCGGGGGAGCTGGCGCGCGGGGTGCTTTCGGGGCTTTCGGGGCTGGAGGTGCTTCCGGCGCCCCTTCCGGCATTGATGAGGCTTTGCGAATTTCGATGGTGCCGTGCTCATTGTTAACGACCAGGCGTGGCCCACCTCCGCCCACGATGCCCGTGGCAATCGCTTGATCGTTCGAGTCGTCGACCTTCAACTGGTCGAAATCCGTCTCAATTTCTCCGTTGCGCGCGCGCGCGTCCACCTGGAAGCCCGCTTTGTCGGGCAAGTAAATCTGGACGTCGCCTTTGCGATTGTCGACCTGGATGCTGCCAAGCTTGTTCACGTGCAGTTCGATCGATCCGTTTTCATCCTGCAGCCGCACGTCGCCGGAGACGCCAGTCAGGCGAATGTCTTTCGACCGAGTGTTCAAGCGCAGGGGGCCGACCACATCAGAGGCCTGCAAGTCGCCCGAGTCCAGATCCAGGTCGCCGTCCAGGCGCGAAAAATCCATGTCGGTGCGGGATGACTTGAACATGACAGGCTGGCTGATCTTGGCCAGCTTCACGCTCTCCATAAATTCGCCATCGAGATGCACGGCGCCTTTGACGTCTTCGATCGAAACATCGTTGGCGCGGCCGTTAATGGAAACATCGGAGTTGACTTGTGAAATTCGCGCGGAGCTATGGTCGAGATTGAGACTGACCTTTCCGTTAATATCTGTATTCGTGACCTCACCGTGCTGACTGGTAATGTCGAGGTTGCCCTCCCGGCCGATAATGCTGACGTCGCCGTAGCGTGTGGAAGCGACCACCGCAGCCTTGCGGGGAAGGGAAATATCCAAATCTTCCTCCACCCAATGATCGCCGGCCCCCTGATTGTTCGCGTTCAGCGTTACCGCGCTTCCGCTGACGGCGATCTGGGGTTTGGTGCCAGCATTCCATTTATCGGCGTCTCCCTGACTCTCGGCGTTGATGCGCTTGTGGACGACCACGCGAATCTGGTTGTCGTCGGAGGCAATAATATTCACGGCGCCACGAGTGTTGGTAACGTGGAGGCTGGCTCCGGCAGGGAAGGTTTGAGCCAGTTGGTCGTCATAGTTGTACTTGGATCCAAAAATTGTGAAATCGTTGTCATCATTGATGTCGATCTGGTCTTTGAGTTGTCCCCAGTTGAAGTGGGACGCCTGGGTCGCAATCAGGCCAAAAAAGATGATGGCAATAATCAGAAATATTCCACCTGCGCTGAGCCCGGAGGCGCGCGTGCCCTGCCTTTGCGCTTGCTGGTATTCGATCAGTTTGATCACGCCCGAGATGATGAGCAGCACGGGCCAGTAGTGCGCGAACCAGCGCCCGAGATTGTGCCAGTCCAGCACGCCCATTGTGCCGAGTAGGAACACGGTGCCCACGGCGATCAAGATAATCGGGCCCGAGAAGGAGCGCCGGTAGCGAGGCGGAGGAACCTGGACGGGGCTAACCATTTCTCACCTCAGTTGGAGGAACCTGAGTTTGAGCGACCTGGACATCGCTGGTTATGGTGCCAGTTGGTCCGGATCCGAGCGGCATCGTTGGCGGCGGTGGCGTCTTGCTTTCCAACAGCTTGGTTATGCCGATGGCAAGAAGCAGCACGGGCCAGGTACGGTGCCAGCGCGGACCGTTCATGTCCTCGAGAAGCGAAAGAAATCCCACGGTCACTAACACGACTGGGCCGACAAAGCTGTTTCTCCGCCGAATCCGCGAATAAGAACTAAGCCGGGAACCAACGTAGCCCAGGCGGACCGCGAACATCCAGATTCCGAGGCCAATCAGAAAGAACGGCCAGAGCCGGTCCCACCCAAATGCGAAGACGCCCGCAGTCTGCAATAGGAACAAGACGCCCAAACCGATCAGAACCACAGCGGCCGTGGGAATCCTGGCCTGAGCAGGCGTGTCCGTTGTCGCAGCCGGTTGCGTCGGCTGTCCGGTTTGGCCTGGATCTGCTCCAAAAGCTTGAGCAAGTCCAAGCGGATCGGGAGGTGGCTCACCCTTCTGGATCGCCCTAGCCGTATGCACGGCATCGATGATTTGCCACACATAAAAGAAAGCGATTCCCAAGGCTAGGATAGTGTTCAGCCCCGCGTTATCAACAACCGTCTCGCCCCATATCAAGAGAGTGAAAATCACCAGGTGCGCCAGCCCCTTTGCATATTGTCCGCAGTAAACCGCACCCACGCCGAAAGGAAAGAATCCGGCCAGAATGCCTGCCACGGCGGGGTTCGGCCCCGAACTCGGCACGACAGGTGCGGGAGCGGAAACGAATCCTGCGGCCGGCGGCACGGCGGCAGGTTGAATGCCCTGCAGCCGATCCGCCAGGCAGTTCTCGCAATAGATCACACCCTTCACGTCTCGGGTGCAGTTGGCGCATAGCGGCTTGCCGCAAGTGCGGCAATACGCGACCGGCGCAATATCGGGATGGTTGGCGCAGTTCATGAAAACCTCCTGTGTGTGGCCAGTATCACTACAGGTGGGTCATCGTTAAGGGAGGCAAGTATCACCTGGCTCCCTTCTTGACTGTAGTTGCGATCCTGTCTGGGTTCGGGCTGTCCACTGGTGTTGTCGTTCCGGTGATGCTTATCTTTCGGTTCTTCTTGCGGCGCGGGTTCGACGGGCATGGTGGCTCGTTTAAACTCCCGCACGCGCGATTCGATCTCATAGACGAAGCGGATATTCTCGTAATACTTCGTGACTTTGCCGGACGTCTCGTAATAGTTGCGTTTGATGGCGCTGGGCCGCAGATCGGCATGACGCAGGTCAGCCAGCTTGACTCCAGCCAGGCTCATCGTAATGGAGAGAGAAAAGAATGCCATGCCAAACGACATGGCGAAGCGGGGTTGCTTGGCGACGCCGAGAATCGGCCTGACCAGCATGCCCGCCCAATCTTGCATGCGCTCGAACCACGAAATCTGTGCCGGAACTCCTGCGTCTGCACGCAAGCGGACCGTGTTCACCCCGCTCGTCGCCGCGAGGATGTTGTCCATCAGGTTGACCGGAGGATCTACTTCCACCAGTTCATGCAGCCAGCGCAGGCCGGCATCGGCTTCCGCCAGCAGCGGCCCGCAAGTCGGACAGATCCGGGCGTGAGCCTGGAAGCGCTCCAGTTTCTCGCCGCTCAAGTGCTGGTCGAGCGCGTCGCTCAGAAGAGCGTCGAACTCGTTGCACTGCATGCCGTTCTTGTTGTCCGCTGCCATCACATCACCTGTTTATATGTACGTTGTAGCAGGCGCGCAAGTTCCGCTCGCCCGCGATTTATTCTTGACTTCACGGTTCCTTCCGGAACCTTGAGTACGGTGGCAATTTCTTTGTAATCCATGTCTTGCAGATCTCGCAGAATAACAGCCTCGCGCAGGTCGGGAGACAGCTTCTGTAGCGCCTTGTGCACCGTCTCCTTGACCTCTCGGCCCTGGGCCCGTGCATCCGGAGTTAAGGCATTATCGTGAATTTGCTCGCTCAACGGCATGGCATCTTCGTGCTCGGAAGGCGGAGAATCGAGGGAATCGGTCATGCGATCCTGCTTGCTCTTGCGGAAGTGGTCGACCAGCAAGTTTCGCGTGATAGTCGTTACCCAGGTCATGAACGCCCCGCGTTCGACGTCGTAGGACTGAAGAGTGCGGTACATCTTAATGAAGACCTCCTGGGTGAGGTCCTGGGCATCGTCGCCCGAGCCCGCAAATCGATAGCAGATGTTGTAGATGCGCCGGTGGTAGCGCTGCACAATCTCCTCCCATGCAGCCGCGTCGCCCGCAATACAGCGGCGTACCAGCATGGCGGCGACTTGCGCGTCTTCCAACTTGCACTCCTGGAACTCCTGGCTTGGACCCGGTTGTGGCGAATCAAAGCGTTCAACCGCTTTTGTACCCCAACCCTAACACTCCATAACAGATACGTGTCTATGGTCCCAAAAGTTCTTGAATTCTATGAGACTAGGCATTGTAACAGCGCTGTAAAGCGGAGCGAATAAATGGCGAATTAACCACAAAGGACACGAAGTAACACGAAGGAAACCTGGAGCCCTTCGTGTTACTTCGTGTCCTTTGTGGTTAATAGAACTTGACTTGCCCCAACTCCGCTCTTTAGCGTGCGGCGCCGAATTCCACGTTGATGAAAGCCTCGGTCTGCACCGGTCCCCTTGCCAGACGGCGAGGCGGGTAGGTTGAGCTTTTCACGAAAGACAGCGCGGCATTGCTCAAGCCCGGATCTGAGTTTTGCAGCGCTTCCGCTTCGATCACCTTTCCCTGATCATCGATGCTGGCATGCACAACCACAGGGTCGACATTACCGGTGTGTCCCGCAGGTGCCGTGCCGAATGCAGGGATCCACTCGGCCGGAATTAAAACAATTCCAGGACCCCGAGCCAGCATTTCCTTGCTGGGTGTGAACAAGGATGGGTCGGCCGCGCCAACGTCTTCGAGGCTCTCCACGTGGATTTGAAGCACGGTGTCTCCGCTCTCGACAATCGAAATCTGCCGTGCGAGCGAGCGTCCGTGGAAATGCAGGGCGTTGTCATAATCATAAATTGTGTAGATACCGGGCGCCTCGGAATAGATGCGCAGCAACGCAGACTTCGTATCCACGCAGTATTCGCGCTCTTGCCACTGTCGCCCTTGCGCGGCGCCCACACCGTCACCGCCTGAGAGCAAAGCGCACATCAATTCCATGCCACGCCATTGCGCGCTCGCCATGCGGATCATCGTGCCTGGGCGAACATTGGCCATCGGCCAAATAGCGGCACCTCGTACCATCTGGACGCGAAGCGGAATTGGGCCCGGCGTCTTCTCGTCGTAAGGCGTGCCGTATTGAAACACCCGCACCTGCGAATAGTCACCGAGACGCGCCGTCCATCGCCAGAATGTATTCGGCGAATAGTGAATCTCTTCCATCTCGCCCGGCCCGGTGTAGCGGGATTGTCCGCCGGAGGTGAACGAAAGCTTGAGATGGAAAGCAGGACCTCCTGCAGCGTACAGCTCGCCTCCATTTTGACGCGCCCGTTCCAATAGATTCAGAACCAACGCACGGTTTTCCGGGTTTGCGACTTTCAGCGTTGCCCCCGTCGCCAGTTCCAACGGATCGGCCGGCAAAGCGGCGGAAGGTGCGGTTTGCGTGACAGCAGGCCAGTTGAGTACAAGCAGGAAAACCAGGAGGTATCGAGCGGAAACCATACGTCGCTCCGTCAAATATCGCAGGCTATTCTAGATGCCTCAGAGGCCGCAGGGCAAATCGCATCGGGAAGCTACGATCCTGGCTCATCCAGGACGCGGCGCACATTGCGCGCCAAAGCGTCCAGCGAGAAAGGCTTTTGTAGGATCGTGGCAGAGGGATCCATCTCTTCATTCTCACTATCCAACGCGGAGTGTTCTGAGTAGCCCGACATGAACAGTACCTTCATCTGTGGCCGGAGGGGCGTCAGACGTTGCGCCAGTTCACGGCCTCCGATATTCGGCATCACCAGATCCGTTACCAGGAGGTGAATCGGATCCGGATAGGCGCTGGCCATTTGCAGAGCTTCATTACCGTCGACCGCGATGAGCACCTTGTAGCCAGTGCGCCGGAGCGATTCCCTGACGATATCGCGAATGCCGTCCTGATCTTCGACCACAAGAACGGTTTCGGTGCCTTTTGGTGCCGTGGAGAGCGAGGTCGAAGTTTTGGATGGCGGTTGAGATTGTTTAGTACCAAATGGCGCAAGTTGAGGCCGCTCGGACTTTTCGACCCTCTCTTCGACCCGGCATTCTTCAACCCCAGCTGCATCGACTCGGGCCTCTTCGAACCGGGCGTCTTCGACCCGTGGAAGATAGATCTTGAAACTAGTTCCGCGCCCCGGTTCACTGTCGACCCAGATCCAACCGTCGCTATGTTTAACCACTCCATACACGGTGGCCAGCCCCAATCCGGTGCCCTTACCCGGTGCCTTGGTGGTGAAGAAGGGTTCGAACATGTGAGCCTGAGTTTCCGTATCCATCCCGCTGCCCGTGTCGCTGACTGCCAACATGACATACTTGCCCGCGGGCGCTCCCTCGTGCTTTCGAGAGTCGTCTTTGTCCAGTTCGACGTCACCGGTTTCGATGGTTAGCCTTCCGCCATTCGGCATGGCATCGCGCGAATTGACAGCGAGATTCAGAATCATCTGCTCCATCTGGCCAGGATCGGCTTTGACCCTACCCAGCGAACGACCCGGCTTTACGATCAGCTCAATATCTTTTCCGATCAAGCGATGCAGCATTTTCGCCACTTCGGCAAGCACCACATTGAGATCGAGAACTTTGGGCCGCAGCACCTGCTTACGGCTGAAGGCCAGCAACTGGCCGGTCAGCGCCGCAGCGCGAGTCACCGCTGTTTCAATTTCCTGAGCATCCTTGTTGGCTGGATCTTCCACAGCCAACTGGTCGCGAAGATGCTCGTTGTGAGCCTGAATCAGCATAAGCAGGTTGTTGAAGTCGTGGGCCACGCCTCCCGCTAACTGGCCGACTGCCTCCATTTTCTGCGAGTGCCGCAGTTGATCTTCGAGGCGCTTGCGCTCGGTGATGTCATGCATCACTCCCTGCATCAGCAGCCCTTGCCCATCGGTTTGTTCCAGCAGGACACCTTCGTCGCGGAACCACATCAGCCTGCCGTCGCGGGCACACATGCGGTATTCGGCCTGAAACAACTCGTGGGTTTCCTGAAACTGTTTCTCCGCCGCCAAAGCAATCTCCCGGTCTTCCGGATGAATGTGGTTCATCCAGTTCATGGGGTCGGAAAGCCATTCCGCCGGCGAAAAACCCAGCATGGTTTCAATCTGCGGGCTCACATAGTGCCAGGGACCTCCGGCGCCGAGTTCCGCAACGTACGTAATCGCAGGGAGACGCTCCACCAGAGTGCGATAGCGGGCTTCCGCGGCCCGAAGCTCAGCCTTTGCCCGGTCTTGTTCGATCGCAATGCCCGCCAGGTGAGTGGCGTGCGCGATGAGCTGCAGATGCTTCGCGACCGGAGTACGCGGCTCCCGATAATAGATTGCGAACGTTCCCAGGATCGTGCCGTCCTGCGAAGCAATTGGTGTGGACCAGCAAGCACGTAAACCGTGAGAGAGTGCCTTCTCTCGACAGCTTGCCCAGAGTGCATCCGTGGCGATGTCGGAGACAACGACCGGCTGTTTTCGATAGGCTGCGGTGCCACAAGATCCGACGCAAGGACCGATTTGCACTCCGTTAATCGCCTCTGTGTATTCCTTGGGAAGGCTTGGAGCAGCGCCGCTGCGCAAGGTTGTGCTATCGGCATCAAGAAGAAGAACGGAGCAGAGCATATCGGAATGCCGCTTCTCGATTTGCTCGCAAAGGACTTCAAGGACCTTCGGAAGCGGGGCCTGTGCCCTTATCATTCCCAATACAGTTTCGTTCAGCTGGGACAGGGCTTCCGATAACTCCAGCTTGTCTTCGTTAGAGGCCCTCTGAACACCTGTGGACATGCGACTCCTACTGTGGGCTCAGCGATACCTGCCGAGCAACGCCGCCCGATTAGAACGGCCAAGTCATTATTCCTTACCGGTAATGGAGGCTAAAGTTACTAGGGTAACCAGCCGTTCCCAGAATGTCATCGAGAGAAATGGCGAGCGGAGCAGAGATTTTACTCGCTGGTGAAGTAGTCCACGGTGACCGGATTTTCGAACAGGGAATAATCGCGGGTCACGACCGTGATTCCGCTGTCGGTGACGAAGTAGCGCTGCCGGTCGGCTTCGGGATCATAGCCGATGGTTGTGCCTTCGGGGATATGTACGTCGCGATCGATGATGGCCTTGCGGATGCGGCAATGCCGGCCCACATTCACATGTGAAAAAAGGATGCCATCTTCAATTTCGCTGTAGGAATTTATACGCACATCCGGGGAGAGCACGCTGTTCTTCACCGTGCTCCCGGAAACGATACACCCAGCAGAGACAATAGAATCGAGCGCGGTTCCGGTGCGCCCGGCTTCGGCGAAGACGAACTTGGCTGGCGGATACTGGCGCTGGTGAGTGCGGATAGGCCACTCCGAGTCATACAAATTAAACACCGGCGAGACGGAGACGATGTCCATATTGGCTTCGTAGTAGGCCTCAAGCGTTCCCACGTCGCGCCAGTAGAGCGCTTCCTTCTTGTTTTCATCGACGAAATCAAAAGAGTACACGCGGTACTCGCCCGCCATCTTCGGTAGAATGTCTTTGCCAAAATCGTGGCTCGACTGCGTGTCTTCGGCATCTTTCAGCAGCGCGGGAATCAGCACATCGGTGTTAAACAAATAAATGCCCATCGAGGCCGAAACTTTCGCTGGGTTGTACGGGGAACGCAAATCGGTTTGCTTCGGTTTCTCCTGAAATCCGTTGACCCGGTGATCGCGATCGACGTCCACCACGCCGAAGCGGGCGACTTCATCGGGGTCAATCTGGATGGTCGCCAAGGTGACGTCTGCCCCCGAGTCGGTGTGCTGCTGCAGCATCCTCCCATAATTCATCTTGTAGATGTGATCGCCAGAAAGAATGAGCACGTGCTCCGGCTGCTCCGAGCCGATGGAATAAATGTTCTGGTACACCGCGTCCGCCGTGCCCTGGTACCACTCCTCGCTGACCCTCTTCATGGGCGGCAGCACTTCGATAAACTCTCCCACTTCGCGCCCCAGAATATTCCAACCTTCGCGCACGTGCCGGTTCAGTGACAGCGCCTTGTACTGGGTCAGAATGTAAACCCGGCGTAAATCGGAGTTCAGGCAATTCGAAAGAGTGATGTCGATAATGCGGTAAATGCCGCCGAAAGTGACGGCGGGCTTGGCACGGTCGCGGGTAAGGGGATAAAGACGCTCGCCCGCTCCTCCCGCTAATAAGACTCCGAGGGTGTCTTTCATTGCCATCCCATTGGCATCGCATCGAAATCGGACTCACGCTTTGGATGAGCGTTCGGGGCGTTGCAGATGCACCGTGGATTCTGTTGTGGCCAACTTGGATCCAACGGCGCACCGGGAAACGCTAAATACTAGCACAGCGGAAAACTGGGCCGCTGATTCCGCCTCTTTCCCACATTGGGACGGAGTTTACTGTTTAGTACCGGGTACCCCCTCCCCCCTTTTGCTGCAAAATCTAGAAAGCAAACGACTTAAATTTCGACTATGTGCTAGATCTTTGAGTTTACAGGAGTTACACGCAAAATCTAGAGAACATGGGAGTTAGCACGGGCGCAACCGGGTCTCGCGTCCCATTTTGGAACTAGGGCGGGGTCGGGTAGCACGATCAGATTCACCAGCTTCCGCTCAAATTGTCGAAGATCGATGATTATCTTGCAGATAATGTATCTTGTAGTAGGTTATCTTATTTAAGGCATCCCGTCAACGATAAAGCGCACCATGGATTGCGTCTAAGTGGGGACGTTTCCACCTACGGCCCTCGCTGACGCTAAAAACCTGACGCTAAAAACCAGGTACACTCGCAAATTCGCCAGTTGATTTCTGTCGGCGTTGGCAGTAGCATCGACAATGCTAGGGCGGGCCCAACGGAAAAAATGGCGGCCGCCCTGCGAAAACGACCGCCACTATCTCCTCCTAGAGACGTTATACCCGCCCTTGCACCATCGACCCGCAAAGCAATGCCTGGATCATGTTACCAAAAGGTCCCTCTGAGCGCTCTGTGACAATGTCGCAATACTGAGGTGATTCCACCGATAGATGGTTGATAAAACATTGGTCGAGAGCGATGGTTTGGTGTGAGGAAAAAGCTCGGAGGAATTGTTTCTTGCCAGCCGGGGGCGTTAAATCGCGATGAGTACTTGTGATCTTGGCCTGATGTTTTGGCCAGCCGCGACCCAAAACCTGCTCGCGAACAGCCTTTAATCTCCGTCAACCCTCAGTACGTAATCGGAAGCCCCATCTCTTCCTTGACGTACATAAAATAGTATGTGGCTTTGGTGTTAATGAGAAGAGTGGCGCGTCTAGTTCCGCTGGAGGTCTCAGTTATTCGGAATCGAGAAATGCACATTACGTCTTGAGCAACACACAGCCCCGATTCTTGTTTCAGGCGACTGCCCTTTGGATTGTCCAACACGCCGTCAATGTCGCCCAAGCTTAGACCAACCCAAGTTACAGTCACGAAGAGATCGTTCCCCACTAAAATTTCCAACGGCGGGGCCGTGGGCGATCCGTCGGTTGCGATTTGGCGAACTGCCTGCACTACTGTTCCTGCGAAGCTCTGGTCAGCCGCAGGTGTAGCCGTCGCTAAAATGCAAGGGAAAAGGATCGAAATTACTATACGTTTCATGACGCCCCTCCAAGAGGTAACTCCGTTGAAAAGCAAGTATGCAGGGGTCCCAACAGATGGTCATCGTCTCAGTGGGTGGGCGTCTCAACTAGCGGGAACTGCTCTTCGGAGAGGCGACAAATGAAGCGTAGCCCTTTTGGCTCGTACTTGCAATACCCAATATCGCGGTTCGATGTGATGGAAGTGCTAAGCTCGGTTTTGGCAATCGGGGTTGGGGGCGAGCCCAACCTAAACCTCTAACTTAACTCTTCAGGGTGCCCGCTCAAGCTGAAGCTTGGACGGGCCACCCTGAACAGTAGATCCAACGGATAGGCTGCGCGAGAACTACTGCCGGTTACGCCCGCGTGATCGTAACCAGGATGTCCTCGCCGCTTAAGGAGAGCTTTGCCCCGCCGTTTTGGGTGGCGCTGGCTTCCAGTCGATCTGCAAGCAATTCATGCCGCAGGTAGGATTCGTGCGCCGCGATGGCTTCGGCGATGCGGGGCGAGGCGGAATAACTCACAGCGATGCGATCGGAGATATTGAGGTTCATCGCTTTCCGCTGATCCTGGACGAGCCGGTTGAAGTCTCGGGCCAGGCCTTCCTGTAGCAGTTCGGGCGTGAGTGTGGTGTCGAGCGCCAGGAACGTGCCTTGCTCTTGCATGGCCCTAAGGTTCTCCGGACCTTCGTAGGAGGTGAGGATTTCTTCCGGCGCCAGTTCGAAGGTTTGCCCGTCGACTTGCACCGTATATGGACCGCCGGCGGTCACAACTTTGAGGTCGGCCCGGCTTAGAGCCTGCGCAATCGCTTTCAGGTACTTTCCGGCGCGGGGGCCCAGTTTCTTGGCATCGGGTTTGAAGCTCACCTTCACCAGCTTGGTTTCGTCGTCGATGAGAACGAGTTTCTTGATGTTGGCTTCTTCCAAAATCTGTGCCGCATACTCAGGATTTTCCAGCACGCGCCGGTCGGCCGCATCTCTGGGGCGGACGTACAACCTGCCCAGCGGCGTGCGGATCTTGGTTTTGCTCTGCGTACGAAGGCTCAAGGCGAGGTTCTTGATGCGGATGACGGTATCGATGCTGCGCTCCAACTCCTCGTCGATCAGGGAAGCGTCGACCTGCGGATAACGGGTCAAGTGCACGGACGCGGGCGCCGACGGATCGACCGAGCACACCAGATTCTGATAAATTTCCTCGGTCAGAAACGGCAACGCCGGCGCCATTACCCGGGTCACGGTTGTGAGCACGGTGTAGATCGTCTGATACGCGTCGGCCTCGTTCGCCCAGAAGCGGCGGCGTGAGCGGCGAAGATACCAGTTCGAGAACTCGTCGTCGAAAACTTGGAAAGCTTCGATCAAGCGATAGTGTTCGAAGTGATTGAACGCGCCGCGCGCAGCTTCCACCAATCGTTGCAGCCGGCTCAACACCCAGCGGTCCAGCTGATTGGTGATCGGAACCGCGGGGCCCGGCGTCCAGCCATCCGATCGAGCATTGCTCACGAAGAAGCTGTAGCAATTCCAAAACGTCAATAATTTCCGCCGCGCCTCACCGTCAATGGTCTGGCCTACATTGCCCGTCGGATGCAAGTCTGGGAAGTTGAGGTTCTGCGCGGTCTTTTGTTCAGCATAGATGTAGCGCATGACCTCGGCGCCCAGCGCCTCCGCCGCTTCATCGAAGGCGATGGAGTTGCCCTTCGACTTATGCATTTCTTCGCCGCGCGCATCACGAACCAGAGCGTGTCCCAACAAAGCCTTGAATGGAGCCCGGCCGTCGATCATTGCACTCATCGCCAGCATGGAGTAAAACCAGTTGCGAAACTGGCCGGGAAAACTCTCGAGCACTAGATCAGCCGGAAACCACTTCTCCCAATACGCCCGGTCGGTGGAGTAGCGCATGGTGCTGAAGGGCACAATGCCCGCGTCCAGCCAAGGGTTGCCCACGTCGGCCACGCGCGAAGCCACGCCGCCACACTTCTCACAGCGAATCTTGACCGCATCGATGTATGGGCGATGCGGCGAATTGCCTTCGAAAGTATCCCAGCCCTCGACGGCGCGATCTCTTAATTCTTCGCGGCTGCCGATCACCGTGAAGTGTTCGCACTCGCCGCAAACCCAGATGGGCAGGGCGAGCCCCCAGAAGCGCTTCTTCGAGATCATCCAATCGCGCATGTTGTGAAGCCAATCGAGTTCGCGGGCTTCGCCCTCGGGCGGAATCCATCGGATGGTCGGCACGGTCCGCTCGATGCGGTCGCGCCAGTCCATGCGGATGAACCATTCGTCGACCGGGCGAAAGACAAGTTCCGATTTGCAACGCCAGCAATGGGGGTACACGTGGGGATATCGTTCTCGGGCTACAAGTAGACCAGAGGCTTTCAGGGCAGCAACGACTTCATCGGTTACTTCATTGGCATTGCGTCCCGTGAGCGGACCAAATCCATCCTGAAAGACCGAACTTTCATCGAGCGGCGCAATGAACGGCAGATTATTTTCGCGGCCGAGTTCCTGATCTTCCGCGCCGCAACCAGGAGCGATGTGGACCAGCCCTGTACCTTCGGCCTCGCTTATTTCTTTCCACGCGATAACGCGATGCGATTCAGCGGCAGTCTTGCCGTCTCCGGTTTGACCGTAGGGGAAAACGCCGCCGGGCGTATTCTGCGCCGGCAAGTCGTCGAACGGGCCGGTATAGGCCAGACCCAGCAGTTTGCTCCCGGGGAGTTCCTCCAACACTTCGATCGTGCTACTGCCCTTCAGGATGGTGCGGATCGAAGGCAGTTTATGGACCTCGTGTTTGCCCTCGACCTGTAACTCCTGCACGCGATCGCGCTCGAAGTTCGCCTTGGCAACGTAATAAGTCCAATCCCCGTGCCGGACTTTTAAATAAGTCATCTCCGGATTCACCGCGACCGCAACGTTGGACGCGAGCGTCCACGGAGTCGTGGTCCACACCAGCAGCGCTGTCTTCTCCTGGCCCTTAACGGGGAAACGCACGAAGACTGAAGTATGCGTCGTGATGCGGCGGCCTTCCGCCACTTCCATCTGCGAGAGGCCGGTGCCGCAGCGTCCGCACCATGGCATGACGTCGTGCCCGCGGTAGATGAAACCCTCGTCGTGGCACTTCTTGAGAAATCCCCAAATCGTGTAGTTGTTTTCGTCGGAGAAAGTGAAATAGCTGCCGCCATATTCCGCCGAACCGAGCTTGCGAACAATTTCGCTGGCGCGCGCTGTCTCGACGCGGCCGCTGGGGAGTTTTACGGTTACAACTCGATCTCCGTCTGCCAGCGCGTCACGCAAAGCGATCAACACCTGAGGATCGTCCCAATCACACCAATATCCCAAGCGCATCGACTGCTCGGTCTGCCGTGCCGCGTAAGTGAGAACGCGCTCCTTGCAGGCGCGAACGAATTTCTCAATGCCGTACTCCCGAATCTCGCGCTTGGTCTTGAGTCCAAGGCTTTTTTCTACTTCAACCTCGACCCACAATCCCTGGCAGTCGAATCCGTTCTGATAGCGCTCCGCCTGGCCGTTCATGGCGTGGTAGCGCTGATACATGTCTTTCAAGGAGCGGCCCCACGCGTGATGCACGCCCATGGGATTGTTCGCCGTGATCGGCCCGTCGAGAAAAGACCAGCGCGGGCCATTTGCATTCTGCTCGCGCAGCTTGTCGAAAATGCGATTCTCTTGCCAGAAGCGCAGGATCTCGCGCTCCATGGTGGGGAAGTCCGGCACTTTTGGAACTGGCTTGTACATGTTCATCAATAATATCGTCTCGACCGATGTAGGTGCGAGCGTCCCCGCTCGTGCTCCTTCGCTGCATGGTTGTAGAGACGTAGCTAGCTACGTCTCTACAGGTCAATTTTTGGCGGAATCGTGAATGGCTGGAATACGATTATCTGCGCGAAGTCCTTACGCGGCGTCGTCCTCAACCTTAATGCGCAGCGACTTGAGGAACTTGAGGTCCTGATCGTTGATCTTGAATTCAGTGGTCATCAGGGCCGGCTTTTCGCTGGACTTCTCGCCCGGCTTGCTGACTCCGATAGTGGCTTCCAGCACCAGGAAAATGTCGTACCCGCCTTCTTTGATTCGGGAAACGACATCGGCAATAGGCTCGGAGTCCGCCAACGACTCGTTGATTGCCTCGCCCAGTTCCTTCATTAACTGCTTCAATTGCTGGTCCACGTAACCCCCTCGTAGGATCCCACTTACTCTGAGTTTAGTTCCGGGAGGGAGCAAATTCCACCCTGACCCTTTAACTGATTAGATGCTATCGCGGTCACAACGTTTCGCGACCAGACTGCTCACGCCCGCGATATTGTACCCCTGAAACTTGGCAAACGAAACCCAGGTCGCTAAATATTGGTAAAATCATGGGAATGTCGAGCGTCTCCACTGGTAGAAAGCTGGGCATCGCCGCACGGGTTGCTGGCCGGCTCATGTCGCAGCACGCTCACCGCAGTCGAACTTTCGGAGCGGTCACAAAAGCCGTGCGCGCTACTGCATCTCACTTCGGGCGCATCCTCAAACAGCTCTGGCTTGAGGTGACAGGTTTTGTTTTCTTAGCCTTAGCAGCGATCGGGGTCCTCGCGTTCTTTCGTGAATACGCCAAGTATCAAGCCGGCCACGCCACTTCCAGCCGGATAGTGCTCGCCGCATGCTTTGCTGGGCTCTTTGGGTGGTTCGGAGTAAGCTCGTTTTGGAGGGTGTGGAGGAGGGCTCAAAACCATTAACCACCCTTCGACTTCGCTCAGGGCAGGCTACGGACACGAAGGTTCACAAAGGAAAGACGTTCCGACCGGCCCCTTAATCCTCGCCAGTACCAGTTTAGTGTTTTCGCCCTCCTTTGTGTACCTTCGTGTCCTTTGTGGTTCATGGTTCCTGTCATGACCGAGAAGAAATCCGAGCTCGAGACCGAATCCCATATAGCCGTTCGCCCCCTTTATACCCCGGCCGATCTCGAAGTCTGGGACTATGACCGGCAAGTCGGCTACCCCGGGCAATATCCTTTCACTCGCGGCGTGCAGGCCACCATGCACCGCGGACGCCTCTGGACCATGCGCCAGTATGCCGGCATGGGCGACGCCGAGGAATCCAACAAGCGCTACAAATATCTGTTGGCCAACGGAACCACCGGGCTCTCGGTTGCTTTCGATCTACCCACGCAGATCGGCCTGGATTCCGACCACCCACTGGCCGTAGGGGAAGTCGGCAAAGTCGGTGTCGCCATCGATTCCATCGAGGACATGCAGCGTCTCTTCGACGGCATCGAGTTAACCAAGATTTCCACCTCGATGACCATCAATGCCACGGCCTCGATCCTGCTCGCGCTTTACGTTGGAGTCGCCCGCCGACAGGGCGCGGATATCCGCAAACTTTCCGGCACGGTGCAGAACGATGTCCTCAAAGAATTCATCGCGCGAGGAACGTACATTTACCCGCCCAAACAGGCGATGCGCATCATCACCGACCTGTTCGCATGGACCAACGAAAACGTTCCCGAGTGGAACACAATTTCCATCTCCGGCTACCACATGCGCGAGGCGGGCTCGACCGCGGTGCAGGAAGTCGCATTCACCTTGGGTAATGGCATCGCCTACGTACAGGCCGCCATCGACGCCGGGCTGGATGTGGACAAGTTCGCGCCGCGCATTTCATTCTTCTTCAACGCGCACAGTAATTTTCTGGAAGAGGTTGCCAAGTTCCGCGCCGCCCGTCGGATGTGGGCCCAGATTATGCGCGAGCATTTTAAGGCCAGGAGTCCACGTTCGTGGATGATGCGCTTTCATACCCAGACGGCAGGCTCCACGCTGACCGCGCAGCAACCGGAAAATAATATTGTCCGCACTGCCATTCAGGCCATGGCAGCCGTTCTCGGAGGAACGCAATCGCTGCACACGAATTCCTACGATGAAGCACTCGCCCTGCCGACCGAACAGGCGGCCCGCACGGCTCTGCGCACGCAGCAAATTGTGGCATACGAGTCCGGAGTGCCCCAGACCGTCGACCCGCTCGCCGGTTCCTACTACATTGAAACCTTGACCAATGAAATCGAAAAGCGTGCGCTGGAGTATTTAGACAAGATTGAAGCTCTCGGCGGAATGCTGAAAGCCATCGAGCGCGGCTATGTGCAGCAGGAGATTCAGAACGCCGCCTATGAATATCAGCAGCAAGTGGACCGCGCCGAGGCCGTGGTGGTGGGAGTAAACCGTTTCACCGTGGAAGAAGAAAAACCCATCCCCACTCTGCACATCGACGAATCGCTGGAACGGAAACAAGTGGAGCGGCTGCGCGCTTTGCGTGCTCGTCGTGATGCTCAGCCATGGGAAGACTCTCTCAAGAAAGTCGAAGACGCCGCCCGCTCCGGAGCAAATCTGATGCCGCACATCGTCGCCGCGGTCGAAGCCTACGCCACGGTCGGAGAAATCTCCGACACCATGCGGAAAGTGTTTGGGGAATACAAAGAAGCGATTGTGATCTGACCGAGAGCCCGCAAAATGTCAGCCGTCCAACCTCAATTCTTGCCTTGTCATTCCGAGGCAGCACCATCGCCGAGGAATCTGCTGTTCTCTCCGCGACCGCTGTGGCCCTCAGATGTAACTTAACCACCAATCCTTGCGGCGCTGCTTGACCCCTTCATACCAGCGGCACGGGAAATACAGAATGACGACCACCGTGATCCACATCAGATAGACAAACGGCAGATTGTATCCCCAGTCGTCGGGGGCACCGAAGAAGCTGCCGTTCAAGAGCCAGGTGACCGGCTGATGAGACAGCACTGCCACCAGGACGGCCAGCGAGTGAATGAGATAAAGATGCAGGATGTAGAAAAACATGGGCACCCGCCCGAACGTCAAGAGCGGGGACAGCGCCGGCGAAATCCTTTGCCTGCCGTCTTTCTGATCGAGCTTCTTGTCGAGCCACGCCAGCAGCAGCAAAGACGGTCCCAGCGTCATCAGCAAGAATTGCAAAGACGGCGGATACTTCTCGACATCGAAGAAAAGAATCACAGTCTTTTCCACCGTCGGCTGAATGTGCCACGGGCCTTGAGAAACACCCCCCAAGCCGACGGGAGGATTTCCGTACAGATTGGTCAAGCGAAGCACGATAAAAGCGACGGTGAGCCCCAGCCCGATTTGCGCGATAAGCTTTCGACGGCGATCTTTCTCCAAAAGATACACTGAGCCAAAAACATAACCTGCGGCCATCACGCCGACCCACGGAATCAGCGGAAACAGCACGAATTTCTGCACGTGAAAGGGAAGCAGTGCGCCACCTCTAACGTGCAGGATCGTCCACAGCCAGGCGAGCGAACCAAACTGCCGCGGGCGAACGGGATCCAGCAGATCGTGGCCCAGAATCATGACTCCGGCGAAGGCCGCGACCCAACGCAGGGGCATCCGGACAATCGCCGCCATCAGCACCATGCAAGCGCCTAACGCCCAGATCACGAGAAAATTTCCAGAAGGAAAAACAAAACTCCAGGCGGTTCCGACCACGGTGAATTCGAGGATTATCAGCCAGAGTCCGCGCGTCCACAGAAAGCGGCTCAACGCCTGTGACGTTCTGCGCCTGCCGTAGAAAAATGCGCCAGTGCCTGCCAGAAAGAAAAACAAGGGCGCGCAGAAATGAGTAATCCAGCGCGTGAAAAACAAGGCGTAATACGTCTGAGCCAGATTCTCGGGCTCGAAGCGGAGATTGGTGAAGAAATCCCGAGTATGGTCAAGCGCCATGATGACCATAACCAACCCACGCATGATATCGAGTGAAACGATGCGCCCAGAACCAATTCCCGCGACGGCGCCGCAAGAGGCAGGCGCTGCGACTCCAACCACCCGCGACGATAAGGTCGACGACATAGCCGTCTCCTTTCGACGAGAATACTACTCCATAACTCTCTGGTGTGACGGACGCACTGCAAGGAAGGGTAGCAGACGATCGATCCAAGAGCTGGGAACTGGAAGCTAAAAGTTAGAACTCGATCCCGACTCCGAAACGATATAGCCGCAGGCTTCGCGGCAGGGCTTGCAGTAGTAGAGGCCATCCTCGCACAGGCGGACTTCCATCAGCGATTGGCAGAGGCAGCAGTATTTTTCGCAGTCGCAGCGGTCTTCCGTCATCTCGCATTGCATGCAGCGGTACTTCCTGTTTGTGGTCGTGGTGGCCATGGGCGAACTGTACCGCGTCCGGCAGGGAAGAGGAAAGTGCCGTTGGTAACCCGGGGGCATGCCGCCGCACCCACCACTGCCGAAATCTTGTCAATAGGCAAAAATGGCACGATTCCGCCCATCCTGTTGTCTTCATTGGAAATATAAATTCCAAAATTTGGCGGGTTTACCTATTTCAATGTGATATAATAAGAACATATTGATTAACTCAGGCGCGACCCCTCCGGGTCGCGCTTTTTATTGGCCGTTACCCAACCCAAACCAGCATTTCCCAGGAAATCACCTTCATGACAAACCGAGGAGTGGATATCAAGAACCGCAAGCAGCGGGGCGAGTGGGCGGAGATGTGTTTCATGGCCCGAGCCGCCGCGCACGGATTATGCGTCGCCAAGCCCTATGGAGATTCCGCGCGCTATGACTTTGCCCTCGAATATCAGGGCCGTTTCCTGCGCGTGCAGGTCAAATCGACCAAGTACAAGCGCTTCGGCTGCTATATTTGCCACACCACGTCCAACCAACCCTATCGGGCCAGCCAGATTGATTTCATCGCCGCCTATGTAATTCCGCTCGACGTCTGGTACATCCTGCCCACCGCCGCATTGCAAGGTAAGGCCATGGTCTTGCCTCTCACCCCTCCGCAAGACCTCAAAATACGGACGCTACCGCGAAGCCTGGGATCTCCTAAGGGCCAAGCCATCAAAGTCCCGCGCCGCCGCAGCCGGACGTTAGTCCGTTGTCATCCTGAGGACGCGGAGTCGTTCGCGCGCGAACGACTCCCAACCAAGGATCTCTGCACTCGATTTTGATGGCCGCCAATGTATTTCCTACGGATTGTCATCCCGGCCGGAGTTTCTCGTCCCGAAGGGGATGAGGAGCGGAGTGGAGGGACCTTGCGTTTCGCAGGTGCCCCGTAAACGATGTTGGGAAGGGCACGACTTCAACGGGTGCTCCAGGTCTCGCGGGGTTTTCGAGACCTGGGTCAGTCCTACCTTCAAAGCAGGTTCTTGATCGCTTGACTGGCACCTTTATGGAGGGGTCTAATTCCGAGGACGCGGACTCCCGAGATCTTCCTGCATGGTGTGTTGCACCCGATATTGCGCTGCCGAAGCGAAGTTCGATCGCAAGGTGGCGGAACGCGACCTGCGGAGCTACCAGCGCAATGGCGCAGCCGCTCTCACCAGACTCTTGCTGGCAGAACTCCGGCGCTGGCCGCTCGAGGGTGCGGACATTCTCGATGTTGGTGGTGGGATTGGAGTCATCAGCATGGAACTCGCCGCTGCGGGTGTACGCTCCGTTACGCTCGTGGAAGCGTCGCCTGCCTATCTCGAGGTGGCGCGCCGTGAGGTCGGATCACGCTACGGATCGCGTCCCACCCAGTTCGTGCTCGGCGATTTCGCGGCAATTGCATCGACGCTGGCCGATGCCGATGTAGTGACTCTTGACCGCGTAGTCTGCTGCTATCCCGATGCCGAGGCGCTGCTTCGCGGCGTCGCCGCGCGAGCGCGCCGACTGGTCGCCTTAACCTATCCCCGCGACCGTTGGTACATGCGAACCTGGACAGGGCTCCAGAACTTTTGGCGAAAGCTAAGCGGCGATGCCTTTCGGTCATTTATTCACCCGCCACAGCGTATGGATGCGGTGTTGGAGGCGGCTGGATTCGTCCGCGCCGCACGCAAAGGAAAAGGAGTGTGGGTGCTCGATCTCTTCCACCGGGAAGGCGCTGCTGTACCGGATGACCCGGACCCTGGAAGATGAAATTCAGGTTTGGAAGTAAATGGTTTTGGGAAGGGCGCGGCTTCAGAAGCCTGCCCTGAGCGAAGTCGAAGGGCGCCGCTCAGGCCCAGCAAGAATGCGCGCTTTACCCCCTGAGGCTCGAGCTCATCCGCCTTCATCCTGCAAATCGATTGTCATCCTGAGAACGCGGAGCCGCTCGCTCGCGAACGACTCCCAACGAAGGATCTCTGCACCAGATTCTTGATGAGATGTAAAAATGAGGGCGGCCCGCCCTAAACCTCTGATTAACTTCCGAGGGTGCCCCGCTCAAGCTTCGCTTGGGAGGGGGTTTTGTTCGTCGCGTGGGACTAGCGCGGTTCCGGGCAGGCGGTAGTGTCCTAATAGTGCGTTGATTGTTGGTTTGGCAGTTGTGGCAAGTCACTGTGAAATCTCCTTGAGTTCACAGCCGACTTGCCGGATAATGAAGTTGCGAGACTCATTGCGGCTTCGGCTGCGATGGTTTCAAGCCCTGACCCTGTTTCCGCAGAGTCGGGGCCGTTTAGAGTTAGGGGTTGTGGTTTGTTCGGCTAGCGCTTTCCGTTATGGAGGTCGCGTGGTTAACTCCCTTCTTGGAGGCGCTGGTCGGAGTCGAACCGACGTATCCTGTGCAGGAGTTCCCTTTCAAGGGGACTGGGTTTAGCCACTTCCCTACAGCGCCGTTCCTACAGAAAAGCCAGTAATCATGCGCCTTCGGAGCGTTTGATCGCTGGCTTCTTCGTTTCACGTCTAACTTATATCAGAGTTAGCGTGGTTAGCGCAAGCGGCAAAGTGAACGCTTTGTAACTATTTTTCTTGCATTAGGCTATAACGTTGTGTATGCTCTGGAGTGTGGAGGTTTATCACATGGCTACCAACGCAGTGACCAAACCCGCCGAATCTGAAAAGAAGAAGCGGCAGCGCAGCCCGAATTACCCGACAGTGGGCTTACGCGAAGCGATAGATCGCACTAAGCGATTCGTAACAGCTAATGGCAAAGCGGCAGCTATGCCCGCGATTGCTGCGAAACTCATAGGGTTTGCAACGGCGCACGGCCAAGCCTATAGCGCTTTGTCGGCCCTGAAGAAGTTCGGGTTGTTAGAGGAAAAGGATGGTCGCGTCGTCCCAACGCAACGCGCTATGGAGGTGGCTAGCTTGCCGGACACCGATCCTCGCCGACTGAAGGCGATTAGAGACGCGGCTGTATCGCCGACCATATACGCTGAACTGCTTGAGGAATACAGAGATACGAACATACCCAACGACGAAACACTTGCCGGAGAGCTTGTGGCCTACAAAGGGTTCAATCCGAACGGAGTAAAGGAGTTTCTAAAGGCGTTTAGAGAGACCATAGAATTTGCTGGTTTATCAGATTTGACTGTGTTAGGCTCTCAAAAGAAGGCGGAAGATGGCTCTAACCCGGTCAAGGTTGGAGACTTTGTACAATGGGAACCTAGAGGAATCTTGCAGTTCCAAGAGCCGAAGCGAGTCAGGGAAATCAAGGATGGATTTGTTTTCGTTGACGATAGCCAGGTCGGAATGCCGATTGCTGAGGTAACTATAGAAGAGGCCCCTGCCATTTCGCCTAAGCCGCACATCGTTGCACCTATTCAAAGGACGGCAACGAGAATCAGCGGAGGGAGCGCACCTATGAGGCAGGACGTTTTCTCGATCACGGAAGGCGATGTAGTGTTAAGTTGGCCCGCATCTCTTAGCTTGGAGAGTATCGAGGAAATCAAAGACTGGCTAAAGATCGCCGAGCGCAAGATTACTCGCAGCGAAAAAAGTAAGGTCGAGGCGGACCCACCCGCAACCGATGCTTAAACCCCAAAAACCCGCCACACATAGCGGGTTATATTTTGTCCATTTTCATCAACGCATTGTTAGGACACCACCGGGCAGGCCCCTCCGGTTGATGCCCTTGCCATCCCCATGTTAGGGTAATGAGTTTCAGCATCCCGGCAGCCCACTGCTCTGATCGAGGGACCATTGTCCGCTGTTCAATCGACCACGCCGATTATTCGAAAGACGGCGCTCAACGCCGTCCATCGACGGATGGGCGCGAAGATGGTCGAATTCAATGGCTGGGATATGCCGGTCGAATACCCGTCAGCCGGCGGCATCATCGCCGAGCACAACGCGGTTCGCAACAGCGTCGGCATCTTCGACGTTTCGCACATGGGCGATATCCGGCTGCAAGGACCCGAGGCTCTGGCCGCCGTCCAGCATATCTCGATGAACGATGCTTCGCGCCTCGCCATCGGACAGGCGCAGTATTCGGCGCTGCTTTATCCGCAGGGAACGTTTGTGGACGACGTAATCGTGCATCGTCTGGGCGAAAACGATTACCTGCTGGTGATTAACGCGGGAACGCGCGAGAAAGATTTCAACTGGGTGCGCGACAACACCCGGCAGTTCAACTGCAAAGTCGAAAATCTCTCCGACGACTTTACCCAGATCGCGATTCAGGGCCCCAAGGGCGTGAACCTGCTGCAGAAGCTCACCGACGCCGATCTCTCCACGGTGAAGTTTTATTGGGTGACGCACGGGACCGTCTGTGGGCTTAAAAACATTCTGATCGCGCGTACAGGCTACACCGCCGAAGATGGATTTGAAATTTACGTACCCGCCGACGAGGCTACCAGCGCCATGGTCTGGAATCAGGTGCTGGAGGCGGGCAAGGAATTCGGAGCGATTCCGTGCGGGCTCGGCGCTCGCAATACTCTGCGTCTCGAGGGCAGCCTGTCGCTCTACGGACACGAAATTTCGGATACGATCAATGTATGGGAGGCCGGACTCGCTCGTTTTTGCAAGATGGAGAAGCCTGACTTCATCGGCCGCGCTGCGCTGGAGAAAGCGAAGACCGCAGGCCTGAAGCGAACATTGGTCGGGCTTGAGATGATTGAACGCGGCATCGCCCGCGACGGCTATAAGGTTCAGGACGACGCCGGTCGCGAGATTGGCTACGTGACCAGCGGATCCTACGCGCCATTTCTAAAGAAGAATATTGCGCTGGCCTATGTGCCGCCAGAGTTCGCGGATGTCGGATCAACTGTCAAGGTGGAGTGCCGCAGTCAAGGTGTGAGAGCCCAGGTTGTACCAACGCCGTTTTACAAGCGTCCGAAAAAGAACTAGAAGCCACAAGCTAGAAGCTAAGAGCCAGGAGCTAGAAGCAGCATGCCCTATCCAACCGACTTCAAATACACCAAAGAGCACGAATGGATTAAAGTTGACGGCAACAGCGCAACCGTTGGCATCACGGACCACGCCCAGGAGTCGCTCGGCGACATTGTTTTTGTCGAACTGCCCAAACCCGGCACTGAAATTACAAAAGGAAAGACCTTTGGCTCGGTCGAGTCGGTCAAGGCGGTGTCGGATTTATACGCTCCCGCTTCCGGCACCGTCGCTGACGTGAACGGCGAACTGGCGACGTCACCGGAGAAGATCAACAAGGACGCGCACGGCTCCTGGATGCTCAAACTTTCCCTCAAAGATCCGAATGAGTTGAACGGCTTGCTCTCCTCCGCCGATTACGAGAAGTTCGTGGCGGAAGAAGGCGGGTAACGCCGGTGCTGCCGGCAGAAGGCTTGAACCACAAAGGACACGAAGGTCACAAAGGAAGTTCAAGCACTGCCGCCATTGATTTTCCTTTGTGAACCTTCGTGTCCTTTGTGGTTAATGCCTTTGGGCCTGGACATCACAATCGCTGTGACTTCGACCTACATCTAACTCCTATGCGATATCTTCCGAAATCTCCCGCCGACCGCGAAGCCATGCTGAAAGCCATTGGCGCGCGTTCGATCGATGACTTGTTCGCGCCCATTCCGGCCGAGTACCGGCTCAATCGGGATTTGAAAGTTCCGCGCCAAATGGCCGAGTCCGAAATCGTGGACTGGTTTCGCGAGTGCTCCCGCGAGAACGCCGAGGCCTACGTCACGTTTCTGGGCGCAGGCGCTTACTACCACTATCGCCCGGTAATTATCGATTCGCTGATTTCACGCGGCGAGTTTCTCACTGCCTATACACCCTATCAACCGGAAATTTCCCAGGGCACACTGCAATCCATCTTCGAATTCCAGACCATGATTTGCGAACTGACCGGCATGGAGGTAGCCAACGCTAGCATGTATGACGGATCGACCGCAGCGGCTGAAGCTGCGACGATGGCGTGCCGCGTCACCGGGCGCAATGCGGTGGCGATTGCGCGCAGCGTCCATCCTGAGTATCGCGAAGTTTTGGCGACTTATGCTCATCATCAGGGCATGCCGCTGGCCACGGTGCCATTCACCGAGAGCGGCCGGGTGAACCTGAACGAATTGGACAAGGCCATAACTCCGGACACGGCGTGCGTGCTGATTCAGTCGCCCAATTTCTTTGGCACCATTGAGGATGTGGCAGCGATCGCCGACGTTGCTCACAAACACGGCGCGATGCTGGTGGTTTCGATTGCGGAAGCGGTTTCGCTCGGCATCGTCGAACCGCCGCGACAAGCAGACATTATTGCGATGGAAGCGCAGTCGTTTGGCGTGCCCCTCACTTTCGGCGGGCCGTACTGCGGCGTGATTGCTACCCGCGAGAAATACGTACGTCAGATGCCCGGGCGCCTGGTAGGTCAAACGACGGACAGGAATGGCAAGCGCGGTTTCGTGCTTACGCTCGCTACTCGCGAGCAGCACATCCGGCGCGAGAAGGCGACCTCGAATATCTGCACCAATCAGGCATTGATTGCGTTGATGGCCAACATCTTCATGACCATTTACGGAAAGGTTGGCTTGCGCGAATTGGCGAAACAGAACCTGGCGAAAGCTGCGTACGCCGCCCAAGAGTTCGGCAGACATGCGAAAGTGCTGTTCTCGGGCGCTCCACGCTTCAACGAGTTTGTAGTGCAGACCAGCGAAGATCCCTACGCGATCAATGGGCGGATTCTCCAGCACAAGATCGTCGGAGGACTTCCGCTGAAGAAGTTTTATCCGGAACTCGGCAACGCAGCGTTGTGGTGTTGCACGGAGATGACCACGCGAGCGGCGATTGATACTGCGGTCAGCTCGGTGGCTGAAAGTGAGCGCATCGTAAAATCCGTGAAAGAACCAGCCGATGTTCAGGAGGTGGCGCGATGAAGCACGTGACTCGCAAGGCCACTCGGCACGTTAATCAGAATGAAGGACTGATCTTCGAGAAGTCTTCACCCGGCAAAGCCGCATGGAAGCTGCCTCCACTGGATGTGCCCGAAGTGGATACGGCAGAGCTTTTAGGGCCCAGCGAGAGAAAAGATCTGGGCAACATGCCGGAAGTGAGCGAGATTGAAATCATCCGCCACTTCACACGGCTCTCCACCTGGAATTACGCCATCGATCTCGGCATGTACCCGCTCGGCTCCTGCACCATGAAGTACAACCCGCGGGTGAACGAAGTCGTTTCGCGCTTGGATGGACTCGCCAACGGGCATCCGTATCAACCGGAAAAAGTTTCGCAGGGAGCTTTACGGATTCTCCAAACCCTCAGCGAATGTCTGATCGAAATCACCGGTATGGATGCGATCACGTTGCAGCCTGCGGCTGGCGCGCACGGCGAGTTGACTGGTCTGCTCATGGTGCGGGCTTACCATCAATCGAAAGGCACGCCCCGCAAGAAGATTCTGATTCCTGACTCTGCTCACGGAACCAACCCTGCAACAGCCGCGATGGTCGGCTATGCAGTGGAGAACCTGAAGTCGAACGCTCAGGGAATGGTGGATGTGGCGGCGCTGGCGTCGCAGATGAACGAAGAAGTAGCCGCGCTGATGTTGACCAATCCCAACACGCTCGGGATTTTTGAGCAGGAGATTCATAAGATCGCCGACATTATGCACGCCAAGGGTGGCCTACTCTACATGGACGGCGCCAATATGAACGCGCTGGTGGGCAAGGTGCGTCCTGGCGATTTTGGCGTGGACTTGATGCACCTGAATCTGCACAAAACGTTTTCGACGCCTCACGGCGGCGGCGGACCTGGATCCGGCCCCGTCGCAATCAAGAAGATACTCGAGCCGTTTCTGCCAACGCCGGTGGTCATCACCAAGCCTGACGGCAGTCTGGGCTTCGAATACAACCGGCCGCAGTCGGTGGGGCGGGTGCGTGCTTTCTACGGCAACTTCGGAATGTTTGTTCGCGCGCTGGCTTACACGCTGGCCAATGGCCCAGACGGCTTGCGCCAGACCACCGAAGACGCGGTATTGAATGCCAACTACATTCGTAAAGGCCTCGAAGGCGTCTACGATTTGCCTTATTCCACGCCCACCATGCATGAAGTGGTCTTCAGCGATAAAGTGCAGGCGAAAAAAGGCGTGAAGACGATGGACATAGCCAAGCGGCTGATCGATTACGGCTTCCATCCCTATACGACAGCGTTTCCGCTGATCGTGCCGGGTGCTCTTATGATCGAACCGACCGAGAGCGAGCCCAAAGAAGAATTGGACTTGTTCATCGAAGCCATGAAGTCGATCGCCGAAGAAGTGGAAGAAGATTCACAAATGGTGCTGGCCGCGCCCCACACCACTCGCGTGTCGCGACTGGACGAAACCGCAGCTGCCAGAAAACCCGTTCTGCGCTGGAAGCCATAAATTCATTAACCACAAAGGACACGAAGGTACACAAAGGAAACCGGAACGAGGAACCTTCGTGTCTTTTGTGGTTAGAGGCTTGCCGGCTCTCTATTTTTTCTCGCTGATGTCCACGGAAGCTTGCGTGTTTTCCCAGCTGATGGTCATCGTGCAACTGCCGCCCATTGAGTCAAGCGCGATGGTGAAGTTCTCGACCGGCGCCGATGTGGATGAAACTTTCATGTCCACGCGGGTCAGTTCGTCCGCTTCGTACTTATAAGGAATGCCCCACTCGCCGGTCTTCTTGTTGATGATGAGCGTCCATTTGTCTGCGTTTGGGACCGTGAAAATCGTATAGCTGCCCGCAGGAACATCTTTGCCGCCCACGTTTACGTTAGCCTCGCTGACAAACGTGGTCGCTGCGTTGGCCCCGGTCCGCCAGACCTCACCATAGGGCACGAGGCCGCCGAAGACCTTGCGGCCTTTGGCTCGGGGACTGGAATAGTTAACAGTAATCGTTTTGCCATCCGAGAGCTTGCATTGGGTTTGGGCCGGGGGGCTTAGAGGCTTCTTGTCCTGGCAGGCGGCAAGCACGGTGAATGCGAGCAATAGAGAAGTTAGAAATACAATTTTCTTCTGCATGAGTGTCTCCTTGGAGTAATTGGCGTTTAGCAACTGGCATTTGGTCCCGAGGGTCGGCTCCGCCTGAGACTGGGTCGCGCTCCGCGCTGGCCAAATGCGAAACTGCTCATTGCTAGAAGCTTTGACGTAGAAACGACTGATTTGGACAGCAAGCTCTCACAATTATGCGCCACGGCGGACAGCCGTTACAATCTCAGCATGCCGGTATTCGACGAGAAGCAGGAAGAACTGGAACACTACGAGACCATGTTGGGTGTCCCGCGGGGGCGACTTGCCGTCACCATGGACATGATCACGGACGCCATGGCGCTGGTTGGACAACACGGCGTCTATTGCCAGAGCCAGCGCTGGCCGGGCAAGCCGGTGATGGATATTCAGATGGTGATGAAGAACTTGACCGACGCGAAGGAGTTGATCCAGAGCGTGATGGAGAAGCTGAAGGCAGCTTGACTTTGTGCGGCGCGGGCGCCCTCGCACGCAAAGCTTTAATGACGCGAGGCAATCCAGCGGGCTGTTGAAGAAGTCATATTGCAAGCTGCGACGCCCTGATACGAATCGAACTTTTTCGACAGCCTGTTACGCAAGGGTCTCAAACACGATGACAAACGGCCGGCCGCGATCCAATGAAGGAAATTCTTCCAAATACAACTCCGTAGCTTCCCGCAAGTTAGCCATCGTTTCTGCGAGGGTCCTGCCCGGGCTCACGGTATCCACTCCGGAGCATTCGGCGACAAACAGTTCACCTTCCATGTGGACGATCGCTGCGTATGTGCGTTGAGACATATCAGAATTCCTGCCGCCCGCCCGAAACAGCAGGTCCCTCCGCTCCGCTTCACATCCCCTTCGGGAATGAGAAGCTCCGGTCGGGATGACAATCCGTAGAGGAGGGTTTTTACGCCAGTGTATATTTCCCTCGCTCAATCACTTTCTGCGCGATCTGTTGCCGCAACTCAATGGTGTTGAAGGGCTCATGTTTCGCCAGCCGGCGCAGGATCGCCAACTGGGTGCGCAGCATGTCGCCGTCGGCGACGGCTGCGATCACTTTCTTAGCGGCGGCTTCGATTTTCTCCATCGCCTGCGAGAGATAAACGCGCGTCATGGCAATGGGGAGGGAAGCGGCGGTTTCGCCATTACGTTCCGCAATCTTTTGTGCCCTGAGGACCGCCGACTCCATGGCGTAGGTTTCGATGACCATATCAGCGATCGCTCCCATGACCTCCTGCTGATCCTGAATGGCCTGCATGTATTTCTGCGTAGCCGCTCCCGCCACGAATAGACCAAGCTTTTTGGCCGACATCACCAGTTTGCGTTCATCGGCGAGCGGGCCTTCGAGTTCTTCCCCAGCTGAAGGTCCGGATAACACTTCATCCATCAGCTTCTTGATCGCAGGCATCAGCGGCAACTGGCCCGACATCGCGCGCTTCAGGAGGAAGCCAGTAATGATGAGCCGGTTGATTTCGTTGGTGCCCTCGAAGATGCGGTTGATGCGCGCGTCGCGGTACGCCCGCTCGGCAGGATATTCTTCGACAAAGCCATAGCCGCCGTAGATCTGCACCGTCTCATCGACCACGAAGTCGACCATCTCCGAGCCCCAGACTTTGATAATGGAGCATTCAACGGCATACTCCTCGATGGCCTTGCGGGTTTCTTTCGCAGCATCGGCTGCGGTCTTGTCGACCTCGGACAGCGCGACGTCCATCATTCCGACCGTGCGGTAGACCAGAGCCTCGCCGGTGTAAATCCCGACCGCCATATTGGCGAGCTTTTCGCGAACTAGGCCGAAGTCGGCGATCACTTTGCCGAACGCTTTACGCTGCTTGGCGTAACCGATGGCGTTCTCGAGCGACAAGCGTGCCCCACCCACGCACATGGCGCCCAGCTTGAAGCGGCCAACGTTGAGGATGTTGAAGGCGATGACGTGTCCCTTGCCGATTTCGCCGAGCATGTTTTCGGTCGGGACTTTGCAGTCGTTCAAAATGATGGGGCAGGTAGAAGATCCGCGGATGCCCATTTTGTGCTCCTCGGCACCGACGGAAAATCCAGGAAATGTTTTCTCGACCAGAAAGGCTGTGAACTTTTCGCCGCCAACCTTGGCGAAGACGGTGAACAGGTCGGCGAAGCCGGCGTTGGTGATCCACATTTTCTCGCCGTTGAGAATGTAATGCTTGCCATCTTTCGAGAGCTCAGCGCGAGCGCGGCAATTCAACGCGTCAGAGCCGGAAGAAGCTTCCGACAAAGCATAAGCGCCGACAATCTCGCCCGCAGCCAACCTTGGGAGATACTTTTTCTTCTGCTCTTCCGTGCCGAAATACACAATCGGCAGCGTGCCAATTCCAGTGTGTCCGCCCCAGGTGGTCGCGAATCCCGCATATTTCGCGATGTGGTCAGCGATCACGGCAGCTGTGACTTTGTCCATTTCGAGGCCGCCGTACGCTTCGGGAATCTCGGCTGAACTAAGCCCCAGTTCGCCAGCCTTCTTCAGCAGGTTGCGAGTGATGGAGAAGTCTTTGTGCTCCATCTTCTCGATATTGGGAACGATCTCATTGACGGCAAACTCCTCCGCCGTCTGGCCAATGAGCAGGTGCTGCTCGGTGAAGTCTTCAGGGGTGAAGACTTCGTCGGTCTTGCGGTCTTCGAGGAGAAAGCTGCCACCGGAGATCTTGGTCTGCAGAACTGCCGTAGTCGTCGCCATCTTCAGTCAACCCCTTTTAACCACAAAGGACACAAAGGTACACAAAGGAAAACCCCGGGCACGGAAACCTTTGTGAACCTTTGTGTCCTTTGTGGTTTATGCCTTTCGCTATTTCCATCCCGTGCCGTTTACAAAGCGTTTAATGCCGTCTTTCAAATGCACAACATTAAAGTTTATAAGCAGTCCGAGGGATTTACCACTGAGCTTAAGGTACGAAAGTAGCTGAGCCTGGTGTACCGGCGATACCGCGTCGACTGACTTGATTTCCACCACGACCAACTCCTCCACCAGCAAATCCATTCGGTATCCGAGTTCGAGCCTGACTCCGTGATAGACGACGGGCAATCCAACCTGGGCTGCCGACCGTATCCCGACCTCATGCAGTTGGTGCTGAAGACAAGCGGTGTAGGTGCTCTCGAGCAATCCTGGACCGAGTTCGGTATGAACACGCATGGCGGACGTAATGACTGCATGGCTGACTTCGTTGGCGGAAATTCTACGGATCGGTGATGTGGCCATCCATCAATAATCCTCGATCAAGCCGTCCACTGCTAGGTCAGATGTCACAACTGCGAAGAAAAAGCATTAACCACGAAGGACACGAAGGTTCACAAAGGAAGACCTGAGAGTCCTTGGGTTTCCCTTTGTGAAGCTTCGTGTCCTTTGTGGTTGATGCCTTTGCGTTTAGCTCAGGTTCTCGAAAATCCCGGCCGCTCCCATGCCGCCGCCTACACACATAGTCACGAGGCCATACTTCGAGTTGCGCCGCTTCATTTCGCGGATGATGGTCGCGGTGAGCTTCGCTCCTGTGCAGCCCAGGGGATGGCCCAGGGCAATCGCGCCGCCGTTGGGATTCACGCGCTCGGGATCGAGGCCGGCTTCTTTGATCACTGCCAACGACTGGGCAGCGAACGCTTCGTTCAATTCGATCACGTCGATGTCGGAGAGCTTGAGCCCGGCCATCTTCAGTGCTTTGGGTATTGCGAATACTGGCCCCAGCCCCATTTCTTCTGGCTTGTATCCGGCGGTTGCGAATGAGACGTACCGGGCAAGTGGCTTGATGCCGAGAGTCTTTGCGCGATCCCCGGACATGACCACCGCGGCTGCCGCGCCGTCCGACATCTGTGACGAGTTGCCTGCGGTTACTGTTCCCTTCGCGTGGAACGCCGGTTTCAGTGAGAGCAGGGCTTCGAGTGAAGTGTCGGCGCGCGGGCCCTCGTCCACTTTGAAGCTGATCTCATGCCGCTTCGGTTTCGAACCATTAGGCATAGTGAAACTCACCGGCACGGCAATCGTTTCGTCCGCGAATTTGCCGAATTGAATGGCGGCCAGCGCTTTCTGGTGGCTGCGATAGGAAAATTCGTCGGCTGCCTCGCGCGTAATGCCGAAGCGTTGCGCGAGTCGCTCCGCGGTCAAGCCCATGGAGAGATACGCGTCGGGATAATGGTCGACCAGCCAGGGGTTGGGAGAAATCTTGTGCCCGCCCATCGGGATCATCGACATGGATTCTGTTCCGCCAGCCACGATGATTTCAGCCCCACCGCTCATGATGCGTTCCGCCGCCATGGCGATGGCCTGCAGTCCAGACGAGCAGAAGCGGTTGATGGTCAGCGCCGAAACCTCCACCGGCAACCCGGCACGCAGCGACGCAATGCGCGCCACGTTCATCCCCTGCTCCGCCTCGGGCATAGCACAACCCAGGATGACGTCTTCAATCTCCTTCGCGTCAACCTGAGGCACACGCTCTAGCGCGCCCTTGATCGCGACGGCAGCAAGTTCATCAGGACGGGTCGCCCGGAGCGTGCCTTTGAAGGCGCGTCCCACAGGCGTGCGGACGGAAGAAGCTATAATGACTTCACGCATAAGGACTCCTAATCCGATTGTAAACGGAAGATCGTCGACTACCGTTCTTCAATTCGCAACTGGTACTCCAAACCCTTGCCATCGCGAGCGCGAGCGAGGGATCTGTAGTCGCCGTGGATGCGCGACCCTCATTGTCCACTTGCGATTAAGGAGCCTATCCAAAAAGCAAAACCCGGACCGTTTCCGGTCCGGGGATCAGCCTGTCCAGCTATCAATTTGATTATCGGCAGCCCGCCCGCGGAAGTCAACATTACTTTTGAGGAGCCCGCCTGTCCAAAGGCTCCCGGCAGCTTCCCTACCTAACCAGGGATGCTGTGGACCCGACGGGACTCGAACCCGTACCTTCCAGCTGGACAGGCTGATGTGCTCCCATTACACCACGGGCCCAGTGCAGGGTATGGGCTTCGGCTGGAGCTGGCAAGGTTGTGCATCACACCACTCCCGGGAGGTTCCCAATCTGGGGCCAACCTTTGTTAATTCCTCAAGGTCTTTCCCGTCTTCAGCGTGTACTGAATCCGCTCCTGCGTCTTCTTCTCCCCGCACAGTGACTTGAATCCCTCCCGCTCCAGATCGAGGATGTATTGCTCACTCACCGGCGTGCCCGCCGTCACATTCCCGCCGCACAGCACTTCGGCGATCTTTGTGGCCAGCTTGACCTCGTATTCGGTAATGTATTCACCCTGACGCATCAGGTGGACGCCCATCTTGAGCGCGGCGAGAATGTTTTCGCCGGGGGCGGGAATATCGGTGCGCGGCTGCGGGGGTTCGTATCCAGCGCGGACCATCTCTACGGCACGGGCCTTTGCGTCGCTCAGCACACGTTCGCGGTTCATGGTGACGTTGTCCGAATCCCTCAGAAAGCCGAGGCCGCGGGCTTCGTGAGCTGACGTCGCCACTTTAGCGGTGGCGATGGTTTCGAAGATCTTCTTCATGGCTTCCATCAGTTCAACAGATTCGCCTCGACCACTAGGCCGAATCGATTCCGCGCTGTCGACGGCGCGCAGCAACATCTCCTTGCAGCCGCCGGCTCCGGGTAGCAAACCGACGCCAACCTCGACTAATCCCATGTAAAGCTCAGCATGAGGTTGCAACGCGGGAGCGTGCAGAGAAATCTCCGTGCCTCCACCCAGCGTTAGCCCAAAGGGTGCAACCACCACCGGCCTCGGCGAGAACTTGATCGCCTGCGTCATACCCTGGAAGGTGCGAATGGCAAGATCAACGTCGTCCCACTCTTCTTCCTGAATGGACATGAGGAGCAGCATGAGATTGGCGCCAACCGAGAAGTTCGTGGCGTCGTTGGTGATGACAAATGCCTCGAAGTTGTCGCCGGGGCCACCGGGCTTCAGAGTCTGCGAGATGAGTTGCACGATGTCGCTGCCAATCGTGTTCATCTTGGAATGGAACTCGATGCAGGCCACGCCGTCGCCGAGATCCACCAGCGACGCTCCAGAGTTCTTCTTAGCTACTCCATTTGATTTCTTCGCCACTTCGACCGACCAGACGCCGCTTGAGACTTTCACCGGCTCATAGTTCGAACCTTTCGAGTCCCAGTAGGCGCGGCCAGAAGCAGCTTTGGAATCGTCCAGATACCAGGTTTTCTTTCCCGAGGCGAGCAACTTTTCGACATTTGCTGCGACCGGACGATTTTCTTTCTTCATGCGCTCGACCGTGGCTTCGATGCCGGCCGCATCCCAAAGCTCGAATGGCCCGAGCTCCCAGTTGAAGCCGAGGCGCATGGCACGATCGATCTCTACAATGGAATCTGAAATCTCCGGAATGCGACTAGCGGAATAGGTCCAAAGATCGGATAGAGCCGACCAGAGGAACGCGCCAGCTTTATCATTTTTCTGCGGACCACTACCGTCGAGGCCCAGCAGCATCTTTAGACGCGCTCCGGTCTGCTCGACGTTCTTGGCCATGTCGAGAGCAGGGAACCGAGGCTTCTTGCGCGGATGATACTCGAGCGTCTTCCAATCGAGGGCGAGGCGTTCGTCCTCTTCACCTGCACCCTTCACCTTTTTGTAGAACCCTCCCTTAGTTTTGTCGCCGAGCCATTTTCGCTCCAGCATCTGTTTGTAAAAATCCGGCAGCTTGAGGTTGCCCTGCTCATCAAGCGGGGCGGGCGAATCGCCCGCTACACGGGTCATGTTCGAGACTACGTGTCCCAAAATATCCAGGCCCACTAAATCGATGGTGCGGAAGGTGGCAGATCTCGGCCAGCCCACAGCCTGTCCGGTCAGCGCGTCCACATCTTCAATGCTCAGATCCATCTCTTGCATCAGCCGCATGACGTTCAACACCGAAAACGTCCCAATGCGGTTGCCGATGAAATTCGGCGTGTCTTTAGCGAGAACAATGCCCTTGCCGAGATGTAGATCGCAAAAATGCGCGACGGCATCGATAGCGACCTGATCAGTGTCTGGAGTAGGAATGATTTCGAGCAGGCGCATATACCGCGGTGGATTGAAGAAGTGTGTCCCAAACCACGAGCGGCGAAAATCGTCGGAGAATCCCTCCGCGATTTTGCCCACCGGCAACCCGCTGGTGTTGGTCGTGATGATGGTCCCGGGCTTGCGGATAACTTCTACCTTCCTCAGCAAAGCCCGCTTGAGATCGAGATTCTCGACTACTGCCTCGATGATCCAGTCCACGTCGGCCAGTCGTTTGAGGTCATCGTCGAAGTTGCCGATGGTGATCAGCCGAGGCAGCGAAGCATCCATGAAAGCGGACGGCTTGGATTTTTTTGCCACATCCAGCCCGGCCGCGGCGATCTTGTTTCGAGCGGGCCCGTCCGCGTCAGGAGGAACGATATCAAACAGAAAACTGGGGACACCCGCGTTCGCGAAGTGCGCGGCGATGCGGGCACCCATCGTCCCAGCACCGAGGACAGCGACTTTGTGAATATGCTTCATCGATCAAACACTCCCATCCCCGAACAGGCAGCCAACGCGACCTTCTACAAAGGTCGATCTAGCTGCGATTTCGATTGCTCGCGAGCCACACTTTCTGGTTTCATGCGGAAAATGTCTACTCCGCTACGAGGCGGTCCTCATCAGGCAGACTTCTCTATCGATCTCAGACTTGACAATGTGCCGTGGCAGTTGCATCCACAGAACCGCGCCCACAACTGCAAACAGGGTAACAACTGGCAAAGCCAGCAATGTGTAAATCGGAAGCTCCGCTACCATCCGCAGCCTGGATGCTGGTTCGAAGATCGAACACAGAGCCAGGGCCAACGCCGCACCCCATTGCCAAAGAAGGCAAGCCCAAGTTGCCTTGGTCAGGGCGCGAACAAGAAAGCCCATCCGACGAATAGCATCGGCCGAAGCCACCAGACCCAGCAATGCTGGCAAGAGCAGAAGCTGATAATGGGGGGCTTGGGCCGTTAGTGTTACCGTCGCGGCAACAAGCAAAGCCAATGTCCAGGCGAACTGGTTGGAGCCGGGCTGAGCTTTCCTCCACTGCCAACAGGTAACTCCGACGAACACCAGAAGCATCGCAATCACCGGAATTGCGAGAATCGGCGGAAGCAACATCTGAAAGACGGAAGGGCCCATCGCATACGACCGATAAGCCTGGATGGCAGCCCAGAATCCTTCCATCCAATGGGGAGAAATAGCCGTAGCGGCGGCGAGCAGGATCAGCCATGTGATCACAAAACTCCACACCAGTCGTCTACGTTCTTTCCAGTCGCTCATTGCCCACAAAAGCATCCACGCAATCAGAAGTACGGAGAGTTGTGGCTTGATCGTAGACAACGCCATGAAGAAACCGCTCAAGGTCAACCAATGCCGCACCGTGGCGGCGACTGAGCATGCCAGCAGCAGTACGACCAGAGCGCTTAGGTTCTGCTGCCGATCTTCCATCACAGCCGGAAAGTTGCTTACTGCGAGCATGATCGCCGAGGCCGTGAATAGCCGCCTGGGATGGAACCCAACCGCATGCATCCAAAGCGGGACGCTGCAGGCTGTACAAATCAGTAAGAGCCAGCGGAATATTTCTGCCACGTTAGCAAACGGCAGCGTTACCGTAGGGGCCAGAAGAAACACCACGTATAGGGGATAGACGAAGGCCTGCAAGTTCGTGGGGTCGGCAGATTTTCTAGGGTCCAGTTCTCGGCCGTAAAAGCCCTTTTGAATGTCCGATGTCAACTGTCTGCTGTAGGCTGTTCTTCCTTGCAAGAGCACTTCCACTGTCGTTAGCCAGACGGGGTAAAGGTCAGAGTTGTTGCCGATCGGTCTTCCTCGTGCCATTGCGTTAGCAGTGTAGACGGGTACCAGGACGTGATTCGCCCAGCGCCACACCCCAAAGCTAACCAGCAGCGACGCAGCCACAACGAGCCCAGATCGGACGCTCATCTTCATTGACTGCTTCACCTCTGAATTCTAAATGGAAAATCAATTCTTAGTGGAATCACGTCATCCCTTGTCACGACGGCGACGACTGGCCAGCGACCGTCCCTATAGGAAAAGATTTTTTGAAGCAATACGTTCATCACGCAGTCGTTCTGACTTAATCGTAAGGGGGACGAATCAAGAAGAGACCCGGAGAACACCGCAGGCGCGTGCCGCATTAGATGTGGGGTGAGGATGGCAGCGGCACGCGCCTCAATCAAGTTGAGTTCAACATAGGCGTCGAGCGAAATGGGGTCAAGGTCACATATCACACATGCGCGTGACGAGTGCACGTCCTGCGAGCGCTAAAGTTCCGGGTGAGCCTTCAGATACGCCTGCGCCCGCCGAACCATGTCTTTTTCGCCGCGATAGGCCAGCTTGCGCACGGCATCTTCCAGGGGAATCCACAGCGCACGCTTGACCTCGATTCGCATCTCAGGCGCGATTTCGTCGATCTGGCCCGACTGGTAGCGACACAGGTAGAAGCTGACGATCTTGAAAACCCGCTCTTTCCCGCCCCAAGTGCGCACGTAGGCGTACTTAATGTCGCCGAGTTTCGTGACCGCGACGGCTGTGAGGCCAGTCTCTTCCACCACCTCCCGGATAGCCGTTTGCTCGGGTTTCTCACCTGGGTCGACCAACCCTTTGGGTAAGGCGAGTAACATTTTTTGCGATGTTTTCTTCCTGGCGTCCCCAGGGAGAACTGCCGCGGATTCCTTTTGCGGCTCAATGACGGCCATCTGCCATTCCTCGTCGATACGCCTCACCACTACGCCGCCAGCAGAAATCTCACGAACCATGGGCTTAAGTTATCAGAAACACAGGAGTTAGTCACACGCAGGTTGAGGCTCAGTAACCACCAGTAACCCATAGCCCGTAATCTGGTGCGGTCGCCCTCACCATGAAACGATAGGTCTTGAAGTGGCATCTTACTTGCCAGCCCAACTGAGGGTTGAGAGGTTTGGTTAGCGAGTAAAGACAATAGCCGGGCAAAGCCGGGAATGGCGTGAGGTCCCCCGTGAAGAGTCTGGATAAGATTATTCGTTCGGTGCAGGCGTTCGGACGCGGCCTTTCTGGCCACCCTGCAGGCTTGGGTTCCCAAGCGACGGGCGTTGGGATCGGTCTGGCGCTGGGTGGAGGGTTCGCTCGCGGTATCGCCCACGTCGGCGTCCTCAAAGTCCTCGAAGAAGAAAACATCCCCATCCGCTATATTGCCGGAACCAGCGTGGGCGCACTCATTGGCGCCGCCTATTGCAGCGGGATCTCCGCCGCGGAACTCGAGCAAGTTGCCGCCCGTGTCCGCTTCAAGCACATTGCGAGTTGGACGCTCTCGCGCTACGGGTTCGCCAGCAACTCGCGCATGATCGGGTTCCTGAACCACCTTCTCAAGGTCAAAACCTTCGAGGAGTTGCGCATCCCGTTAGCGGTGACAGCCACCGACTTTTCCACCGGCGAGGGCGTGGTTTTTCATTCCGGGCCGCTCATCGACCCCGTACGCGCCAGCTGCGCCTATCCAGGAATGTTTTTGCCTGTGAAGATTCGCGGACGCCTGCTGATCGATGGTATGCTGTCGCACACCGTACCCACCCGACCGTTGCGGCAAATGGGAGCGGAGCGCGTGCTGGCCGTGCATCTGAAAGGCAACTGGGCAGGCGGCGAGGGCCCTCGCCATTTATTCGATGTAATCGGGCAATGTTTCGCCATCGCCCAGGAGATGAACAGCAGTCAGTGGAAGCAGGCCGCCGACCTGGTGATCGAGCCAGACGTCAACGGCTACAAGTACGATGCCTTCGAGCACAGCGCTGCCCTGGTCCGCGCCGGAGAACTAGCCACTCGCGCCGCACTTCCGGAGATACGGAAGTGGCTGCAGACTGAAGCACCCCGCCAGAAGACGGCAAGAGTAACCGAACCAGCCGCGGTCCCTGCAGATTAAGACTTCTCGGGGAAGAAGCCGAAGACTAGCAGCTGAGCGTAGGGACGCAGCTAGTTACGTCTCTGCGCTCATTTCATGACGCCACGCTGCGCGATCCCAATATTATCCCGCGAAGTGTTCTTCACCAGATACATCATCTCATCCGCCTGCCGAATGATGTCGTGAGGTGTCTTCGCATCGTGAGGATAGGTAGCTACCCCCATCGAAGCCCGCACATTCAGATTCAGCCCTTCTTCTTTACAGAACATGCTGGTGCGCAGGCTGTCGCGCAAACGCCTCGCCACCACCAAAGCCGAATCCTTCCCCGTTTGTGGTAACAGCACGACGAATTCGTCGCCACCATAGCGGAAAGCGTAGTCAATCAAACGCAGCTGCGCTTTAATCAAGTATCCAATTTCAGCCAGCAGTTTGCTTCCAACCAAATGTCCGTTGGTATCGTTGACTTGTTTGAAGTGATCGAGGTCGATAAACAAAACCGTAAATTCGTAACCAAAGCGCGACGAGCGATAAACCTCGGTCTCGAGCGTTTTGTAAAGATGCCGCGCATTGTAAAGCCCGGTACAATCGTCGGTGATGGTGAGTTCCTGAATCTTCTCTACCGCCCGCGCATTTTCGATCGCGATCGCCGCGTAGTCGCACAGAGATTGCAGGAAGAATATCTCCTGATCGCCGAAGTGTTCCATGTCCACGTTCACCAACTGAATCACACCCAAGACACGCAGCCGCGAGCTCACGGGAAAGCAGACAATCGAACGAGTCTCCCACTTAGTCATTTCATCAATGCGCTTGGCGAACCGAGGATCGGTCATGACATCCGGAACCACCAACCGCTCGCCGTGCTTGGCCACATGCCCGGCAATGCCCTCACCCACTTTGAGCCGGATGTTCTTCAAGGCCTCGGAGGCACTCCCCACCGCAATGGCGAAGTACAGTTCCTCGCGCTCATCATCCACCATCAGCAACGACCAGGTATCGGGACGGAAGTATTCCGCCATCTTTTCCATGATGGTCTGCAGAATGGAGTCGAGATCGAGCGATGAGGTCAGAGCCTTGGCCACATCGTGGAAGATGGTCAATTCCTGACTCTGCCGATTTTGATCGGCCCCGGTGACCCTGGTCATGAACCACAACCTCGCATCTAGAGCGGGAGTGTCAAAATTATAAGCGGCCTCCAGAACCCCGGCAACGAACCATGGTAACCCGTACCCGCAAAGGCACGCCTGGCTTCCCGCAAATGCTGAGGGGGCAAGCGCCGTCCAGGCGGAGCAAGCCCGCACAGATCGCTGCAGAGATTGACGCAAATCCTGGGAGACGTTAAGCGCTGCCGAAACTGGCGGCGCCACCGAGTCCTGATTTCAACTTTCGCCGCTGGCTTTTTCGGCGCTCTTCCTTGCGCCTCTCAGTTCCTCGTGGCTCGAGCACGGCTTTCGCAGGGAGCCGCGAAATCGTTTCTTTGGCGTCGTCAACCATCTCTCTAAGATGTGCGAGCTGGCCTCGAAGAGCCGCTCTCAAGTCGGAGAACACCCGGTTGAACTCTTCAGGATCTTCGACGCTGACAGCCCTGGCAGAAAGGTGGCTGATGCGTTCTTGAAAAGGGGAGAGGGCCATGGTCCGAGTACCATGCCACAATGTGCCACTCTGTTCGATACCGTACACACTGTAGATGACCCTAAGGGTTCATCGTCAGGGAGAGGCACTGCGATCCGATAAAGTCCACCCCGGCCGGATGCGTTGTTGCCCTCCTTGAACAGGGACGCGGTCCCCACGCGACCAGGATCAACCCCATAGTAACCATCCGAACCTTCGCGCTTCCCGTGTCCCGTTATGGGACAGCGAGGCTATCCTTCAGCGTAACAATTGTTTAGCAGAAGTTGCGGGGTAACTGTTACCTTTGGTTACTTTCGTCCATTGACCCTTTCGCCAGAACTGGTAAGGTCAAGGAGCGAGAAACGGGGGAAGACACCCGTAGGCAGCTGTGACAATGAGCTAAACCCATGCATGTCAATCTCAAGGATGCGCTCTGGATCGCCCACCCAGTCCTGGAGTTGTCCCTGGCTGGGGTCATGTATTGGCGCCGTCTTCACCGCACGTTTCCGGTGTTTTTCGCCTACATCGTTTTCCAGGTTGTGAATTTCCTGGTCTTGTTTCCGATTTATCAATGGGGCAGCGGCCCAAACGCAACCGACCGTGCGATTACGGCTTACTTCGATGCCTACTGGGTCAGCGCGGCGATCAGCGTGGCGATAGGATTCAAGGTGATTCACGAGATCTTTCTGGATATGCTACGTCCGTACCCCAACCTCAAGGACCTGGGGACCCTGTTATTCAAGTGGGCTGCGCTGGTGATGTTATTGGTCGCGATGGTAGTCGCGGTGGCGAGCCAACAAGGAGACGACGAGCCGCTGGTCCAAGCCGTGATTATCATGCAGCGCAGCGTGCGCTTCATTCAATGTGGCCTGATCTTGTTTCTTCTATTTTTTTCGCGCCACATGGGCATTTCCCGGCGGCAACTCAGCTTCGGCATCGCTCTGGGGTTTGGCAGTTTCGCCTGCGTCGAACTGGTTGGACTGGCT
>DATHPO010000313.1:0-23335 GCA_035483835.1 Terriglobales bacterium
ATTGCTTACGAAAACCGGCTGCAGCTTAATCTCACCCTAAGCACATCGCGTGGCCCGTGGCGGCCGATACTCCGCACGCTCATCGAGGGACGTTTTGTTGATAACCGGCCTGCTTCCGCGCGTCTTCGATTTCGACCGGGCATCGAATACACCCTACCGCTTCGCATGTCGCGGCGGCCGGTGCTGGTCGTGAGCAACGAGTTCTTCATCGTTCCCGGAAACAACCCGTTCGCTAACGGCGGCAGCAGCTTTACCCAGAACCGATTCCAAGTGGGAGTACGATTGCCTATCGCCGATTCGTTTTCGGTTCGGCCCTATTACTTATTACAGTCGGTTAACCTGCCTGGCGGCTGGGACACAAACGAAATCTTTGGTATCTCGCTCGCCTTTAGGATCCCGCGCAGGACCAAGACAGTCCGCCCGCGACCGCCGAGCTGCGCCCTACCTTGCGAAGTTCCGAATCCAGAAGGGCCATAAGATGTGGCTGAGGAAGTCACGGGTTTTCGCCTTAGTGGCCGCGTCCAGATTGTTTCCGGCCTGATCGACCGGGCATACCAAGATGGCAGAATGGGTCAACTGTCGTATCGTAACCGGGCCATTGCGCTCAAAACCCAAACCCTGATGGACGGCGATCTTTCACAACCCTTTCTGAGTGGCGCCAGCCCTGCGGCTAACATTGACTTGCACATTTTGAAGACGTAGGATTCTGCTCCAGCGATCGAGCAAACCATCTCCCACTACCGCATTGTCGAAAGCTCCGCGGTAGCGGATTTCCGCGGAACAGTAAGAGAGGACAGAATGCGTTCTTTGACACGCCGAAGTTTCATGCGCATCGGCGCAGGTTCCGTAGCTGCCGGAGCTGCGGCAAAAGTCACCCTGCTGGAGCCGGCCGCGCTTTGGGGCCAAGGCCGTCCGGTGGCGCCGAGCGACACGGTCCGGTTTGCATCGATTGGCACGGGCACGCGCGGATGCGAGTTGCTGGCGGCGTCGCTTGCCGTCCCAGGTGTCGAATGTGTCGCGGTCTGCGATCTCTACGACAGCCGCCATCAGGCCGGGCAAGAGGCCGTGCAGAAGCAGGTCCCCGCTACGCGCAACTATCAGGAAATCCTTAACCGTAAAGATGTAGACGCGGTGATCGTAGCTGTAATGGACCATCAGCATCGCCGCATCGTGGTGGATGCCTGCGCCGCCGGCAAGGACGTGTACTGCGAAAAGCCGATGTCGCACACCGTGGAAGATGGCTTCGCCATGGTGGATGCCGTGCAGAAGGGAAATCGCATCATGCAGGTCGGCAGTCAGCGCGTCAGCTCGATCGTCTACGAGAAGGCGCGCGAGCTCTACGCGTCGGGGGCGCTCGGAGATGTGTTCTTCATCGAAGGCTCGTCCGACCGCAACTCGCCGAGCGGTGCCTGGGTCTATCCCGTTCCGCCCGACGCCAGCGAGCAGACCATCGACTGGAATGCGTTCCTCGTGGGCGCGCCGAAGCGGCCTTTTGACGCCGCGCGCTTCTTCCGCTGGCGTTGCTTCTCCGACTACGGCGAAGGGCTGGCAGGAGATCTGTTCGTCCACTTGCTCTCGGGAATCTTCTTCATCTCCGGAACGAACGAAGCGCCCAAGCGAGCTCAAACCAGCGGCGGACTGTTTCGCTGGAAGGACGGTCGCGATTTCCCCGATGTAATCGAGACTCTTTATGACTTCCCGAAATTCCGCGTGGTGCTGCGCTGCAATCTCAATAACGCCGGCGGTGAGCCGATCAAATTCCACGGCACCAAAGGCACCATGGAGGTCATCGGGCAAACCCTGACCTTCACTCCGCAGGACATAACTCCCAAGCCGGAAACCTATTCGACGAAAGGCTGGCCGGAGCGCCTGCGCAAGGAATATCTCGCGCAGTGGGCGGCGGAACATCCGCAACCCGCACCGCTCGATTATCAGGTCGTCGAGGCCGAGACTTTTACCGCACCGGATGGTTACAGTGACGTTTCCGCTCACGAGGCAAATTTCTTCAACGCAGTGCGAACCCGCAAGCCAACGGTCGAGAACGAAGACTTCGGCAACCACGCCGCCATCGGCTGTCATCTAGCCAACTACGCCTATTTCAAGAACACAATCGCGACATGGGATGCCGCGGCCAAGACCATCCGGGGATAGGCCCACGAGTTTTGAACACAACATCTAGCCCGACGTCATCCTGAAGGCCCAGCGGGCCGAAGGATCTGGCGCGGACTATTTCGCGCAGGACCTAGGACCGGCGGGGGACCTTCCGCAAATTATCCCAACCGCGCGGCAACGGCGAGTTTTTGGCCTTGACCTCGACTTCCAACTCCGATAACGTATGAACACATAGGTTATCTAGAAGATAATTCGTGATCTCCGACAACTTGTGTAGCCGCGAAGCGGCGCAAGAATGCAGCCCACGGCGGTAAAGCCGTGGGTAAAAGCGGAATACCGATAAGCTCCCAGCGGGGCGAAAGAGGTTTTGAGTCGCTGAAATGCAGGATGCGAGTTCGATCCGCCGCCCCGAAATGGAACAAGGTGCGTCGGACGCAACGATAACTCTAATGTTCTCTGGATTTTGCCTGTAACTACCTGAAGAACCGTAGATCTACAAGAGAAGAAAATTTCAGGACCTTTGTTTTCTAGATTTTGCGTTAGACAGAGAGTTTTTTTTCGACTAGTAATTCAGCAAGCCTATGCCTCGGATTTCCAGAAGGACCTTTTTGAAAACCGCTTCCGCCTCGGCTGCCTGCGCGGGGTTATGGAACAGCGCGCCCTGGCTGATGGCGAATGCCCTGGGCCTGCCGCTCGGAGTGCAGTTGTACTCGGTGCGTGATCTGTTGCCCAAAGACTATGAAGGAACGCTCAAGCAGTTGGGCGCAACGGGTTATCGCGAGGTCGAAGCCGCCGGCTTTTTCGACCACACCCCCAGCCAGGTCAAGCAAGCGATGGATCACGCCGGTCTGCAATGTGTGAGCGCCCACTATCCGATGACGCAACTTAACCCGAAATTGGACGAAATAATTCAGTTTTGCAAAGATTTGGGGCTGAATTACATCGTTTGCGCCGCGCCCATGTTGAAAGATCCGTCGCGCGTGAAAGACCCGGGCTCTCGCGCGGCCAGGGAAGCGATGACGCTCGACGACTGGCGCTGGAACGCCGAACAGTTCAATCGCATCGGGGAGCGAGTACATGCGGCGGGGATGAAGTTTGCCTATCACAATCACACTCCAGAGTTCCGCTCCGAGAATGGCGTTATGTTTTATGACGAACTGCTTCGTTTAACTGATCCGTCGAAAGTCGCGATGGAGTTGGATTGCGGCTGGGCGATCGTTGCGGGACAGAATCCCGTGGACCTGCTGACGCGCTATCCTACGCGCATTTCCATGCTGCACGTGAAGGATTTCAAGATCACTGCCTTAACCAGCCCGTCGAACGCGCCACCCTCGACTGAGTTAGGACGAGGCACGATCGACTATCATCCTATTTTTGCGGCGGCCAAGAAGGCGCATATCGAGCATGCCTTCGTTGAGCAGGAAGAATTTGACATGCCACCAATGGAAGCGCTGAAGATCGACGCGGACTACATGCGCAACTTCACCGCGTAAACGTATTTCCGCGGATTTCTGGTACCTTTGTGTACCTTCGTGTCTTCTGTGGTTCAAGCCCTTCGCAAAGTCAAACACGAAGCACACAAAGGATGAGCCACCCTAACGCAGAGCGATCCGGATCACCAGATCCAAGCCCACCATCAACACAGCCGAGGCGGGGATCACGAGCAGCGCCTTCTTCAGCCGTAACGGGTCGCCGCCAGCGATGGCCCCGATAATACGCGAGCTGACCGCGAGGCCGGTCCATCCACAAGTAATGACGAAACCGATCGCCGTTCCCGTCATTCGAGGAAAGGCATCTCCAACGATGGCGATCGTGGTAGGGAAGACCGGCGCCATGGAGAGCCCGCTCAGAAAGACCAGGACGCCGGCTGCCGCAGGCGTGCTGGTCCGGAGGGCCAGGAAGGTCGTCACTGCCATCGCGACAGATCCGATCAGCGTGACGGTGATAGCCGGCACGTGAACCAGAATCGGCACGATGCCGGCGCGGCCGATCAACAAGCCGAGCGCGAATCCCAGGGAAAGAATGTTGAGCGCGCGCGATTCGGGGATGCCCTGCGCAATGAGATGACGGACCAACCAGTTCCACATGCCCACTTCGCAGCCGATGTAGAGAAAGAGGAAAAGCCCGATCACAAATAGCAGTGGACGCCCGAGCACTGGACCCGCGTCCGCGAGCACAAAACCGCCTGCGCCGGTGGGCGCAGGCATTCTGGTGAACATCTGGATCACCAGCGTGACCACCGTGAGAGATGCGACGGTGTAGCAGAGGCGAACCCAGTTCCGCCCAAACAGATTGGCGGCGATGAACGGTGTGGCAAGGCCACCGAGTCCGAAAAAGAGATTGACCAGGTTCAACGCGATGCCGCGATGCGCTTGGCCGACGTCGCTGACCAGAGCATTCGCGGCGGTCACGAGGGTGCCGCCGCCTACGCCGAGCAGGAACATCAAAAGCAGAACTGCGCGGAAGCCCGGCGAGCGTGGCAGGGCAAAGAGTGCGATCGAGATGAAGGCGAGTCCGAGGATGAGGCCAAGCTTCTTGCCTTCGTTGTCAATCAGCGGGCCGGCGGCGAGCGAAGCGAGGATCAGTCCGAGCGCTTGCGCAGAAGCGATGGTGCCGTTCTGGCTGGGCGAGAGGTGGAAGCGCTCAGACAATTCGGGCAGGATGGTGCCCAGCATCGCGGCAATCATCCCGTAGATGAAGATGGCGATAATGGCGGCGAACATCAACACGCAGCGGAGTTCCTTTCAATCGGCGGTTGCAAGCCCGGGAACATCGATCCAGCTTCGTCTCCGATGGCTCTGAAGCACGGCGTCGAGGATGGTCAGTTGCCGCAGTCCGTCGACAAACTGCGGGTACTCGGGCGTAGCGCCCGGTGTAGCAATCGAAGCATAGAAGCGGCGGAAGATCTGCTTGAAGGTGTCGTCGTAGCCTTCGCTGTGTCCACCGGGAAGATCGGCGTAACTTCGCGCCCCGGGCTTGAGCAGCGCCGGATCTTTAATGAAGACTTCATTGCCGGCGTCACGGTGGCCCACCCATAGTTCGTCGGGACGTTCCTGGTTCCACGCGACCGAAGATCGTGTTCCATAGATTTCAATGTTGAACCGGTTCTTCCGTCCAGCGGACACCTGGCTGGCGATAACGTTGCCGCGCGCCCGCGCGCCCATGTGAAATATGACTGCGCCGAAGTCTTCAGTCTCGACAACGGTTTCGATGTAGTCCTCCGGTCCCAGTAGCTTATTGGCGAAGGTTTCGACTGAATGTTTCGGCTGCTTGCGCGTGGAGTGAAAGGTCTGGAGGTCGGCGCACAAAGAAGTAACACGCAGTCCGGTGACGTGCTCGGCCAAATCAAACCAGTGCGACCCAATGTCGGCCATGCAGCGCGACGGACCGCCGGTTTTGGCATCGACGCGCCAGTTCCAGTCCGTGTCGTACAACAGCCAGTCCTGAAAGTATGTGCCCTGCGCCACGAGAATCTCGCCGAAGTCCCCGGCTTCGCGCATCGCGCGCATCTGCTGCACCATGGGATAGAAGCGCAAATTGTGACAGACGCAGTTGCGCACTCCTTGCTGCACGGCAAGGGAAACAAGTTCTTCTCCCTCCTCAACAGTCGTGGCCAGTGGTTTTTCGCAGAGCACATGCTTGCCTGCCTGAAGCGCGTCCTTGACCATGGGGAAGTGCTGCGCGTTCGGCGTGCAGATGTGGACCACGTCGATCGCCGGATCGCGCAGGACTTCGCGATAGTCAGTCGTGATGGTGGGAATGGAAAAGCCGGCGCCCAAGCGTCGCGCAGCCTCTACGTCTCGACCTGCAATGGCAACGGCTTCGACTGACTCCAACCGCCGCACCGCTTCAAGATGAACCCGGCCCATGAAGCCGGTGCCGAAGATTGCTGTCCTGATTGGTTTCACAATGTTTCCCATAGCGGTTTCTAGACCCACCATGCAGCGGCCGGTTGCTCGCGGATCACGATGCCGTTGAGGAAGTGGGCCGCCTTGGTCAGGCCCTCTTCTGGCGAGAGCAGGCTGTCCTCGTGCTCGATGGAAAGCACGGAATCGTAGCCAAACATTCGCAACGTGGAAACGAACTCGCTCCACCACTCGGCGCCGTGACCGTAGCCGCAGGTGCGGAAGATCCAGCTACGCTCGCGCTCTTCGGTGTACAGCTTTGTATCAAGTACGCCAGTGCGCGGCAGATTGGCAGCGTAGATCTGCGTGTCCTTGGCGTGGACGTGGAAGATGGCACCCTGAAGCACGCGGACGGCCGCGATGGGATCGATGCTCTGCCAGAAAAGATGGCTGGGATCGAAGTTGCAACCCACGCTGGGGCCCGCAATCGAGCGCAGGCGGAGCATCGTCTCTGGACTATAGACGACGAATCCTGGATGCATTTCGATGGCGATCTTCACGCCATGGTCGGCGGCGAACTTTGCGTGCTCGATCCAGTAAGGCGCGACCACTTCGTTCCATTGCCAGTCGAGTACCTTGAGGTAGTCCGGAGGCCAAGGGCAGGTGACCCAGTTGGGAGCGGTGGCGTGGGGAGAATCGCCGGGGCATCCTGAGAAGTCGATCACGACCGAGACGCCTAGCTTCTCAGCCAGCAGGATGGTCTTGCGGCTTATACTCCGGTCATGCTGCGCGCGATCTTTATCTGGATGCAGCGAGTTCCCATGAGAACTTAAGGCGCTGATGGTGGCGCCCTGATCGGCCATAACTTTCTTGAACTCGGTCAGGGCGGAAGGATCTTCGAGCATCGAGAGTTTGCAGTGGGCGTCGCCGGGATAGTTGCCGGTGCCGAGTTCGACGGTATCAATCTCGAGCGCTTTGAGTTTCTTGAGTACGGCGGGCAGTGACAGCTGCGACAGCAAGGGAGTAAAGACTCCAACGCGCATAAGGATTTCTCTCTCCTCGCGGATGTATGAGGCTGCGCGAAATGAATGCGCACAGGACGGAGATTGTACCTGATATCAGATGGCGGATGAGAAATGGCCGTTAAAACGAGAATCCCGTGTGCGAGCTGTTACGGCTCTTTGCGACAATGATCCTTCGCGAGACTCTCAGATTATGTGGGCAAGGTGCAGGGCGCCATACCACATCCAGGCGCCAACAACTGCCCAGAGAAAGGGCCAGGGATTGAGGCCAAAGCGGATCGGGAAGGCCCGGGGACGACTCTTCTCTGCGCTCATCGATTTTCACTCTTGTTGTATATGACGGATACACTAAGGAGAATGCCAGACTCAAAGAGTGGAGTCGCTGCTCAAGATCAATCTCGTGCTTGCGCGGAGGCAATAAAGAAAATCTGAACGCAGCAATTTCTTTCGGCTGATCTGTTTGCCAAACCAAATTGGGAATATTACGTAAAGCCTTGTGTATTAACAGTTTACGGCAGATGTTGCAAGCGCTTGCAACTAGTTGCAAGAATTCTCAGTCTTGACAGGTCGGATGATGAGTATAGACTCGCGGAAGCTGTAGATTTGTAAAGCTGGAGAAGTGTGATGCGGTCTTTGAAGTTGGCGAGCGTTAGCGCGCTGTTCGTGGTGGCTGTGTCGTTGTCTGCGTTCGCGAACTCCAACAACGACAGTTTTAGCAACGTAAATCTCACTGGCGTTTCTGGTACTGTTTCCGGTTCCTTCGTGTTTAACTCCACCAGCGATACTTTTTCCAACATTTCGCTGTTGTTCAACGGCGGTGTGTTTAATGGTGGTTCCGCATCCGACGGCGGAGGGAAGGCCACTTGCTTGCTTGGATTGTGCGGATTCTCCTGGCAAGCGCAAGCAAGTGACGGGGCTTGGGTCACGGACTCTATCATCGTTAATCTCAAGACCGGTCAATTCCTAGATTTGGGAGGGGTTTATCAGGGAAGAAACGACGGAGACTTTAAGTATCTGTCGGTTCCCGAAGGTGGGACGCCGATGCCCTACCTCCTGCTGTCCGGATTCGCCATCCTCGTTGGAATTCTAATATCCGGGAAGCGGCGCCGCATTTTACGTACTGTCTACCCCAGCTGACGAACTCCGCTCCAAAGCTGTTCTCGTTGATTTCTATCTCCAGTAGTACTCTCTTAGCGTTGCCGTCGTTCTTTACCGACACTCGCCCGTACGCTTTCACTTCTCTACTCTCGTCACATTGCTCGCGTAGAATTCTGGCTCCTCGGCTCGATACACACTTTGCCAACCAAAGGCTGGCTTTCGTTGACTTGCCTGCTTTGCAGACGTAGGATTCTTGCTTCCAATGATCGGGCGAACCATTTCGCGCTACCACATTATCGAGAAACTCGGCGGCGGCGGGATGGGGGTGGTGTACAAAGCTTCGGACACGCGGCTGCATCGCTTCGTCGCCCTCAAGTTTCTTAGTGAGCAGGTTGCGAGTAATCAGCAGGCTCTCGCCCGCTTTCAATTCGAAGCCCAAGCCGCATCCGCACTGAATCATCCCAATATTTGCACGATTCATGACATTGGCGAGCAGGACGGCGAAACCTTCATCGCCATGGAGTTTCTGGACGGGTTGCCTCTGGCACACCGTATTGCAGGGCGACCGCTGGAAATTGAACCTCTGTTGACGCTTGGAATCGAGATCGCCGATGCTCTCGATGCCGCCCATACGCATGGCATCATCCATCGCGATATTAACCCGGCCAACATTTTTGTCACCAAGCGCGGCAACGCCAAGATTCTGGACTTCGGTCTAGCGAAGCTCACGGTAGGACACGAAGCCAGCGTCAGCGGCAATACGTTTGGGGGCGTCACGCAGTCGCCGGAAGATGTCGCTCGCTCAGGCTCTGCTCTGGGAACTATCCACTACATGTCGCCGGAGCAGGCGTTGGGGCGACCGCTGGACGCCCGCACCGACCTGTTCTCTTTCGGGGTCGTTCTCTATGAAATGGCGACGGGCGTGCTGCCTTTTCAGGGACAGACGACGGCCGCGTTTTTCGAGTCGCTCATTCACAGCGAGCCGGACGGCCCTTTGCGATTTAACCCGTCGACGCCGCCCGAGCTTGAGCGCATCGTGAAGAAAGCCCTCGAGAAAGACGCGGGGTTGCGATATCAAACAGCCGCCGAGATGCGCGGCGATTTGCAGCGCCTGCGCCGGGAAATATGGGCAGGACAAGCCCAGCTTGCCGGGTCCACCCCCAGGGCGCTACCGGATTCGAAGGAGAGAATCCGCGCCATGTTCGCTGCAGCCGAGGCGACCGTTCAACCCAAGGTCAGCGTCGCGACATGGGTAGCATTGGGTCTGGTTGCGGCCGCTGTGTTGGTTGCGCTCACGGTCTACATACGATCGCCAGAGCCGCCGCCGACTGTGGTTTCGTCAACGCAGATTACAAACGACGGCACCTCCAAGCGCTCGCTGGTTACGGACGGCGCGCGGCTGTACTTTTCCGAATATGTGAGCGGCCACTCGGTCCTGAGGCAGGTTTCGACTTCGGGCGGCGAGACGGCGCCCGTACCTATCTCACTTCCGAGCGCCGATATCTACGATTTTTATCCGCGACGATCTGAATTGCTGGTGAAAGGCGTGGCGGAGGGTTCGGAGACAGAGTCCCCAGTTTGGGTATTGCCGTTGCCCGCCGGGACGGTGCGGTCTGTCGGAAGCATCCTTGCACATGCAGCCGCGTGGACGCCCGATGGCGAACACATCGTTTATGCCCGGAACTCAAGTTTGTACGCGTGCAATACCGACGGAACCGATTCGCGGGAACTCATCACCGTACAGGGAGTACCTTTTGCGCCAAGATTTTCTCCCGATGGGCAGCGCTTGCGTTTCACCATAAGGGATACCAATCAACGCACGTCTTCATTGTGGGAGGTTTCGGCCAGCGGCAAGGATTTGCGCCCGGTGTTGCCGGAGTGGAACAAACCCGCGCAAGAGTTCGGCGGAGCGTGGACGCCCAATGGAGACTACTTCCTGTTTGAATCAACTCGCGACCACACCCAGAACATCTGGGCCTTACGCGAGCGTGCCTCCCTGATTCGCAAGGCAAGTACTGAGCCGACGCAGCTGACGGTGGGACCGCTCATGTTCAGCAGTCCGACACCGAGCCCGGATGGAAAGAAGCTGTTCGTGATTGGCCAGCAGCGGCGGTTCGATTTGATCCGCCTGGATACTAAATCGCCGCAGTTCTCCATCGATCTTTCTGGTGTGTCAGCGGGCGAGGCTGATATCACGCGTAACGGTGAATGGATTACGTACGTGGCCCATCCGGAACTGACGCTGTGGCGAAGCAAGCCGGACGGAAGTTCCCGGACCCAACTCACGTATTCGCCAATGCAGGCGCATATGCCGCGCTGGTCGCCGGATGGAACCCAGATCGCATTTATGGCATCGCGTCCGGGAAAACCCTGGAAGATCTTCGTGATGCCTGCCGAGGGCGGAACACCGCGTGAAGTGACTGGGGGCGACCACAACCAGGGCGATCCCACCTGGACGCCCAGCGGCGATTCGATCGTGTTTGCGGGAATGCCCTGGTTGGAATTCGGAGCCGCAGCCGGGGCCAACATTCACATCGCCTATTTGAAGACTTCCGAGATCTTGGATGTGCCAGACTCTGAAAATCTGTTTAGTCCCCGTGCTTCGCCCGATGGACGCTATTTGGCAGCGCTCTCCACGGACTCGACGAAGCTGATGCTTTTCGACATCGAAAAAAAGAGTTGGACGCAACTCGGAGTGTCGCGGTTCGGTTTTGAGAACTGGTCACACGATGGAAAGTATCTGTATGCGGAAGATTATTCCGACAAAACCGATGACCTGGTGCGGGTGAGCGTTCCCAACGGGAAAGTAGAGCGTCTCCTCAGTATCAAAGAAGTTCCGCGCGGCTTCGATCCGTGGGAGTTCTGGATCGGGCTGACGCCCGATGACTCACTTCTCATGATGCGGGATCGGAGTACGCAGGAGATTTATAGTTTGGATGTACGGTTTCCGTAGTACTTGGAAGCATCCCGAAAGTCGCGCACATGCCGAGGCTTCTTCATTGATTGACCAAACAATTTCGCACTACCGCATCGTCGAGAAGCTTGGTGGTGGCGGCATGGGCGTGGTCTATAAAGCTGAGGACACCGAGCTTGGCCGCTTCGTCGCACTCAAGTTCCTGCCCGATGAACTGTCGCGAGACCCACAGGCGCTGGAACGTTTCCGCCGGGAGGCGCGAGCGGCGTCGGCTCTCAATCATCCCAATATTTGCACGATCTACGAAATTGGTAAACACGGCGACCAGACTTTCATTGCCATGGAGTTCCTGGACGGCGCGACGCTGAAACATCTCATAGCAGGGAAGCCGTTAGAGAACGAAACCGTACTCTCTCTTGCGATTGAGATTGCCGACGGGTTGGATGCCGCGCATTCCCAGGGAATCGTTCACCGCGATATCAAGCCGGCGAATATCTTTGTCACCAAGCGCGGGCACGCCAAGATTCTAGATTTCGGGCTGGCTAAGGTCGGGGCGAAAGCTGGCTCTTCGGGCGAGGTTGCGTCTGCGAACACGATGACGGCCGCAATCGAGGAACAGCATCTGACCAGCCCCGGCTCAACGCTCGGCACGATCGCGTACATGTCGCCGGAGCAGGCTCGCGCTAAAGAGCTGGACACGCGCAGCGACTTGTTCTCTTTCGGCGCTGTGCTTTATGAGATGGCGACTGGCACGCTCCCGTTTCGCGGAGGCAGCTCCGCGGAGATATTCAAATCTATTCTGGATGCGGCACCGGCTCCGGCCTTGCGGCTCAATCCCGATATTCCCACGGAATTTGACCGCATCATCACCAAGTCGCTGGAGAAGGATCGCAACCTGCGCTATCAAAGTGCGGCCGATCTGCGAACCGATCTTGTGCGCCTGAAGCGTGATTTCGACTTCGGGCATTCGTCGAGCGCTTCCGCGGTGAGCAGTGTTACTTCGAGCTCGGCGGCCGCCGCTTCGGCTACGGCGGTTGTGGCACTGGGTTTTTCCCGCAAGAAGGTAGCCATGGGTGCGGGCGTTGTGCTACTCGCCGTTGCGGCGGCGGTCGGCGTGTACTTTGTGCGCCAAGCATCCGAAAGGCGCACGGTCAATTCCATCGCCGTGTTGCCATTTGTCAATGCGACCGGTGATCCAAATAACGAGTACCTCAGCGATGGCTTGACCGAAAGCCTGATCGGCACGCTCTCGCAACTGCCCAACTTTAAAGTCATGGCGCGGAGCACGGTCTTCCGTTTTAAAGGAAATCAAGAGGATCCGCGGCAGATTGGCCGGGATCTGCAGGTTGGCGCGGTTCTTATGGGACGCATCACGCAGCATGGCGACGAACTGGGCGTGCAAGCCGATTTGGTCAATACCGCCGATGGCACGGAGCTGTGGGGTTCGCACTATGCACGTAAGCAGGCGGACATCACGCAGGTGCAGAGCGATATCACCCGCGATATTTCGAGCAGCCTTCGAGTTCACTTGAGTGGCGACCAACAGCAGCGGCTGGGCCGTGCTGGAACCACGAACCCCGAAGCCTACCGGCTGTACCTGGAAGGCCGCCAGCTCTGGTATGGGCGTACGCCCCAGGGCCTCAAGAAGAGTATTGATTTGTTCCAACAGGCGATCGCCGCTGATCCGTCCTATGCGCTCGCCTATACCGGACTCGCGGACACTTACAACGTCGCTTCCAGCTACGGCATCGGTATTACGCCACGGCAGGCGCGTCTGCTGGCGGACGAAGCGAGCCGGAAGGCGCTCGAACTGGATGACTCCCTGCCGGAGGCCCACACTGCTCGCGCCGGCGCGCTTTCCATGGCGTGGCGGTGGAGCGAGGCTCAGCAAGAATACACACGCGCCATCGAATTAAATCCCAATAGCGCCGGCGCTCATTACTTCTATGCCTTTAGCTACCTGGTTCCGCTAAAACGGATCGATCAGGCGCTGGAGGAATTTCGTGTTGCCTTGTCGCTCGACCCGCTGTCTTCCATCGTCAACACGAATTATGCGACCGTGCTCATGGTGGCGCACCGTTATCCCGAGTCCCTTGCCCAATTCCGCAAGACTCTGGATCGTGATCCAGGATTCGGACCGGCCCACTACAAGCTGTCACAGCTCCTGGCGACCACCGGTCAGTTCGCGGAAGCGGTGCGTGAATTCAGGAAATACACAGACATTTCAGGCTCGTGGAGCCCGGACGCGCAAGGCTACAACAAACTAACACTCGCCGTGCCAGCCGAAGAAGATGACGTGGCAGCCGTCGCTGTAAGTTTTGCGCTCTTGGGAAATCGTGACAAGACATTCGAATACCTGGAGAAGGCTTTCTCCAATGAAGACGATGAAATCCTCTTCTGCATCCGCTATCCGGCGCTCGATTCCATACGCTCGGATCCCCGCTATGCGGATTTGATGCGCCGGCTCGGATTGCCGCAATAGAAGTCTCGGTCTTCTGGCTTCTTGTTCACCCAAAACGTGGAGTGGTTTAAGATAAAACGTGATGGGAAACATTGGCGCTTTCACGGCGCATGGGGATTCCGAGATTTGAGGTCATACCGAATGTGCAGGAATATAAGAACTCTTTTCAACTTCGATCCGCCGGTCACGGACGAAGAAATTCGTGCCGCGTCGCTCCAGTTCGTGAGAAAAATCAGCGGTTTTAACAAACCGTCGAAAGCAAACGAAGCCTCGTTCCTGGCTGCAGTCGATCAAGTAGCCGATGTCTCAACTCACTTTCTCCGTTCGCTGCAAACCAACGCGCCGCCAAAGAATCGGGAAGAAGAGGCTGCAAGAGCGAAAGCCCGCGCAGCCGAGAGATTCGGCGCTTGAGTCTATCGAGCATGTCCTCTGTCCACGATTTGTGGCTGGCCAAAAGCAGTCAAGTCAAAGAGAATGTCTTGACTTGTCTGTTACGTTCGTTTGTTGCCTACGTTGGCGAGTACACCCGTTCTTGAATCCCTCCTTCTATACTCATTTATGTTCACCATCGATAATTTCGATTGGACTCGGTGTGAGGGCGCACGTAAAGTTAGCTCGGGAGGGTGGCACGCGCAATTGCCGCGTGATTCGATCGCGGAAGTGTGTTTTGGCGGCTGGTCGTTTCAGCTTGTCTTATGATGACGAGGTAGGTGCTCCTACCGAATTTAGCGGATAAAATATGGAACCAGAGAGCCTGGGATTGGAAGAAAATCAAAGCGAAGTACAAGATTTGGATCCGACTGGCCACGCACGAGAAGTCATCCACGTCCTCCCTCTGGAGGAAATCGCCAACCTTGCCGCGGCCGAGGGCCAACCTGCCGAGACCCTGATGAACGTCGTCGCTTTGATTGCCAAGCGATTTGAGACCGACGTCTGTTCGGCGTATCTGCTGGAGCCGGACCGGGCCAATTTAGTTTTGGCCGCGACGGTTGGCCTGCGGCGGGAGTGTATTGGCAATCTCCGAATGGCGATCCACGAAGGACTGGCTGGCCTGGTGGCGGAACAGGTGAGGCCCGTAGCTGTGGAGCAGGCGCAGAGTCACCCGCGTTTCAAGTATTTTCGGGAAGCCGGCGAAGATGCTTATCAATCGTTTCTCGGGGTGCCGCTGATCGATCGAGGAGTTCTGCAGGGCGTTCTGATAGTGCAAACTATCGAGCCTCGAATTTTTCGTGAAGATGAGGTTCGCATGTTGGCTGAGGCCGCGGCCCAGGTCGCTCCGGTCGTGAGTGAAGCGCGCACGCTGGATCGCTTCATCGCGCCTGCCCAGGAACGCCTGTGGGCACTGGCTCGCAACCTGTGGTGGAGTTGGGACCACGATGCCGCAAGCTTGTTCCGCGATCTCGATCCCGTGCGCTGGCGGCAGCTGAACCAGAATCCGGTTTCGCTGCTGGCGGAGTTTCCGCTGGCGAAACTGGAAAGTCGCGCCGCTGAACTCGTGCTGCACAGCCGCATTAACTACGCCTGTCGCCGCTTGCAGGAATATTTGCAGGCCGACCGCACCTGGGGAACAAGGCACGCCGGCGTCTTGCGGCCTTGTCCCGTGGCCTACTTTTCCGCGGAGTTCGGGTTGCACGAATCGCTTCCAGTCTATTCCGGCGGACTCGGCGTGCTGGCCGGAGACCATATCAAGAGCGCATCCGATCTCGCGATTCCACTGGTCGGCATCGGCTTGTTTTACGGGCAAGGATATTTTCGCCAGCGCCTGGATCGCGAAGGCTGGCAGCAGGAAGAATATCTTGAGACGGACGTCAGTCAACTTCCTTTGGAAGCTGCCATCGGCAAGAACGGGCGGCCGGTTGTGGTGCAAATCGAAACTCGCGGCAGTTCGATTCATGCCAAAGTCTGGCGCGTGAAAGTTGGACGCTGCGACCTTTTCCTCCTCGATTCGGATGTCGAAGGCAACGCTCCCGACGACCGCGAACTGACTTCCCGCCTCTATGGCGGAGACGCGCGCACTCGAATCCGGCAGGAGTTGGTGCTTGGCGTCGGAGGCTTTCGCGCCCTTAAAGCCATGGGCATCGTGCCGGGCGTTCTTCACCTGAACGAAGGGCACAGCGGATTTGCAGTGCTGGAAGCGATCCGGATGCGCATGGAAGAAGAGGGCATTGGATTCGACGCCGCTGCACCGCGCGTGTCGCGGGAGGTCGTTTTCACCACGCATACTCCTGTTCCCGCCGGTCACGATCGCTTTGATGTGGATCTCATCGAAGAGCATCTGGGACCGATGCGCGAATCGATGGGCCTTTCCCAGGAAAGCCTGATGGGGCTGGGACGCGAGGATCCAAACAACCAGCACGAGACATTTTGCATGACCGTGCTGGGCTTGAGACTTTCACGCCGCGCCAACGCGGTTTCCGCCCTGCACGGCGAAGTGTCCCGAGCGATGTGGACGGGGCTCTGTCCGGGCAAGCCGGAAGACGAAGTTCCGATCGGCCACATCACAAACGGAGTCCATGTTCCTTCATGGCTTGCGCCGCAAATGTTTCGGCTCTACGACCGCCACCTGGGCACGAACTGGCATCAGCACAGCAGCGAAGCTCGCATCTGGGAAGGCATCGAGAGCGTGGATGACGGTGAGCTCTGGGAGACGCACCTCAGCCTGAAATCGCAGCTTCTCGAATTCGTACGCCGTCGCGCCGTGGAGCAGGCGGAGCGCCGCGGAGAATCCCGAGAGGTCTTGCAGAGGCTCGGCAGGGTGCTCAGTCCGGACGCGCTGACCATCGGTTTTGCCCGCCGCTTCGCGACTTACAAGAGAGCCAACCTGATTCTGAGCGACATTGAGAGCCTCGCGTCCATGGTGAACGATCCCAAACGGCCGGTGCAGTTCGTCTTTGCCGGCAAGGCGCATCCTAACGATGAGCCCGGGAAGCGGGTTCTGCAGCAGATCGCTGAATTGATGCGCAACTCTCGGTTCGCAGATAAGTTCGTCTTTGTCGAAGACTATGACATTAACGTCGGGCGTCATTTCGTGCAGGGGGTTGATGTCTGGCTGAACAACCCGCGGCGTCCGCTCGAGGCATCGGGTACGAGTGGTCAAAAGGTGGTCTTGAACGGCGGACTGAATCTTTCCGTGCTCGATGGCTGGTGGGCCGAGGCCTACGACGGCATGAATGGATTCGCCATCGGGACGGGCAGAACGCACGCTAACATGAGCGTGCACGACACGCGCGACGGCGAGGATTTGCACCGCGCGCTCCGGGACGAAGTAATTCCGCTCTACTACCAGCGCGATCGTGACGGATTGCCGCGCGGCTGGATCAAGCGCATGAAGCGAACCATCCGCACTCTCGGCTGGCGCTTCAATGCCGATCGTATGGTGATGGATTACACCCTGAAGTGTTACGTGCCCGCGGCCGGGGGCACATCCAGTGACATGAGATCCGCCTGGTGAAGTCACTGCGGGTGGGTGTGTTCGCGCGACTCGGGCTTGATTCGCGGGCGGGAGGAGTTGCCACATGCACAACGCGATCGTAATCCTGCAAAAAGATCTCGCGCGTGCGCAAAATCTGGTCTCCAAGGTTCAGTCGGTTTCTGAGGCGGTGTTTATCGTGCAGTCAGTGCTGGAACTTCGGAGGCTCGTATCGCAGTTTCCCATCCAGATCGGAGTCCTGGACCTGCAGTTGGTAACGTTTGAGGAAATCGTCGGGCTGCGCCGTGAGGGCATGGAAATCGTTTGCACGCACCATACGCCAGACGACGTCATGTGGACCGAAGCGTTGGATGCTGGGGCACTCGATTGTTGCTTTGACGATGATGGGCCCGCTATCTGCCGCGCGATTCAGCAAACCTCCAGGCCTTACAAACGTGCCGCATCCTAACTGAGTATCTCTAGTCGTCTCCTGTCCGATCTCACCTACGAACACAACTGCCACTTCGTTCGTGTGTAAGCGATTCGGAATCCCTTACGCTCAGCATTGCGCTGGGAATCACTTCCTGGCACAGCCACCATCATTGCCAGGTCGCATCCGCGCTCGAAGGCATAGCGCATCCGCTCATGAAGAAGCGCTGTTTGCAGTCCACGACGCCGCAGCTCTGGAACCGTCGCCGCGCCGCCAAACAAGGCAACGTTGTCATGTATTGACAGCATGCCCGCGGCGCCGGGTTTACCGTCAACCTCAGCCAGAAAGCATGGACTCTCCTCGCGTGCTGAGATGATCGTGCCGAGCTGTAAAACAACTTCCCGAAGTTCCGGATGTTCATGTGCCCAGCCCCTGGCGCTAATGTCAGACCAGAGTTGCGCCTCTTCTGGACCCGTGACGCGCACACGAACATCAGCCTCTGGTTCAGTCGCGGGCTGCTCAACCTGCCAATAAAGTACGTTGCTGAGCTCGATTGGCCTGTAGTTTCGCTTACAAAGCAAATCCAGCGCAGTCACCCCCGCGAAAGGACTCACTTCGTGATGGACCAGAGCGCCGCGGTCGAGAAAAAAGCGCTCAATCACATCCAGCGAAGCGGAAGTCAGTTCCTCGAATAGGCCGAGTCCAAAACTCTGAGTGATAGGAGAGTCGACGCCATTGAAAACCGCGTATGCCCCGGCACATTCAATCCACGCCGCACCGCTCTTGGGAAATAGACGATGTTGTGCTTCGGCGTACTGAACACATGCGTGTCCTTCCGCGCGTTCTAGGCGTTTTGACAGTGCGAGATCGGAAAATGGCATTTGGTTAGTTTAGAGGCAGATCAAGAGAAATCTCTCACAGGATGCACATGAAAACGATCATGGCGTTGCGAACTTGTCCGACGCGCAAAGAGGCGAGGCTACTGCTCGAGTTCCTGGCGCAGCCTCTTGGAAAGCTTTTCCATCTTTTTCAGTCTTGCGTCCAAGTCTTTGGCGAGGAGGCCTTTCCCGAGCTGCTGCAGATCTGATTGCACGGATGCGCTCAATCCCGACAGCTCTTCCGCGTCGCGCTGGATTGCCTGGAGCCGGAGCGCCTTCGCGTCAAGTTCAGCCGGTGTGGGCTCCCGCGCAATCTGGCTTATCCTTTGTTCGCGCGAATCTATCCTCTGGTTGATTCGCTGAGAAAGGCACGGCTGTTGGCTGAAGGCAGGGACTGCGACAAGAACCACAAGCAGGGAAACGAGGCGGGCGGACATACACACCTCCTTCGCGCACTAAACTACAAAGCGGAATTCTACACCTGTTTCTCTGGCAGTACGAGAAAGATTGATCCTGCCCAGACCTTATTGCAAATTCAGCTGTCGCAGCTTCACGGCGCAGTGGGTGCCTCCGCACGTTCCCACGGTGGAGGTGGTCAGGGTAGTGAAATACATGCTGGAAGCCTGATTTTGAGTGCTGACGTTGTCGACGATGATGCCGCTGATTCCCCCCGGGTAGTTGGTGCTATTGAGGCCGGCAGTAATGCTCCCGGAGCTGATGTCGTTGGTGATCACGTATCCGTCCGCACCCGCACCAACCAGCCCGCTCATCAGGAGATCGTGGTCGTTCGGGTTGCCCCCGAGGGCCAAATTGGGATTGTAGAGTTCGGTGTAGGGAGCACAAGGGAGATTCGCGACGTTGAAACGTTGCAAGTGTCCCGTGGGAGTGGAGTTCATCGCGGGATAAGAAGTGAAGCCAATCCAATAGTGTGTAGGCGTCGTATCGGTGGGGCCGGTTCCACACACGAACAATTCACCCGAAGTAGGAGTGATGCCCCAATATCCGTTGTCAAAGGCACCGGTATGGAGATTGACGCCTCCGAGGCCGATCGGGACGCTTACCGATGCGGTAAGATTCATCTTCAGTTGAGCCAGCACTGCGCTCGCCCCCGCAGTACCGTCGTTGCCAGATATCGCAAAGATTCTCTGGCTCCCGCCGGAGGCATCCATAATGATCGAGTCGGGAATACCGTAGGCAGTTCCGGTAGCCGTGCAGTCTGCGCCGGTGCCCGTGCGCCCAGGGGGATGAGCGGTGGTGCACCCTCCGCCACCGATCATCACTGGCCCAGCATTGAGAGTGGCCGTCGCGCCACTGGCATTGATCACCCAAACCTCGCCCAGTTGATCACCGACGAATAAGCGCCCGCTAGGAAAGTCATAAACCGGGCCGTTCGGCGTGGCCGACGCGCCGCCTGTGCCCGCGACGGGAAGGATGAAAGTCCAGTCCACTGTGGGCTGCGCGTTGAGCGCACAAGTGAAGACGCAACTGATCCGATATATCTTGCCGTCATCGCTGCCCACGAAAGCTTTGTCAGTCTGGTAATCCACCCATGCGGATGCCAGCGTGTCCGTTGCGGTCGTGGAGTAAGTCACCGATTTTAAGCAAGAAGAAGTGGCCGTGCAGGCGCCATTGAGTGTGGGGGCAGCAGCTGAAGTCGCGGAGCTCCCTTGTCCAGCCTTCCAGGTGAGCACATGGAAAATGGAAGATGCAGCGGCGCTCTCCACATAGGCAATTTTTGTGCCGTCGAGCGAAATCGAGGAGGAGGTCAACACCGAACCTGCAGCCGTGCTTCCGTTGTAAGCCCAGTTGACTGTGGGATTGGCGCCACAAAGTCCTCCGGTTCCCGCGTACAGGTTATTGACCCCGACTACATTCGCCTGGCCGTTGGTGACGCCAGCGACGTTCAGGCCGAACACCACAAAATCATTGGCGCAGCTCGGTGCACCGTTGATGTCGAATCCGAACTTGGCGGGAAACATGGCTTGTGCCACACTACCCGTGCCCAAGCTGAGGCTCCAGTCGGTCCTCAGATTCTTCTTTTTCATGTTTCGTACGTTGGTGCCGTCAATGATTATGGGGTGTCTTGGTGGAATCGCCGCGACATGATTCTCCGGGTCAAGCAGGGCAGCGGAGGATAGCGTGCCCTCATGAACACTTAGCAGATTGCGTTCGACCAGGTGGAAAAGAATTCGCGGCTCAGTTCTCGCGGCCTCCAAGTTGGCAGCCGAGGCTCCACCACTAACCACAACGTGGCCGTAACTCCAGTCCGTAACCCGCCCAACATGCGCTGAATTGAGTTGCTCCTTGGTCTGCGCCGCCAGGGGAAAGGCCGCAAGAAGAAGCCAAGAAACTGCACGAAAACGACGCAATCGATTCATCAATCCTCCAGCGGAAAGAAAAAGAGCGCGAACGTGACGTGTGATCCAGGATTAAAGGAAGTGAACGAGATTATTGACCGTCCGTCGTTATCGTGTGAGGTGAGCACCATGGCCCTGATTCCTGGCTCTTGCAGGCGGAAATCAGCCGGATCTGTGGCCAGCTTAGCAGATAGCGGAGAGCCGGCGCATGGCTGTTCGGAAGGGAACCAAAGCAGTCATTCCGGCGAATTTCAAGGTTTGCAGCGCGCTCGCGAAATCGCCGCACGGTTTTTCGTACCACCAATTCGCGCTCTTCAGGCTATAATGTGGCGGTTTCGCCGACTTGATCCTATCCGCGTCGGAGGCTTATGCGCCTGTCTCTTGAAACCCGCGAAGTCGGACGTGTCACCATCGTGCGCTGCAACGGGAGGATCGTTGCGGGTAGCGAGAGCGAGTCTCTGCGCTCCCACGTCACCTGGCTATTGCGCGATCGCCGTGCCATAGTCCTGCACTTGGGCGAGGTCGGTTTCATTGACAGCAGCGGCCTCGGGACTATTGTTCGCAGCCTCACCAGCACCCGCCAAGTCCACGGCGACCTGAAGCTCTGCAATGTGCCGGAACACGTACGCAAGGTTCTGGAACTGTCGCAGCTGACGAAGTTATTCGACGCGCACGAGTCGGAGGAGAACGCAGTCGCCGCGTTTTACCACCGAGGAGCCAAGGCCGAGACCCCTGTTTCCACCGGCCGAAGTGTTCTTTGCCTGGATGGCAATGCCGACGTTCTCGCCTGCTTACGCGAGCTGCTGCACCGCACCGGGCACCACGTCCATACCTGCAGCCGCCTGGGCGACGCTCTGATCCTGATGCGGGTCTCGCATTTCGATCTGGTGCTGATCGGCCCGGAACTGACCTCATTCGCGGCCACGCATCCCGGCTTCCAGGCTGCGTGTGCCAAAGTCCCGATGATCGAACTGGGCAGCGACTTCTCCAGCCGCGATGCGGGGGAAGCCTGTGCTGGACTACTGGAGAAGATCCAAGCGCGACTCAACCCAACGATTGCGTGATGCCTGCCAGGACTCAACCTGTTAGGTAGGCCGCTCCACAACAATGCGTCTTCTCCAGCCAAGATCGGCACGCCACTTGAGGTTGCGGCGCCGACACCGCAGGCTTCGACTTCCGTGCCTCGCCCAGGAAGAGAATATTTGATCAGGCGGCGAGCTTGTTACTGCCCTCCACTCGGCCTGCCAGCTTTCGCACCGCCATCCCCAGCATTAATCGCGACATTCCTGTCATGAGCAGGTTCACGCCTAACAGCGTGCCGATCGCCCAGACCGAACTTGACGGCCAGTGCATCCAGATCAGTCCGCCCAACAGAAGTGTGATCAGCGCATTCACCAGCCGCCACCCGGAGCCACTCTCGCCGCGAGTCTGGAAATAGGCGATGAATTCCAGGACCGCCTCCGCTACGATAATTCCCGCCAGGAACAGAGTCAGCGTCCCTAGTCCCAGCAGCGGATGGGTCAGAAAGTAAAATCCGCCGATGACGTAGATAATTCCGAGAATCACCTGCCAGATCACGCGCCCTGCTCCACCGCCGCTGAACGCCGCGACCAGGTGCGCCCCACCAGCAAAAATCAGGAGCCACCCTACCAGGATGGTCGCTGCCAAGCCCGCAATCCCAGGCTCCAAAATGGCCATGATCCCAAGGATGATGAACACAACGGCCATCGCCGTAAACCAGCCCGCGCCCTTCTTCATGATCGTGCCACCTCCACGCAACCCTTCGGTCGGATTCACTGTCGCCATCACACACCTCCAGGAATCGATAATCGAAATCGGCCTCTTGCGAGGTTGGCCTTGGCTCATTGGGACAAGCCCTAGCCGGAAACGTGATTATTCTAACCCCAGCCCGTCGGAACCACCATCCGATTTGTGTGGCGCCACTTCAAGCCGACCGCATGTCTGGTTCATGCTGTGCTGCAAGCGACGACGCCGAGGAAATTTCAGATAATCTCAAGGATGCGAAATCTACGGGCAGACCACGGAAAGCTGGGTGCGGATCGCGGAACTGGCCAAGCCGTTGGCCTCCGCGTTGTGCTCGCGAGGAACGTGGGAGATGGAGAAATCGAAGGAACTGGCGAGCTTGCGGCAGATCCAGTTCAAAGAATACAAGCGAGGGCTGCGGCAGTTGTAATCGCCGGTCATTTGCTTGACCACCACTTCAGAGTCGGAGTAAACGTGAAGCGCTTGGGCCTTCAGGGCCAGGGCATGCTGCAAGGCCTCGAGCAGGGCGACGTACTCCGCCACGTTGTTATCCTGGTGGCCAATCCATTTGGCGATTCTGATCGTGCCGCCCTCGACGCCGTCGATAACTACGCCAATACCGGACGGCCCGGGATTTCCCAAAGAGCCGCCGTCAACATAGGCTACGAGATGCGACATCCGACCACCCTGACCATCCAAAATATAACATGCGTGAGAACTTCCGCGTCGTCAAGGTGCTTGGCTGGTTCCCGCGGCAAAATTCGCAGTGTGCAAGGATCTGTGGAAAAAGGGGAAGATTTAAATTTCAGATCAGCAACCTGCCCCAACTCAATCGATTGCAATTTCTCAGGAACCTCCCGAAGAAGCAGGACTTTGCACCAAAAAGGGGCATTGACAAGAACGGACGATAGCATTTACGTTGGCGCCGTCGACGATCGAAAGGATTGGTTCAAATAAAATTAGCCAGTCCGAAGTAGATTGGGTGATCAGCCAGGCCGGGTAACCGGCAGAGCAACCAGACCTGAAAAAACCGACTGGATCTGCG
>DATHPO010000314.1:0-5672 GCA_035483835.1 Terriglobales bacterium
TCAGGACTACGCCGCGCTTCGCGACCTGCCCAATGCGGAAAAAGAATTTCTCGAAGCGCTGCGTTTGCGTCCTCAGACAGCGAATCTGCATCTCGAACTCGGCGAGCTCTACGCTCGAGCCCAGCAATGGGATAAAGCTGAGGAACAGTTTCGTCTGGAAACTGAGGCGCAGCCCGGAAGTGCGGAAGCCGCTTACCGCCTCGGCGAAGCGCTCTTGCAGCTGGGCAAGTTCCATGATGCTCGCCTGGCGCTTGTTCGTTCTGACCAGTTAAGGCAAGACATGCCGGAGACTCTTTACCAGCTCGGCAAAGCTGCGTCCCTCGATGGTGATGATGCTCTGGCAGAGAAGTCTTGGATCCATGTTCTCAAACTCGAAAAAGAAACTCCACTCGCCGCGCAGGCGCATTTCGGTCTGGCTGGCCTGTATCGAAAGCAGGGTAAGTCCGCTGATGCGAGCCAGGAAATGGAATTATTTCGCAGATTGCAAAAACCTGCCAGCCAAACCCAAGATTCGCAGAAGTAAGCGAACGGTCAGATAGGACACGGCTATAGCGGCAGGTGACGTCGTGAAAAAGTTCTGAACCGAACTGGAGAGCCCATGAGAAGAGTGCCAATGAACCGATTCTATCCGTTGCGCAAACTCGGTGTTGCGCTCGCGCTTGTCTTTATGTGGGCTTCGTATGCGACGGCTCCGGCTGCTTCGTCAGCAGCGGATGATGTCGAGCAACGCGTGAACGCCATTCTTAGTCGGATGACGCTCGAAGAGAAGGTTGACATGCTTGGCGGAATCGACGACATGTTCATCCGTTCTCTCCCCCGGCTGGGGCTGCCGCCATTCAAGATGGCGGACGGGCCTGTCGGTGTTCGCAACTACGGGCCTGCCACCGCGATGGCAGGCGGGATTGGCTTGGCGGCGTCATGGGATCCCGCATTGGCCAGCCGCGTCGGGAAGGAAATTGGAAGGGACGCGCGCGCGAAGGGCGTTCACTTTATGCTCGGACCGGGCGTCAATATTTATCGCGCTCCGATGAACGGCCGAAACTTCGAATACCTGGGCGAGGATCCGTATCTCGCTTCGCAGATTGTGGTCGGGTATATCGAGGGAATGCAGAGCGAGGGCGTCAGCGCCACCGTAAAGCATTTCCTGGCAAATAATTCAGAGTTTGACCGCCACAATACAGATGCGATTGTTGACGAGCGCACGATCCGGGAGATTTATCTTCCGGCGTTCGAGGCTGCCGTAAAGCAAGCCCACGTCGGTGCTGTGATGGATTCCTACAACCTCCTGAACGGAAGCCATCTCTCCCAAAATAAGCACGCCAACGTCGACATCCTCAAGGGAGAGTGGGGTTTCAGCGGTATCCTGATGTCTGACTGGACGTCAACCTACGACGCCGTAGCCGCAGCCAACGGTGGGCTCGATCTTGAGATGCCCTCAGGCTTGTTCTTCAACCGCGAAAAGCTACTTCCCGCAATTCAGGAGGGTTTGGTCAGCGTCGCGACGATCGACGACAAGGTTCGCCGCATTCTTCGCACAGCAATTCGGTTTGGATGGCTCGACCGTGACCAGACTGATCTTTCGATCTCGCGTTATAACCGCGAAGGCGACCAGGTCGCGCTCGATGCCGCCCTGGAAGGCGCCGTGTTACTCAAGAACGAGAACAACTTGCTGCCCTTGAAGAAAGAAGGCGTCAAATCCGTTCTGGTGGTGGGCCCGGGCGCGTATCCCCCTGTCCCTGTTGGTGGGGGCAGCGCTCGTGTGCTGCCGTTTCAAGCGGTGAGCTTCGTGCAAGGAATCAGCGACTACTTCGGAAGCGCCGCCCAAGTCTATTACAGCCCCGGTGTGCCGAGCCTGATGGATTTGGCAGACGGCACGTTCTTTACAACCGAGGCGTCGGGCGGTGCACCTGGGCTCAAAGCAGAATATTTTGCGACGCCGGACTTGCAAGGACAGGCGATCATTTCCCGTAACGAACTGCACGTCGATTTCGGTGCGCCCGCGAAAAACATCCTTCCCGAGCAACCCCTCTCGGCCCGGTGGACCGGATATTTCACGGCTCGTGAAGGGGGGAAGTACGATCTATTCGTCGGCTCTTCAGGAGAAGACGGCGGCTACTATCGCGCCTCTGTCGACGGCAAACTTGTCCTGGACGATTGGACCGATTCGAAGGAGCTTCTCGGCGTCGCAAACCTGTCGCTCGACGCGAATCCCCACAAGGTGATCCTGGAGCATCATGGCCGGTCGACATGGATTGGCGCACATCTGCGCATGGGAATTGTGCGACAGGGAGGATACGTCACTCCAGACGCTAAGACTCTGGCCGCAAAGGCCGACGTTGTCATTGTCGCAGCCGGCTTTGACCCCGAATCTGAGAGCGAAGGCGCGGATCGCATTTTTCGGCTGCCCCCTGGACAAGATGAACTCATTCAACAAATGCTCGCAACGAACAAGAATACCGTCGTCGTGCTTACTTCCGGGGGCGGCGTGGACATGAATGCATGGATCGATCGTACCCCCGCGCTGTTGCAGGTTTGGTATCCGGGACAAGAGGGAGGAAAGGCTGCCGCAGACATTCTCTTTGGCGACGCAAATCCTTCGGGCCGCCTCCCGGCAACGTTTGAGCGACGGTGGGAAGACAATCCCGTTCACGACAGCTACTATCCTACCGCTGGCACCAATCGGGTCGTTTACAAAGAAGGCGTCTTCGTCGGCTATCGAGGCTACGAGCACAATGGCACGAAGCCGCTCTTTCCCTTCGGCTATGGCCTCTCCTATACCACGTTCAGCTACAGCAACATCCGCGTGAAGTCCGTCAATGCCAACCCATCCGGCGAAGCGTCTGGGCCACTCTACGAGGTAGCGTTCGACGTGAGGAATTCGGGCGCCCGAGAGGGCGCTGATGTCGCCCAGGTCTATGTCGCCGATTCCCACTCGAAAGTGCCGCGTCCAGCGAAGGAATTGAAAGGTTTCGTGCGAATCGATCTCAAACCTGGCGAAACGAAGACGGCGACCGTTACTCTCGATCGACGCGCCTTCTCATACTACGACGCCGCTACAAAACAATGGCGCGCGGATCCGGGCGAGTTCAACGTGCTGGTGGGACGGTCGAGCCAGGACATCGAGCTTCGCGGCAGCCTGACGTTAGACGAATCGAGGGCAAGCTCCGCGAGCACCAAGTAGCGATGTCGTACAGCGTATCCATATTTTAATGCATTGTTTCGGCAGCCGGAAAAGCGTCGGTAAGCGATAAAACCTGAATTGACTGCTTAAGCTGATCGAGCGAAGCGGACGTCTTTAATTCGATCGTCACCGCTTCTCGCGGCAGAAGATCAAAATAGTTATCCGAAGTCCGCACGTCCAAATCGCCGAAAGAAACATACACGCTCCTCGCGAGCGTCGGAGAACGAAGGGTCACGGAATAGCCGTCGCCACTACTTTCCAAAGAGGCATCGACGTGCGCCGTAGGGAGATCGATATTGTGCATCGTGTCGGAGAAGAGCAGATTGGACGAGACCTTCTTTCCCGCAACTTGCAAATCGAACACCAGGAACGTCTTCCTGGGATCCGCATTCGCCAGAAGCTCCTTCTTCTCTAACGTAAAATACACTGCGCTGGATTGAGCGGGTACCCGGACGTCCTGAGTCTTGTCCAGCAAAACCGCTCCAGAAAAATCGAGCAATCGCGTGCGGATTTGCCCCGCCAGCGGCTCCAACTTGTCCGATACAACGTATACATCCACCTTCCCGTCATGCTCGTAAGGCGACACAATCACATCGTCGTAGAACCGGCGCGCGTAATATTGAAGCGCTTTCCAACGTCCGAAGTAATCGATGCTCGCCCACGAAGCTACCGGCCAGCAATCATTCAGCTGCCAGTAGAGAGATCCCATCGTGTTAGGACGTTGTCTCCTCAAGTGCTCCGCGCCTACTTTAATAGCCTCGGCCTGCAGCACTTGGCCAAGGTACACAAATGAAGCAAAATCCCTGGGCTCCGGATACCAGCGGAGCATGTACGTCAAAATGCGTTCATTGCCGCCGTGGTTTTTCTGGTGGTCCTGCATCGTTGCGGAACGGATATCCAAATCCTCGGGCTTCGCAAACGAACGAATCGTTCGCATCTCTGGAAAAGACTGGAATCCGTACTCAGACATGAATCGCGGAAACTGGTGCGTATATTCTTCGATCGGGGCCAGGGCGTGCCACACCTTCCAGTAGTGCATGTCTCCGTTGGTTTGACTATCAGGCGGGTCTTCGAAATCTGCGCTGGGCGAGCTTGGCCAGTAAGGGACTGGGTCAGAATACCGGCTGACTATCGCTGGCAGGATTCCGTGGAATAGCACCACGTAGTCCTGCCACACCTTCTCGCGGTTAGCCGGCGACACTGTTTCCTTGAAGGCTTGGCGATCCTCCCAGTGAACCCAGCCAGTTTCGATTTCGTTGTTGCCACACCACAGCACGACGCTCGGATGATCTCGTAACCGCGTTACCTGCTCGATCGCTTCTTTCCTTACATTGTCTTGAAAATCCACACCGCCGGGAACCATGTCGCCGCCGAACATGAATTCCTGCCAAACCATGATGCCTAGTTCGTCGCAAATCTCATAAAAATCGTCCGATTCGTAATAGCCGCCGCCCCACTCACGCACCATATTCATATGCGCTTCGCTCGCCGATTCCAAAATCTGACGGTGACTTTCCGGAGTCACACGGTTTGGAAAGCTATCGAACGGAATCATATCGGCGCCCTTCGCGAAAATCGGAACACCGTTCACGACGAACTCGAAGCTCTTGCCTGATTTCGTGACTTCCCGTCTTAATTCGACCGACCTCAATCCTGTTCTTAAGGTTGCCTGAGCCTCGACGTCACGCCCTCGGCGCACTGCCACCGAAAAATAGTATCGATCTTGTGCTCCATAGCCTGTCGGATACCAGAGTTTTGGGTTCGCAATGCGAATCGGCACTAAGACTTGATTGATTCCGGAATCGAGTTGGACAGCTTGCTTAATGGTAGGCAATGGAGCGCCGTTCAACTCCGCGTAGCTGATCTCGACGGTGGCCGGGACCGAGCGGCTTGCATCGATTGTGACCTCCGCTGTGACCGACGCGGTTTCTTTGCCAATCCTGAGTTGGTGAACGTGAAAGTTCTCAATGCGCAGTGCATCCCACGCCTCCAAGCGCACCGGTTGCCAGATTCCTTCGGTCACATACCGCGGTCCCCAATCCCAACCATATTGATAGGGCGCCTTCCTTGTATAAGGCGCGGTGGCAATGTTTTCTTCATTACCAGTGTTGTGCGTTGAAATAGACGGCAACTCGTACGGCAGCGCTTTCACCTGTTGTATCATTGACGTAATAGGGGAATGAAAAACCACTTGAAGAGTATTCGCGCCAGGTTTCAGAATGTTTTTGACAGGCACGCGCCAGCTTCGAAACATGTTGTCCGCATGAAGAATTTGTTTGTCATTCAAATAGACGTCCGCGAACGTGTCCAGTCCCTCAAAAACCAGGTCGATGTGTTCGCGCGAGGCTGTCGCAGCATCCACGTCAACCCTGGTTCGATACTCCCAATCGGCAAGGCCGATCCATTGCAATCGCGTGTCGTTGTCCTGGTAAAAAGGATCGGGTATCAGACCGTTGTTCAACAGGTCGGTCTGGACAACGCCGGGTACCCG
>DATHPO010000315.1:0-12407 GCA_035483835.1 Terriglobales bacterium
AGTTCAAGGATCTCAAGCTCACGGCGAGTGATATGGAGGTCCTCACGTTTTCTTTCATCAGGGATGAACGGTCCCTCGGCAGGGACGCGGACCTCCCTCACAACAATTGTCTGGCGTTTTGCTGTCAGCTTGAGGCCAAGCCAGATGCCAAGACCGGCAAAGGTCGCGGCGATCAGTCCGCCATAGATTTCGATGGAATGTTCGACGACCAGGAACTGATACTCGGTCCACCGGAGCAGAGCAATCAAGATTCCACCGATCAACCCGTACATGAGGACGTGGCGCTTCATAAGTTGCAGGAGGATTTCGTTACCGAAATTATCGCACCCACGGTGGGGTTGGGGTAGGTCCTACTGCTTGCAGGGCAAGATCAACGCTTGACAGGCCTTGCGCGAGTCACGGGCAAGCAGGACGGAATTCTGCTTAGGTTAGCGCTTATGGGGCTTCGCCACTTCGTGTGGACATCACGGCACCGGCTCATTGGATAGCCGCCCTTGAGCGAGATGACGTTTGAAGTGAGAAGTGGTCTTTCGCCCCGCGGGGGCTCTATCGGCTTTCCGTTTTTACCCACGGCTTACGAGGCTGCGGAAAAAGTCGTTGGGGAAGCGAAGAGCTTACCTCAGGCGCTGAAGCGCCGACACATTGTCAACACTTAGCGGCCCGACTGAAGTCGGGCCCTACCCAAAACCTGCGTGAATCGGAGTTTTTCCGCATCCTCTTTACGCCGTGGGCTGCATTCTTACGCCGCTTCGCGGCTAACGACCTGGAGCTTTCATTCACCTTGTCGTCGAAATTCTGGTCCTCACGCGCTCACACTGACGAGTTCGTCGTCGCGGCTTCGTGGCAGGGTGCGGTGCTTTGCATCGGTGGGCGGACGGGGGCGTCCGCCCCTACGTGTTTCTAACGCCTGAACGCTCGCGGCTACATTTAACCAATCCGATGCTCCTTGGTAATCTGTCTTGCTTTCTGGCTGGGGCTTGATGTACAAAGCAGCCGAACGTGCCTTCTCACGAATGTTTGCTCTGAAGCCTGCCGACCAATTCGGACTGGCTATGGCCTCCTGCCCGCAAAAGCCGGGCGTCTTCCTCGTCAGTCACGCTTATGGAGGAACTTTATGACCATGCGGAAGCTCGTCTCGCTACTGGTTCTAACGCTGACTCTGACTACATTTGGCTTCGCCCAAAGCTCGGCCACTGGCGATCTGCATGTGACGGTGAAGGACTCGAAGAACAGTCTGGTGACGAACGCCACGGTGACGGCGCGAGATCCGGCGAGAGCGGTGGAGCGTCCCGGAACCGGGAATGGGCAGGGTGAGTACCGCATCGCGTTGTTGCCGCCGGGAACTTATCAGGTCACTGCGGAGGCTGCGGGATTCGCGAAAACCACGATTGAGAACGTGGTCATTACGGTTGGAGAAGTGGCGGATTTGCCAATCACGCTCGCGGTTGCGGGGACGCAGGAAGTGGTCAATGTGAGCTCGGCGGCGGAGTTGGTGGAGACGACGCGAACCTCTACCACGGACACGATTGGGCAGACGCGCATCGATAACCTTCCCATCAACGGCCGCAACTACATCAACTTCGCGCTGACGGATTCGCAGGTGCTGCTCGACAACGCTCCCAGCATCGGGGCAGCGCCCACGTCGGGGCTCAACATCAGCGGGCAGCGGGCGCGGTCGAACCTGGTGAACGTGGATGGCGCCAATGCGATAGACAACGCGACCAATGGCGTCCGCTCTACCGTTTCGCAGGAAGCGGTGCAGGAGTTCCAGATCATTACCAACAGTTACGCGGCGGAATATGGGCAAGCTTCCGGGGGCGTGATCAACATCATTACCCGCTCCGGAACCAATCAGTTCCACGGCGATGCCTACGGCTATTTGCGGAATCGATACATCCAGGCCACGAACCCGTTCAGCAATGTTCCGCAGCCGGCTTATACGCGAGTGCAGGCTGGGGCAGCGTTCGGTGGACCGATCAAGAAGGACAAGACCTATTATTACTTTGCCTACGAGATCACGCGGCGGCAGGAGACTGGCTTCTCGGTTATTGGGGAGAACAACTTTGGGCTGGTTCCGTTCGACGCCACTAACATCTTCGCTCCCGGGCTTGCACCTCCCGGTACCTTCAATATTCAGGTCACGCCTCAACAAGCTGCCTTTCTGGGCACGCCGGGATTGCCACCGGCGCTTCTGCAACAGTACGCGTTTCTGGCGGGGGGATCGTCTGCGATTGCTTTGAACGGTTCTTATCCGCAGTCGTTTGGGTTGCTGGCGCAACTTGGGGCGATTCCGATTCCGTCGAACGGAACCAGTCCGTTGACCCAGTTTCCCAGTTCGTGCAATCCCGGCAACACACTGTGCCACGGCTTGCCCTCGCAGTTTCAGACGCTGAATGCGCAAGTGGGCAACTTCCCGGTTTCCGAGGGCACGAGCCTCTATTCATTGCGAATCGACCACAACATCAATGCCAACAATCGGATCACGCTGCGGGCGAACGTCAGCCCCAGCACGGTGACCGGGATCGAGGTCAATGGTGAGAATCAGACATTCGGACAGAACTCATTCTCGAGGACTTCGCAGCAGACTTATCGTGATGTTGCTGGAGTTTTTCAGGATACCTGGACCATTGGCAACAACAAGGTCAATGAGTTTCGTTTCCAGTACGCGAGGCGTGGGTTGTCCTATTTCTACTCGGACGCGCCTGGAGGCTCCGATGTCGCGGTGAACATTCCCGGTTTTGCATACTTTGGGCGCGAACCGTATTCCTATATTCAGCGCGTCGAACAGCGGTACCAGTTCACCGACAATTTTTCGTGGACGCGCGGGCGGCACGGGATGAAGTTCGGCGTGGACTTCAACTATATTCCAACCACGGCGACGTTTACCGTGAACTACGGCGGCGTGTATGACATGGGGGCGCTCAGCGCTGCCCAGGTGATCCCCAGTTCAATTTTCAATTCTCTGCCGGCGAGCCTGCAGCAGGCCATTCCAGGGCTGTCTGGAGTGCAGGCCTACGGTTTGGGAGTTCCGCAGGATTTTATTCAGGGCATTGGAAATCCTAACGACTCGTTTTCGAACAAGCCGCTGGGAGTCTATTTCCAGGACTCGTGGCGAACGACGCCGAACCTGACGTTGAACCTGGGGGTGCGCTATGACATCGAGTTCCCGCCGCAGTTTGCGCCGCCGGATCCGCTGGCGCTGACTGCTTACAACGCGCTGGGACTGCAGAAGGGCATTCAAACCGATACCAACAACATTCAACCGCGCATCGGGATGGCCTGGGATCCGAAGGGGAATGGGAAGTCGGTTTTACGCGCGTCGTTCGGCATGTTCTACGATCACCCCCTGCTCGGACTTTATTTCCTTGGGGACGCTTCGGACGGCTCGAAGAGCGGGCAGTTGCTGTTCGCCGGCGGCGCTCCTTGCGGGACGAATGCGGCTACGGTCAGCCCACTGAATCTGAACGCGACCAACATTTTCCAGGGCATTCAAACTGTGCCCACTTGCATCCCTGCTCCCTTTACGACCAATCTTGGATACTTGCCCAATCAGCAGCAGTTCCAGGCGTTGAATTTTCCGCAATCGATTTTTATCAACCAGAATTACCTGAACCCGGCATCGCCTTTCCCGCTGGCGTTTCAACCGTTTGGCTATCCGATCGGCAAGGGTTTTGTGTATGCCTACTCCGAACAAACGAACCTGACTTTTGAGCAGGACCTTGGTGGCGGCTTCGCTTTGAGCCTGGCGTACAACTTCAACGGTGGGCGGCACCTGAACCGGCCTATCAACGCAAATACGGTGCGCGGAGATTTGCTGGTCAAGAACTGGCAGAATGCGGTGGCGTTCGCCAATGCCGCCCACATTTCCCCAACAAATCCGTTGTATCCATCCGGCCCGTTGCAGGTGCAGATTTGCCCTGGGGCGATCACCGGGACCCCGACGGGCGCGTTCGCCCCAGCGGCGATGTTGAATTTCTTCCGGCCGTCGGGATTGAATCCGTCGCTGGCCGGTGGACCTTGTCTGCAGGACGCGGTCCTTCTGGCCAATGCCGACGGATTGGGGCTTGGTCCCACTGGAGGAAAATGCGACAACACTCTGCCGTTCAATTCTGCCGGCGGCTGCGTGGTGGTTCCCTTCGGCGACATGGATGCCAACTATTCCAATGGCAACTCCAATTACAGCGGCTTCACCGCGAACCTGCGCAAGACCCTCAGTCATCACTACCAGTTTCTCGCCTCCTACACCTATTCGCATGCGATTGACGACTCGACTGACTTGCAATCTCCGCTGGCGCCGCAAGACTCTTATTATCCCCAACTGGAGCGGTCAAACTCGTTGTTTGACCAGCGGCACCGCTTCGTATTCAGCGGCGTGTACCAGTCGGGTAAGTTGAGCGGAGATGGCTTTGCCAGGAAATTTTTCAGCAATTGGACGTTTGCGCCGATCATATCGGTGGCGTCGGGACGTCCGTTCCTGATCATCACGGGCGACAACACGAACTTCCAATTCGCTCCCACCTCGGCACGCCCGAATGAGGTGACTGGTGCCGCCGCCGGAAATGGGTGCGGACCGCTGGTACCTTCCAAGTACTCTCCGACTGGGTTGTTCCAGGAGGCGTGCTTTACGGCAACCTCGAATACCACACTGCTTGCGCTCGATGGCGACCTTGCCCGCAACGCCGGAGTGCAACCCTGGACGCTGTTCAACGACTTTCGGTTCGCGCGCCGGGTTAACTTCAACGAGCGGATCAGCCTGGACCTGATCACGGACATGTTCAACCTGGTGAACAAATTCAACGTGGCGTCGGTGAATCAGCTGTGGACGAATGCGGGGCAGCCGACAGCGGCTTATGATCCGCGGCAGTTTCAGTTTGCCATGAAAGTGAATTGGTGAGAAAAGCAGCTGTTAGCACTTGGCACTTAGCAATTAGCCTTTGGCGTTTATCACTCAAGATTTGCCGCTAGTTCCTTGGTGTGGCTGAATGCTGACTGCTAAATGCCAAGTGCTAAATGCTGCTCTCCTGCTACACTCTTTTCATCCTTCGCGATTGCCGGGAGTCTCTCCTGAATGGCACAACCCACTGCTCCGAGTGCGCGGACGCGTCTGGTCCGCGAAGCTGATCGTGCGGTTTACGATCGGGCCGCTGCTTACCAAATTCTGGATGAAGGCTTTATTTGCCACGTGGGATTTGTGGCGGATGGGCAACCCTTTGTGATTCCGACCGGGTATGGCCGCGTGGGCGACAACCTTTACATCCACGGCTCGGCTGCGAGCCGCATGCTGCGACGGGTGGATGAGGGCGTCGCGGTCTGCGTCACGGTTACGCTGCTGGATGGATTGGTGCTGGCCCGCTCGATATTCAATCACTCGATGAATTATCGATCGGTCGTGATTCTGGGGACGGCGCGGGCGGTAAATGATCCAAAAGAGAAGCTGGAGGCTTTGCGGCTTTTGTCTGAGCACATTTTGCCCGGGCGATGGGTGGAATCGCGCCTGCCGAATGAGAGGGAACTTAAAGCGACGTTGGTCATGCGGTTGCCGATTGAGGAGTTCTCGGCGAAAGTGCGGCAAGGGCCACCTGTGGATGACGAAGAGGATTATGCGTTTCCGACCTGGGCGGGGGTGGTGCCGCTGACGATGGTGGCGGGCGAGCCGATTGATGACGCGCGGCTGATGCCCGGTTTAAAGGCACCAGAGTACGCGCGAACTTACACGCGAAAGCACTGACACCGACTTCTCTTAGCGTTTGGTAAAGCTGCTATTCTTCACTTAAGGGGTGGTTGGTAAAGATGAAGAATCTGAGCTCTGTCGAGAAATGCATCGCCCTCACTGTTGAGGATTGTGTGAAGTTTGTGGCGAAAAACGGCCAAACCCCGATCCGCCCAATCAGTGGGACTAATCCCTTCGAGAAATACAGAGGAGCTTTGAAGCGCTTTCGCAGACGGAAAGAAATCAATGCCTGGGTCGGCGAAATGCGTGACGAGGAGAAGCACCGAACGTAACAATGAACGGGGTACAAATGTTCTGCCCCGGATCTTTCTTCACGGAATTGATCCCTCTACTACGGCATCAGCAACAACTTTCCCGTCGTCGCGCGCCCCTCTAAGTCTCGATGTGCTTTTGCGGCATCGGCGAGCGGGTAGGTGTGTGCGATCCGCAGTTGCAGCTTACCTTCGGCGATCATTTTGAATACCGCGCTCGAGCGCGATTGCAGCTCCTCGGTCGAGGCGATGTACTGGTTCAGGGTTGGGCGAGTCAGGTAAAGTGAGCCCTTCTGCGAAAGTTGAATCGGATCGAAGGGCGGCACGGCTCCGCTGGATCCGCCGAACAGCACCATCATTCCGCGCGGCCGCAGCACGTTTAAGCCTTTCTCAAAGGTGGTCTTGCCCACTCCGTCGTAAACCACGTCTACGCCAACGCCGCCGGTAAGGCGCTTGGTCTCCACTTCGAAGTCCGTCCGCGTGTAGCGGATCACTTCGTCGGCGCCCGCTTCCTGCGCGAGCTTGGCCTTTTCTTCGGTCGAAGCCGTTGCGATCACGCGGGCTCCGATGTTGTGAGCCATCTGTACCAGCAAACGTCCCACGCCGCCCGCAGCCGCGTGCACAAGAGCCGTCTGGCCGCGCTTGAGGGGAAAGGTATCGTAAATCAAATAGTGCGCGGTCATGCCTTGCAGCATGGCGGCGGCCGCTTGTTGATCGCTTACTACCTGGGGAACGTGCACCAGCCGTTCGGCGGGAATGGCCGCGTACTCGGCATAGGAACCCAGGATGCTGGTCCAAGCTACGTGGTCTCCGGGTTTCACGGATTTCACATCAGGGCCGATCGCTGTGACCACGCCTGCGCCTTCTTGTCCGGGCACGAAGGGGAGAGCCACTTTGTATCGGCCCTCGCGCTGGTACACATCAATGAAGTTCACTCCCGAAGCTGCGATCTTGACCACGGCTTCATTCGGCTTGGGTTGCGGAACGGGGAGGTCCGCCAATTGCAAAACTTCTGGCCCACCGGTTTGCGTTATTAGGATGGCTTTCATGTTTGGGTTCGATTCTGATTGCGCCGTGGGAGATTCACGAGCCTTCCATCGGCAATGTCATTTCGAGGAGCGCAAACGACGAGGAATGACAACGGTCGCAGCAAGGAAACCGGGAAGGGATCAAAGACCGTCCCTACAAAAGACCATCCCATCACAGAATGGTTGCAGTGGCCGGGGTCGCTGAAGTAATATTCCCGCCTGTTCCCAAAGTAACTTGGACCAACCAAGTTGCAGATTGACCCATCAAAACTGGGATAGTAGCATTGAGTCTTCCATGAGAGCCAGGGGTTGATCGCGGTAAGTCATAGAGAAACATGAGGATTCGGAAACTCTATCTTCTGATCGCGCCTGTGTTTGCCCTGGTTTTGGGCAGCATTGCGTGTCAGACGGCACAGCGGCCGGCCACCCTGTTGCCTCCCGGAACTGCCACCGCGCCAAATTTGAGCGCAACTCCCGCCCCCGCTTCTCAGTCTAAGGCCGATACCAAGCCTGTCCCCACCGCGCCAATTCAAATGGAAGCTAAGACTGATCCGGTTGCTGAGTTGATTGCGCAGGTCGAGAAGGAATATCAAATCGGTCAGGACAACTACAAAGCGGGGCACCTCGAAGCGGCCAAAGAGAACTTCGATCGGGCTTTCAATTTGCTGCTGGGAAGCTCATTGGACGTTCGCACCGATCCGCGACTGCAGCAGGAATTTGACCGCGTTCTGGATGGCGTGAACGGCCTCGAACTGCAGGCATTACAACAAGGCGACGGCTTCACCGAGCAAAAGTCAGAACCAGCCCCGATCGATGAAGCGAACGAAGTGACCTACCCGGTGGACCCGAATCTCAAAGCCAAGGCCGAAGCTGAAATCAAGGATACGCATTCCGATCTGCCTCTAATGATGACGGATCCCGTAGCCGGCTACATCAGCTACTTCTCGAGTCGCGGACGTGGAACTCTCGAGCGCGCACTTGCCCGTAGCGGCCGTTATGACGACATGATCCGGAGGATCCTGAAGGAAGAAGGTGTTCCGCAGGACTTGATCTACCTGGCGCAGGCCGAATCTGGATTCCATCCGCTGGCCCTTTCTCGCGCCGGAGCTCGTGGGATGTGGCAATTCATGGCAAGCCGCGCCACCGGCTACGGGTTAGAACGCGACTGGTGGGTGGACGAGCGCCAGGATCCTGAAAAATCCACGCGAGCGGCTGCGCACCACCTCAAGGATCTCTACACCGAATTTGGCGATTGGTATTTGGCCATGGCCGCCTACAATTCTGGTCCGGGGACAGTCCAGAATGCGGTGAAGCGCACCGGCTACGCGGATTACTGGCAGCTCTACAAGCGAAACGTATTGCCCAAGGAAACACGAAATTACGTGCCCATTATCCTGGCCGTGACCATCATGGCCAAGAACCCGGGGCAGTACGGGTTGGACAAAGTAGTTACCGAGAAGCCGGTTCCGTATGACTCGGTAAAGATTGATTACCCGGTCGACCTCCGCCTGGTGGCGGAATGCGTCGACACTTCCGCGAGCACGATGCAGGACTTGAATCCAAGCCTGTTGCGCTTGACCACGCCCAAGGATCGCGAGTTCGAACTGCATTTGCCGGTTGGCACCAAGGATCGCTACCTCACCGCGATTACCGCCATTCCGCCGGACATGCGTGTGTGGTGGCGCTATCACAAAGTCGCGCCGGGCGATACTCTATCGTCGGTCGCACGCTCGTTTCACACTACCCCCCGGGCAATCGTGCAGGCGAATAACCTCGACGGAGATGAAAACCTGCGGGCGGAAAGTGAACTCATCATCCCGGTGGCCCCCGGTAAGCATCCATCCGACGAGTTGGCCAGCTACTCCCGCCGCGCAACCACCTACAAAGTTCGGAAGGGGGACACGGTTGAAACCGTGGCCGACAATTTCGGCGTGCCGCCAGCCATGGTCCGCCGCTGGAATCATTTGAAAGGCGACAGCGTACGGGGCCGGCGTGTTTTGTATATTCACTTGCCAGTGGCGCCGGACGCCGAACGCCAGCAGGCAGCTGCATCTAAGTCGAAACCCAAGAAGAAGTTACAGGCGGATGCTTCCAAGAGCGTGGTGCACCACAAGGTCCAGCCCGGCGAAACTCTCTATTCGATTGCCAAATCCCACAACGTTACGGTCGACGACTTAAAAGAAAACAACGGCAACCTCGCCAACTTGAGGCCCGGGATGGTATTGGTCATCGCCAATCCCAGTCGATAGTCTGCCTGCTTCCAACCCTGGGCTTTATCTAGATCTAACGCCGCATCTAAAGCGGAATATTCTTTTCGCGTGATCCCGGACAGAACTGGAAACAGAAACTCAACTTCGGTGTAATATGCATGGGCAGGAGACCGTCAACGAGGTTTTCGTCACAGCGATGCGAAAAACCACTGTGCTATAATCGCGGCCCGTTCAGTCTGTTAAAAAACTTTCGGTAGTCTTTTTAATTCTTGACGCATGCATTGCGGAGAAAATTCCAGGAGGAGATATGAACGTTCACGAAACCCTCTATCTACGAGATGACGAAATGGATGAGTTTGGCGACAGCGGCGCCTATGGCGAATCGCTGGAAGAAGATTACGAGGAAGAAGAGGAAGAAGAGGAAGCAGAACTGCCGGGTGTGACCGACTCCGAAGTTGGAGCGGAAGCGCCGATGCCCGCGCCGCCGGTGCCTGCGGGTGGCGGGGGTGGCGGCTCGTCCAAACCTGCCGCGAAAAAGGCTGCCCCTAAGAAGGCCGCTCCCAAGAAGGCCGCGAAGAAGAAAGCACCGAAGAAGGCAGCGAAGAAGAAACCGGCGCGCAAAGTTGCGAAGAAGAAAGCCGCCAAGAAAAAGCCGGCGAAGAAAGCGAAGAAGAAGGCTGGGAAAAAGTCGGCGCGCCGTCGTCGCTGAGTCTCAAGAAATGCAACTTGGTATCAAGCCGCAGCTGTTTTGCTGCGGCTTTCTTATTTAGCCGGTTTTAACTACTTCTTTCGTTGCACCGCCTCCAGACACCTTCCGTAAAGCTCGAGCAGATGATTGGCGTAGTCTTCCGGTTTTGAGGCGGCGCCTGAGCCCTGAAAGCCGACGCCCGACGAACTCGTTCGGCCGTAGCCAGTCGTCATCGCGACAAATTTCATCAGGTCGAGTGCGATGTCCTCATTCCGGCGTGAACCGGGCGTGCCGGCGGATGCTTCGTCCATGAATTCCTCCGTGGAAATACGAATGCTGGGTATTTCGTCGTCCATACTCACAAAGTGTGCCGCAGAAAAAATGATAGCAGAACGGGGAGAATCCAAGGGAAGGCGCGAGGTCCGAAAAATATCTCAGTTTGCTCTGGCGGGCTTTTCCGCGCCCCTGCGGCTATTTCTCAGCGCCCTCCGCGATTCAGGACTTTGCTTTCCCTGAAGTTTATCCAAATCCTAAAACGCAGACCGCTGAGAAGAGCCGCAGAGCGCGCGGAGATTGCGATCGCTCGCGAGAAACGGGACGAGCGCCCTACGCCGTTCGGGACACTTCGCTCATCAGCGCAAGGGGAATGTTTTCCGAGTCGCGAAAGCACTTCATCCCCGGATCACGATCATGCATTCTTGCACTTCACGTCATCAGCCACAAAGGACGCAAACGAACGAGAAGGCAGGAGGTCACGGAACTACCACTGGACTCTCTCGCCTCAACTCGCCAATGTGATCGGCGAGCCGTTAGGTCTCAATTCCCACGTAGCAAACCCGACCCACCAGGTAATTGCCTGCGTTTTTGTCTGCTTCGATGGGCATGATCTCGACCGGATACGCCTGGTTATGTGGACGCAAGACCAGGTTGTTCCCCGCTAATTCCACGTACTTCACGGTGGATGTGCCATCTTTGTTTACGGCGTACATGTTGGACTCGCCTTTACGATAAGGCTTGAGCGAGTTGTAATGGCGGTCGATGAGAACGGTGGCTCCCGGCAAAAGGCGGGGATACATGCTCATGCCATCGCGACCATCCACCTGAATTACAACGAAACGCTCCCAGTCGTCGCGGTGCCCTTCCATCTCGGGACGAATGCTGTGCAGGAAGCTCTTCTTGAACTTGAGAATTTCCTTCACATTCATGCTCATGATGAGAGGTTCGGTGGCAGCAATCGCGCCGTCGACCTGGAGAACGTTTTGAAACTCGTCCTCGCTCGGCGGCAGGATGCTGGCACGTTTGTTGACTTCGTTCGGGTCAAGCAGATCGAGCACGGAGAGGTGCTGCACTCTTAATACTTTGTCCATGCCCTCGAGACTGAGGCCCCGCTTGCGGTTGAGGAAATTGGAGATGTGGGCTTGCTTGAACCCGGTTTGTTCGGCCAGGCGCAAGCCTGTCAACCCTTCCTCTTCGATGCGGTGCCACAAAGTTTTGCGGAGATTTTCCTGCAGTACTTTGAATTTCATAACCGAGAGTATACCATTCTTTATAGCGGATCGCTATTAATAACCACAATCTAACATCTCAAAGGAAACAGCGTACCGCCGGCCCCCGACATTTCCGGAGAAGTTTTCCACAGCCAAAATGCCCGCTTTTACAATAGCATTCTGATATTGTCATTGTTATCAGCAAAATCTGTCAGAAAATAGTTCTTGACTTTGCAACCAACGAGAAGTTATAGATAACTAGTCTGTTATAACTACTCTGCTTATGGGAATGAATTTAATGACTTGCAACCTACAACCCGAAAATGAGGCAGGGGGCTTTGTCGAGTTCCGCCGTAAGGTGCGCTCGGCCGAAGTGCTCTCTGCCGCTATGGAACAACTCCTTCGGATACTGCAGTTTACCGGCAAAGTAAGTGTGGTCGTGCAGAACGGCCGCGTGTTGAAATCCGGATACGAGGAGGGTTACTTCCGCAAACCCCCGCTGACTTGATGAAGCGCAACTGCGACGAAGGGTTGGTTGGAAGCAATATACTCATAGCTAAATAAACTCTACAGGTTCTCCGTAAGAGAAACGGGCCCTGTGACCGAGCAATCGGCACAGGGCTTTTTTATTGGGGCGCGAGGCGTCAGCCTGTCGCCTGGAGTTCGATTACGAGTTCAATGCCACGGAGGCAATCATGGAATTCGAAGGTTTGGAAATCGTCCGGATGGAACTTAAGTATTGCGAAAGATGCGGAGGCTTGTGGATGCGCACTTGGGGAACGGAAGACGTGTATTGCCCAACGTGTGCGGTGCAAATGTCGGATCTCCCCGAGGTCCGCAGGCGAAGGACGCCGCTTTTACTGGTGAATGACCGAGTCGAGATCAAGAGCCAGTGCGAGGAGTGGTCGGCGTTTTTCGGCGAAGGGGGGAACGCATGAGCAGCACCGTGATCGCTCTGCTGAATGCATGTGCTGAAACGCCGGAGATGCCGCCATTCCTTCCGTTCGATGAC
>DATHPO010000316.1:0-16919 GCA_035483835.1 Terriglobales bacterium
TCCCTCGCTCACGTTTCCCACTGCCCAAGCGAGAGTCGGAGAAATGTCGACTACGCCCATCAGAAAATTGTCCACGCCATCAATGAAGGGCGCCGGAAATGCCGTCCACTTGGTGCCATCAAAGTGGATCGTCGACTGCCCGACCGCCCAAATATCCTTCGGAGAAGACGCCGATGCCGCATCAAGATCGTTATTGGTTTGGTTCTCGTTCGGGGTCGGTACGACTTTGAAGATTGACCCTGGTGTGGTTTGTGACAGAGCTGGCGTGGCCTGAAACATAACCACTGCCAATCCGAAAAGTATCGCCGCGCTAAATGTAAGTTTCACAATTTCTCCTCGAAATAATTGCCTGAAGTTTGACTGCTCAAGGTTCATAACTCGTACGAACTGCGTTTATTCCTGCAAGGCCGAATGACAGGTCCAGTGGACTTTTCCAACGAAGGCCTACGGCTCGCCTGCCTGTGAACAGCTCGAATCACATGCATAAAGGAGCGCTGACCGTGGTTGCGATCAGCGCCCTCCTCCGCAGATTACAGATAGGCTCGGCACCGTGCGCGACGAGCGTTATCTGACTCGCGGGTCCGCCGACCCAAACAACAGGTCTAGTTCGCCAGATACCGCGCCACAGCCAGATCCCCATCGAGTCCACCGATGGCAACAATCTTTCCGTCTGTCTGGATCAGCAGGCCGGAGAACGTCTGGTCACTCGTTACCGAGCAGCAGACGCCAAACGAGTCGACGGTGCCAAAGGTCGTATCTAACTCACCGTTGCTGTCAAGCCGCACCAAGCCGCCGGCAATTGGCGCGTCTTGGTTGATAAGGCCGCCCACCACGATTTGCCCATTCGCCTGCAGAGCGACAGTCTGAGCCACCGAGGTTGTCTGTGTCGGGTCGAACGATTCGACGGTGGCGTCGAAGGTTGTATCTGTCTTCCCTGTTTCGAGGAAACGATTCACGGCGAATTTCGTGCCGCGACACTCCGAGTGAAACGTGCAAGTCGTCGTGGCGACAACATAGTGGCCGTTTGGCTGGAAAACAGTAGGGGACTGGAACATAACATTGGGAACTGCGCTTTGTGACGACGAGAGAACGGCTACAACTTTTGCGGATGTTACCTTGGACAACAGCGCTCCCTTGGAGCTGAACTCCGCGACTATGCCCGTGTTACCATTTGCATTCTGCCCCACGCCCAGGTAGTCGCCGTTCGAGAGCAGCGCCAGCGTCTCAGGCCCTAAGAACGTGACACTCGCCAGCGAGATTCCCCCCTTGCCAAAGGTAGTGTCAAGATTGCCGTCGGAGTTGTACCGCACCAGAGACATCATCCCTGGAATGTTGCCCCGAGCAACCTCGAAGCCGCCCATCACGATTTGGCCGTTGGGTTGTAGCAGCAGTGCACTGGGGGCATCGGACCGCGTACCAACTTTTGTGGTCACGAGGCCATTGGTTCCGAAGGTTGTATCCAGAACGCCGTTGGAGGTGTACCGAGCCAAGCCGAATTCATTTCGTCCTGACTTGGTCGTGGCTACGCCTCCGATAAGGAAATCACCGTTCTTCTGCACGGCAAATCCGAATGGATCGAAGGCAATGCCTGCGAATGTGGTGACCGTGATCCCGTTCGTCCCGAAAGTAGTGTCCAGCTCTCCGGCGGCGGTGTAGCGCACCAAACCAATTCCTGTGCCTGCGTTGTTGACAAAATTGACCTGGGCGACCGCCACAATGTCGCCGTTCGATTGCTCAAAAGCGCCGACTCCTGCGACGCCGTCAGCGAAGCTGGTCGTGACAGTTCCACCCGTGCCGAAGGTTGTGTCCAGAGTGCCGGCCTGGGCTCGTGCGAAGCTGACGCCAAACACCAGGCCAATTCCTAGTAGTCCGGTGATCATATGAAATGTAGCTTTCTTCATTGCTTTTTCCTTTTTATTTTTGTTTTGATTGGTTCCCAGACAATGGTTTGACGCGGCGACCCACGGCCAGATGCGCGCGGGATGTCACTTGATTGTCAAATCTTTGTCGAGTCCGTTCGGCGCACGGCAGCAATGTGCATCGCGTCGTGTACGCGGACCGGCTCCGCGGTGCGCCAAGGAGTGCTCGTGGAGTGACTTGTCGCGGTTGCGTGTTTGCTCTCGCCCGCTTAGCCCCAAGGTGGGACTTGTCGGAGCATCTCTAGCTGGGACCGTTTACGCCGCTTAGGAAACCGCCCAAATGCCCGGTCAGCGCTACGAGACCAACGCCCAGAAATTCAACAGCGAGGCGGTAGCCCGGCAGGGCTTCTGCCCGACGTCGCGCGCGAAAATGCACCCACCAGACCAGCCAGATCACCACACTCGAGGCGCACGCGAGCACCAGATGCACCAATAAGATGCCCTTCAGTTTCTGGCCTTCGAGCTGGAACTGCCACGCGAGTATTCCAGTTGCGAAAACTGGAAGGGTTGAGATCGCCGCCACCAGCAGGTTGTAGTAGGCGCTGTCCTCCAGGCCGGGTCGCTTCGTCCAGTGTGCGATCAAGTCGAATGCCACTGCGGTGAGGAACAGCGCAATTGGAAAATGAATGAGCACCACATGCTGTGCGTGCTTTGCCAAGAGCACCGTCTTGAGATCGAAAGGATTCACCATCACCCCAACCCTTCTAAGATTCGCGTTGTGCTGGTTATCAATCGCCTTCCAAAACGAGTCTCACTTGAAATAACGGAAGTTCTGATGTTTTATTCCGCTCCGATCCCATGAATTGTTGAGTGTTACGAAGAAGTGATTCCAGTTCGATGGAGAGGCGGTTGTGAACCGGATAGGGCATAGCAAAAATACTTTTCCACAGAATATTTCCTCCACCATCCAGTTAGCACGGCTAGGAGTCCACAACCTGCATCGCTGTGGCGGTCGCCGCGGCCTTGCTGATCCCTTCACCACACCCTAACGGGTGTCACAACGAATACCATTGGAGGAAATCCATTCCATGATCAGGAAGAATGTTCTTCTTTTTGTATGTGGTTCCGGCCTGATTGGTCTTGGCCTTGTTGGTCTCGCTCAACAGTCCGAACACGTGCCTGCGACGCCCAAGGCAACCGAGGCGCCCGCCGGTTTCAAAACACCCACGCTATCCAAGCACCCTGGCTCAAAGAGTGTCAGCAACGGCATTCCCGAACCGCCTAACGATACCTTCGCTCTGGACCAGGCAAACTTCGAGGCACGGGAAGGAAACGACACCGGGCTCGGCCCTGTGCACAACGCTACGATTTGCGCCGATTGCCATCAGGGTACTGGCACCGGCGGTCCCAGCCAGGTCACCGAAGTGCGGGCGGGACACCTCGATGGCAATGGCAATTTCGTAAACCCGACCATCTTTATTAATCATGGCAAAGATATGATCACAGGCCGTTCGCTCATTAACGACCGTGCGATCTGTCCCCAGGCGGAGGAGCATTTGCCGCCTACCGAGAACATTCGCACACTGCGAGCCGCGCTCAATACCCTGGGAGACGGCTTCGTCGAGGCGATCGATGACCAGACGTTAATCAATATTGCCGCCAGACAACCGAAACTGAGTAACGGTGTGATCCATGGTGAGACTGTCGAAGTGGCCATCTTGGAAGCCCCCCCAAAGACCCGAGTAGGCCGCTTTGGGTGGAAGGATCAGCACGGCAGCATTCTGTCCTTCTCCGCCGACGCCTATCTCAATGAAGTAGGCATCTCCAACCGTCTGAAGCCCGTGGATATCACGACGGTCTGCAAGACGACGACGGATCCCGAGGATAAAGCTGACAAAACGGGTCTGTTTGGAATAGACCACTTTGCCCAGTTCATCCGCGGCACCTTGGTTCCACCGCGGGATCATGTGCTGGCCGGCGAGCCGGAAGTTAAAGCCGGGGAGAAGCTCTTTGCCCAAGTTCAGTGCAGCATCTGCCACGTCGGTACCATCGTCACCGCCCCTCCCGGAACCGTGATCGACGGCGGGACCTTCACCATCCCAGACGCATTGGGGAGCAAGATCATTCATCCTTTTAGCGACTTCCTGCTCCATGATGTGGGTACCGGTGACGGCATCGTTCAGGGAGGACCGCAAGATACACAACACAAATTGCGTACGGCGCCACTTTGGGGTGTGCGCACCAAATCCCGGTTCATGCACGACTTGAAGTCGGAGTCCTTCGAGCAGGCGATCCTTCGCCACCAGAATGAAGCTTCTAACTCGGTTAGCTTGTTCAAACAGTTAACTCCCCAGGAGCGGGGCGAATTGCTGAAGTTCCTCAGCTCTCTCTAAGCTGAAACTCTGCGGGGCAGGCACTGCGAACGCGTGCTTGCCCCATTTCTATGCTTTATATGTGCGGCGAGGGTTTCCGGGAACTTGTCCCAATCCCGATCATCTGGCTATCGTTCGAGTGTGCATTGCTGATTAGATCGAGCGAGGACTTCTCTCGGGCCGATGAGAAGTCATCAGCGTATGCAAAATAAAACGCTATAACCAGCATTGCCGCCAGTCCCGCGAGCCCGTATATGGTTAATTCCAGCATTCTCAGCTTACCCCTACATCTCTGCCGCACTTCTTGACGGTCCACACGAATCGCCTGGAGCAGAACTACCGAAAGGGTGCCACATACCATGCGCAGTAGGTTCCCACGCCACTAAGCAGAACAATCGCCCAAAGCACCAGCTCCGTCCGCATCCACACCTTCCAATGTTTGAACCTCAGCCGCTGTGGAAGAACGTCCGTGCCGGCCACTAAGACGATATAAAGCCCCAGAAGCTCAGCCGTTATTCCGAGAACCGCGTGGATTGTGGCCGCCTCGTAATACCACTTATGGAGAACCTTCGAGAGCGCTGGCTTCACTTGTTGCCGGAACGACGGCCACATCACCAGTCCGATCATCAACAAGTTCAAGAGAAGCACCGTTGCCTGGCAAATACCGTGAGCCTTGTAGCGTTTCTGCTTTGCGAGAACCGCCCCTATGGCGAGCGCAACGCCCATCACGAGTTGCACGACGAGGTTGAGATCTGCCTCGAAGGTGGCGCCGGTACCGAGAAACCCTTTCATTGAAACGAAAGATCACCACTAATCAACCGTTCCGCTACTGAGTCCTGATTCTCATAGCCGGCAAACTCTTCCGTGCGAATATTGTCGTCATCAACGCCCAGCTCACTGAGCGTTCTTCGTGTCGCCGCGACCATCGCTGGTGGCCCGGCTACGTAATAGATCGGACCTGCCAAGCGTCCTACTCGCGTAACAATCATTTCCGAGCTGATGTGTCCAGTTTTCCCCCTCCAATCTCCGTTATTGTTGGTCACGCGAGTTAGGGTCGGAACAAAGCGAAACCTTGGATTTGCACACTCCAAGGTCCAGAGCGAATCCATGAACGCGGCATCCTTTAAATAGCGGTTCGCATAGAACAAAACAATAGAATGGCGAAGCCCTTCCCCGGTTGCATAAGAGAGCATGCTAAGGAATGGCGCGATCCCAATCCCGCCGGCAAGGAAGACAGCCGGCTTAGCAGTGTTGTTGTGGAGGGCGAATGATCCCATTGGACCTTCAATCTTCGCAGCACTGCCAATCGCCAGCATGGATAAGGCCTGTTTGAAAACCGTATTTCGCATCCGGGTTGTGACTAGAAGTGTTTCGTCGAACGGGGAGCTTGCGATGGAGAAGGTATGCGTCAGTCCGGTTGCCGGCCCATGCGGGTAATCCGATATTGTCAGGTCAATGTACTGCCCAGCCTTGAATACAAAGCCGTTTGGCTTTTCAAACTGAAAGGCCATGGTGCCTTGGGCAACTTCTGTTCGACCTAATAGCGTGCTTTGATAACCGCTCATAAATGTGTCCTTGTAGTCGCTTCTGGCCTCGATTGGCACAGGAAAAGTTATTTATTGAACTATCACCGCCCTTGATGCGGAGCCCTCAACGCCCGCCGGTCGAACAAGGCCTCAAGACGTAGTTACCAGCCTTGAGTTGCTCATTGCCACGCGCTTGCGACGGCGTGGCATCTGTTTGGCAGTGCAGAGCCACAATTTGTGGGCTGACTTGCGTAGTCCGAGCTTTCGGATTACTTTACAGATCTCGCAGTTCATAGCGTGTTCGTCGTTTCCCGGATGTCTTTGTTGTCGGCTCGTTTGTTTCTTCGATCTGCCACCGAGCGATAAACGCTCGTGCCACCGATTTGTACCCTGCAATCCCTGGAAGCACGGCCGAGGTTTCGGCATCGTCTCGCTCCGAATGCTCTCACCAGAGATAACGGACTTGTTGATCTTTTATTCCTGCTCGATAAAGGGATCCTTGATTCCGCGAGAATCGGTGCACTCCATGGAATATTCGCGGGGCACGCTAGTTCTCATCAGGTGATCGGTTACTCAGGATCTATATGAAGAGTTTGGTCGAAGTGGTCACCACTATTTTCCTGTTTCTTCTTACGCCCATGATTGCGGCGTGGGTACTGATCAGCTTAGCTCGTGTTGTAGAGAACATCGGGGATCTGCCAATCGATGAAAAAGAGACTCTCTCAGTTTGCCATTGGGCAGGAGGTAATGCTTCGAGCTGAGCCATTCCTGTGCCCCGCGGACGACGAACGTAACTCTGTAAGGGTTCCCACTTTAGCGGCGGAGACAGCGATTTATTCCCACACAATTATTCTTCTGCAGGGGGAATAAACTACCGTCAGGCTAGTTTAAGCATGTAGACGTGTCAGCGACTAGCCCTCAATCCGACTCGTTCGAAGAGCTGGCTATGCCGCTCTTCGATCAGCTTTATAATTTCGCGCGTTGGCTGACACGGAATACCGAAGAAGCTGAAGACCTCGTCCAAGAGACCTATGCAAAGGCTCTGAAAGGGTTCCCTTCTTTCCAGTTGGGGACTAATTTCCGGGCATGGATGTATCGCATCTTGCGCAACACGTTCTTGACGTCGCACACTGGACTGAGAGCGACTATGACTGTGCCTCTTGATCCTGAGCAGGACGAACCTGAACTGGCGGTTGAGAACGAGACTCCTGAAACAATTTTAATGAAGCGCTCTGACTCCCAACTTGTAGTAAGCGCCATCGATGGTCTGCCGGTGCATTACCGGGAAGCCCTCCTTCTCTGTGAGGTGGAGGAAATGTCGTACCAGGAGATTGCGGAAACTCTTTCCATTCCTGTCGGCACGGTGATGTCGCGTTTATCGCGTGCCAGGCGCACGTTGCGCGACCAGCTAGGACGGAAGTTGCAGGGCGATGAGGCGGGAATGGAAATTGCGAGAGGAACCAACTATGGTCTGTGAAACTTGGAAGGCAAAGCTCGACACGTATCTCGACGGTGAGCTTCCGGAGGCGGAGACGCGCATCTTCGACGGTCATGTGCGCAGTTGCCAGTCTTGCTCGGCGGATGCGCTTACGCGCATACAGATGAAGCGTACGATTCAAGTCGCTGGAAGACGGTATACTCCCAGCGCCGAGTTCCGCAGAAGGGTGCAGCAGGGCATCGCATCCAAACCGCGGCGCAGTCTCGGTCTAGGATGGATGTTCGCTTTGGCGACGGCCATCATTCTCGCGGTCGGGGCGGTGACGTCGACCTACGTGGGAAGCCGGTCCGACAGAGGGCAGGTTTTCAGCGAGATTGCCGACTTGCACGTGGCGACGCTAGCCAGTTCATCGCCAGTAGATGTGATCTCCACGGATCGGCATACGGTGAAGCCATGGTTCCAGGGAAAGATCCCCTTCGCGTTCAATTTGCCGGAACTCCAGAACTCCGAGTTCTCTCTGCTTGGGGGCCGAATGACCTATCTTGACCAAACGCCGGGTGCGCATCTGATCTACGATGTTCGCAAGCACCATATTTCCGTGTTCGTATTCCAGGAACAGTCCTTACGAGCCAGGTTGGACGAGAATTCTCTCGCACCGAAGCAACTGCCGTTCAACATGGAAACATGGAGTCAGGGCGGACTGCGCTATTTCGTGATCGGCGACGCAAGCGCTGCAGACATCGATGGTCTTGCGAAATTGTTTAAAGCCGCGTCATAGGTTTGGTAGTTAAGGCACAAACTTATAGCCCAGACCAAATACCGTTAGAATGTGCGACGGGTTGGAAGGGTCTCTCTCCAGTTTCTGCCGTAACTTGAGGATGTGGTTGTCCACGGTTCGAGTACAAGGATAGTTGTGGTAACCCCAAACTTCATTGAGAAGTTCATCTCGCGAGATCATGCGTCCGGCGTTCTTTGTCATGAACTCCAGAGTCTGGAATTCTTTTTTGGTGACCGTGATCTTCTCGCCCCTACGAGTGATCTCTGTCTTGGAGAAATCAACCATCACATCCTCAAAGACATACAAGTTCTCTGGACTGCATCGCGACGCGCGTCTGATTAGCGCACGCATGCGCGCAACCAGTTCCCTTGGGCTGAACGGTACGGTCACGTAATCGTCGGCACCCATTTCCAGGAGAAGCACCTTGTCCGCAACATCGGAACTGGCGCTAAGAATCACAAGTGGCAGACCAGGAGTCAAATTCGCAATTTTCTTGCAAAGATCACAGCCCGAAGATCCGGGGTTCAGCAGATCGAGGATCACTGCGGAGGGCGGCTTTTGGTGAAGCATTTCCAGACCAGCCATGCCGTCGGAGACGACATCGACCTGATATCCTTCCGAGGAGAAAAGCCGCCTCAGGACCTTACGCAAAGCATCATCGTCCTCGATAACCAGAATCCGATCCACTGTTGCCGGTCGCAGTTCGGATATCGGAGTGTTCAGGGTTGCTGCTAAGGTAGCGGTTGCCATAAGCTTTCCTCTTTCTGCTGGATTGCCGCATGATCCACGTTCAGGTATCAAGGCACTGCTTCATGGAAGACTTCTTCGCCACGGACCGTCTTACGAACTGTTTTCCGGGCTCTGGCCAGGCGTGACATGACGGTTCCTATCGGGATTGACAATATTTCCGCGATCTCCCGGTAAGAGGCGTCTTCAACATCGCACAGCAGAATAACCTCACGAAGAATGACTGGTAGTTGCTCGATTGCGCGCCGGACTGCTTCGTTGCCCGAACGCTCGATCAGCAGCGACTCAGGGGTAATGGAGGTTGCGGACAACGCAGGAAAGTCCTTCTCCACGTCCATCGCGACGGTTGCGCGCCGCTCAAGTTTTGAGCACGAACTTAGAAAGGTGTTCCTCAGGATTTGGAATATCCATGCCCGGAAATTAGTGCCGCGGTGAAACGACGCGAAACTGCGTAAGGCTTTCAGATAAGTCTCTTGAACGAGATCCTCGGCATCAGTCGAATTGTGAACCAGCCAGCGTGCGTAGTTGTAAAGGGAATCCAACAGAGGCATAGCCAACTCTTCGAAACCTGACAATGGTTGATCGTCTTGTGAGGGCGAAGTCCCGAATCCGACCATTTCTCTTAATCCAGATCCCATACCGCTCATTTGCCTTCTCCGGAATCGCTGCGCCTAAGTTTCGAGTTGCCAGTACCAGCCTCGCGTGACAATCTGACGCGACAATCGTCTGGCGTCAATTCACGGCGAATTTTTTCCACATATCCAGTTCATTGCCTGTTAAATAATTGCTGACTAACGAGTTAGCTTCGCAGATATCCTGAACCGGAGAGTCCCGTGCGCGAAGTGCTAGACTGCTGTGCTAAAGCCGAAACCCAATATGGAACCAACCCGCCCCGCCTCCGTCGTGCGATTCGGAACCTATGAGGTTTGTTTCCAGTCGGGCGAAGTGCGCAAAGCGGGTTTGAGAATCAGAGTGCAGCAACAGCCGATGAAATTGCTTGAGATATTGCTGGAGCGTCCGGGGGAAGTCGTCACTAGGGAGGAATTGCGCAGGCGGGTCTGGACCGACGAAAGTTTTGGTGATTTCGACCAGGCAGTGAATATCGCAATCGCGAAGCTTCGGAGTGCACTGGGAGACTCGGCTGAGAATCCGCGCTTCATCGAGACTCTTCCAAAACGTGGGTATCGCTTCATTGCGGACGTGTCGGTTGTCGATGCGGACGCCCGCCCTAAAAGGCCGCAATCCACGGCTGGAGATTTATCGACGACAGAGGCTGGGGATAACAATGACAATAATAATAATAATAAGGATAAGCTCCAAGCCCCCGGGTTCGCGGCTCCTCCTAAACGCCGGCCGCCGCTTTGGGTCATCGTCGCGCTGACGCTCGTTTTGATTTTGCCGATTCTCTTCGTGCTATTGCGTTCGCGTGCTCGTACGCCCGCGGGCATCCGGTCCCTGGCCGTGCTTCCGCTGGACAATCTCTCTGGCGACGCTTCGCAGAATTACTTTGCTGACGGTATGACGGATGAGTTGATCACTGACTTGGCGCAGATCAGCGCTTTACGGGTAATCTCCCGCACCTCCGTGATGGCGTACAAAGGAGCGCGCAAGCCTCTACCGCAGATCGCTCGTGAGTTGAACGTGGACGCCGTGGTAGAAGGCACCGTGCTCCATTCCGGCGATCAGGTTCGCATCACGGCGCAGCTGATCGAGGCCTCTACGGACAAGCACTTATGGTCCCGGAGCTACGAGGGTGACTTCCGTGACATCTTGGCGCTCCAAAATAAGGTGGCTACGGAGATTGCAGATCAAATTCGGATCAACTTGACTCCGCAAGAACAAGCCGCGCTGAAAAACGCGAAGGTGGTCAATCCGGAAGCTTACGAGTCCTATCTCAAGGGGCGGTACTTCTGGAATAAGCGAACGGCAGATGGTCTGAAGGCTGCCCTGGCATATTTCAATCAGGCAATCGAAGAGGACCCGAAGTACGCCCAAGCGTATTCTGGTTTAGCCGATACTTATGCCTTATTGGGAGACTGGCAGTATGCAGTAATGACGCCGAAAGAGGCATTCCCCAAAGCGAAGGCGGCCGCGATCAAAGCTCTGGAACTGGACAGCGCGCTCGGCGAAGCCCACAACTCGCTGGCATTCGTCTTGGATGGCTTCGACTGGGATTTTGACGCCGCCGGGAAAGAGTTCCGGCGGGCCATCGAACTCAACCCCGGCTACGCAACCGCTTACCATTGGTATGCCTGGCACTTGAGTTTATTGGGTCGGTATGACGACGCCATCGCGGAAATGAGAAAAGCGGAAAACCTGGATCCGCTATCGCTCATTATTAATGCCGATCTCGCAGAGCTTCTTGTCCTTGCGCACTCTTATGACGAATCCATACAACAGAGCCGCAAGACGATCGAGATGGATCCTAATTTTGCCCTCGCCCATAATCAACTGGCCCAGGCGTACCTTCAAAAACACATGTACGCTGAAGCGGTCGCAGAACTGCAAAAAGCGGTTCAGCTTTCTACGGGTAGCCCGACGTGCATAGCTAATCTTGCTCGCGCTTATGTCCTGTCCGGCAAGAGGAGCGAAGCGGAAAAGCTGCTGAGCGATCTGAGGAAGCGCTCAAACCCTGGTTATTCGAATGCTTCGGAGATCGCGATGATCTATGCATCACTTGGAGATACGGATCAAGCCATGAATTGGCTCGAAAAAGGCTTTGAAGAGCGATTTAATCCGGGCGTCCTGCTGCGGCCGGGCTTCGATCCTCTCCGCTCCGACTCGCGCTTCCAAAACCTTGTGCACCGCATCGGCCTACCCGGGTAAGAGGTCTGCGTTCCGTGTGTTCGCATCAACAGAGAAAAACCTCAGTACGTTTGTTTTCATACTGAGGTTTTGTCTCTGGGCCTGATGGATTTATCTAAGTTGCGCTTAGAATTCTTGCGGATTCTTGCCATGCGAATCCGCAGCGCTGACCTTGATCACCGTACCGCATCCGGCGTTTGAGCAGTCGTTCAGCTTGCCCCCTTGACTGGTCGTAAGGTAAAGGCTGCCAGCAGCATCGATGAATACCCCGTCTGCGGGACTGGCGCCGAACCGCTTTCCGCTGACAACGAAGTTATAGAGCACATGTTCGGTCCATCCTTTACCACTGGGGATGAGTTGAAATATCGCGCCCCAGTTGTTTGCGCCACCTTCGTAGGTCGCACCGTAGAGGTTGCCGGCAGTGTCCAGAGCAAGGTTTCCGAAAGGTCCGAGGCCGTTCGTTCCATTGAAGCTGTAAACATTTCCGGGCTTCCACACCCCCGACTCATTCGTGAACGAGAACACGGTTCCGGCGTTGTTCGTGCCTCCGGAAGTGGTAGCGCCGTAAAGCGTGCTGCTGCCGTTCAGAGTCACGCCCGCGCGTGGAAGGGCTCCATCAGTTCCGTTGAAGTCACGCAGCGTCTTGAGATGCCAGCGGCCCGTCGAACTTGGGATCAGCTCGAAAACACTGCCACAACCAAGCGTCGTTACCGTGTTGCATGCGCCAACGCTGTTGTTGCCGCCTGAGAATGTGGTCCCATACAGGTTTCCCGCTGCATCGGAGACGAGTCCAGTGCGTGGTTCAGCACCCTCGCCAAACGCGTCAATGAAACGATGAAGGACCCTTTCGTGCCAGCGCCCATCGGACCTCGGCGACAGTTCGTAGATCGTGCCGCAACCCGAAAGGCATCCTATGTGGCTGTGACCGCCGATCGACGTCGTGCCATATAGATTGCCCGCGGCGTCGAATAAAACGTTGCCGAAGGGTATAGCACCGTCCGTACCGCCTTGAAAACTGTACAACACTTTCTCTTCCCACTTTGCGCCGGGTCCGGGACCTTTGGGCCGAGTGAGTTTGAACACGTCGCCCAGTCCTTGGGCGCCGCCACCCGCTGCCGTCCCATAAGCGTCGCCGGCAGCGTCGAATATCAGGCTGCCCAGCGGGGACCCACCATCTGCCCCTCCCGTGAACTCATAAATCACGGAAAAGCGCCAGCCTCCGCCGGTGATCGGCGAAAGTTGGAACACGTTGCCGAATCCGTTAGCGCCAGCAATTTGCGAAGTGCCGTACAGGTTGCCTGCGGCGTCGGCAGTGAGGCCTGCGTAAGGGAATGCGCCATCGTCCCCGCCACTGAATGAGTGCAGCACGGTGACTACCTCGGCGGCATGCGCTTGCGTGGCGAGTGTTAATAGCAGAGCCATTGTTATCGCTGCCGCAAGCAAGACGGACCACGATCCGCAGACCAACATCATCTCTTTGATCTGAGTTGAATTGATCTGTGTTGGAGCGGTGCCCAGTTTATTTGAGTTCTCGAATTGTTTGACGTTCGCGGTGCTTGCCAGTTTCATGTAGTCCTCATATGAAAAGTGTATAAAGCAGAAACCAACATCATTTAGAGACAGCGATTCCCCAAGGCGGTTCGCCCATTTTGGATGTGACAGATACTTTAAGGATAGGTGGCCAGATAAAACTGGGAGGATTGTCAACTCGCCAGGATAAATCCCCCACCGGGCACTGAGCTCCGAACACCGCCTTCTGAGCCCATGTGGCCCGAAAACCATTCAGCTTCGCGAGTATGTTCCGGTTTCGATCAGAGAGTCAAGGCGGAACAGTCCTCGAACAGCGAATTGACAATCTTTTGACAATCGCCCTCATGTACGCTTTTCTGCATTCGGCCAATCCCTGACACTTTCGATCGCGAGGCTCCATCGACGTCATCTGCAAAAGATGGAACCCTTTATATTCACAGGAGATTTGCTTCTCGGTTTACGGTCCCCAAGCTGGGACCTCACGGCAGCTCGATATCCTTATTCTCTTGCAGCGCTCTTCACCTCCTGAAACACGAATGTCTCCTCTTCAGCGACGAGAAATGTTGGTGCGCCTCCCGACGAGATGGAGACCGCGTGAGCGATTGTCTGTTTGCCGCCCTCGGAAGCCGCGCAAGCTTGCAGGGCATCCATCGACGGGAAATGAATCTCCACAATACGGTGGAAGGCCGGCGTTCCCTGCGGCGAGCCTAGCACCCTGGTCGCGACAATCTTGGTTTTGCCGGCCAGTTTGTCGACAGCCATTGGCACATGGTCGCGGTGGTAAACTGTTTCGAAGGCTTCGACGTCCTTCGGAAGAGGGTAAAGTACCACTAACTTCACTGCCATTCTCATTCTCCTTGTAATTGCCTCAGACGCGATTGAGATTTTCGAAAAAACGTGAGTTGCGGCGTAGATTCGCCGCAACTCACGAATAACTCTAGATTGCAGCGATTCCGTTAAATCCGACGTCCTGCGGGAGCCCGTCGACGGTCCCCAGGTTGCTTAAGGTGCCGTCCGACTGAATGCCGAAGATGCTAATGGTGCCCACCTTCGCATCGAGGCTATACAGGAACTTGCCGTCAGCACTAATGGTGATGTCCAGATTCGTAGCTCCCGTGGGGTTTGTCCCAACGACGGTTCCCGGCAACGCGGTTAGCGCCCCATTGCCGCCGATGGTAAAGCCGGAGATTGTGGAGGAACCAGCATTGGAGGTGTAAACCCATTGGCCGTTTGGAGTAACCGCATTCCAGCATGTAGCCGCTCCCAGGGTCGGGACGCTGGTACTGATTGCGGAGAGGGTTCCATTGGAAGCAACTGCGTAAGACGAAATAGCCGAGGCGTTTTGGCCTCCGGCGGGACCGGTTTCAGCTACCAGCGCTGCACCATTTGGAGCAAAAGCAACCGAGAAAGCTCCCGGGCCCGCGCTTGGATTTATGACGATCGGCGACAACGTTCCGTTGCTCTGTACACTGAACACGTCGATGTCGTTCGTCTCTCGTTCAGTAACGGCGAGGAACTGACCGTTGGGACTGAACGCTAATGACGCTGCTCCCGAGGTATTGGTGCTTAGAAAACTGAGAGAATGAGGAATCTGCGAAAGTCTTCCGTCCTCATTGACTCGGAAACCGACCACGTTGCTGCTACCGCCAGTGTTGAGAACGTAGACGAGGTGTCCATGCTGGGCCACTGCGTTCGGTTCACTTCCTCCTGAGAGTTCCTTGTCAGCCAGCGACAAGTCCGAGCCGTGAACACGAAATACGGAGATCTCCCCGCTACCTGCGTTGACTGCAAACAGCAGGGTGTGATCTTGACTGAGGGTTAAAGATCCTTGTGATTCCAGCGGATCATTGTTGCCACCACTGCCACGCCCACCGGTTGCAAATCTGTGGCCTTCTTGTAACGAGCCATCTGCAGCTCTTCTAAAGGAAATGACTTCATTCCGGTCCGCGGCATTCGTCATAACGAAAACTGCACCTGGGTTAGAGCGTCCATCCTGTGCATTGCTGCGGGTTGCGGACACTACGCCAATCGCCAGTGCGGCCGACAACAGAGTACGAACTATTTTTTGCATTTCACGACTCCTGTAATTGCCTAAAAATTCGCGCCGAACTCAGAGCTCCTCGAACGAGCCATTCCCTGAAGTTCCGGGTCGCGTAGTCATGAGAGAGATGACGGGAACAAAAGTTTCAGAAGGCGCTTAACGAGTCCGCATTTAATTGTAAAATCTGCTTTGCTCACGTAACAGCGTCGGCCAGTTGAGGCTCGAATCAACGTGCGATAGATTTCGTGTGTTTCGGTGTTAATTCTCGAGAGCTTGGCGCCCGGCCATTTTTTGGCGGAGCAAAAAGGTTCCTTTTTCGCCGCGCAATCTTTTTGCGGTTAGCGTTGATCCTGCTGGGGCGATCATCCATGATCTCCCTGTAACCTTTTGCCGACTCGCGAATCCGATGTAGTTGTCGTGTCACCTGCAAGGAATGCACTGATGAAGCCACGAACCGACAGCCGCAAGTTTAAGACCATCAGTCGGCGCGAGTTATTGAAACTGACGCCTGTACTCGCCCTGGGAGCTTTTGCCATTCCACGGCTCCAGAGACCGCTCCTCAAAGCCGGCCTTGGCTTTAGCGATTGGGCATCGGCCAGGCTGTTCCGCTCCGGGCATTTGGCACCGACGTTTGCCGACACCGACCTGACCCCCTTCGAGAAGTTTCCCATTAATGACTATGACGTCGACGACCCCGGCGTGGATTTCGACAAGTGGACTCTAACGGTGACGGGCTCGGTACAAAAACCTGGAGACTATACGCTGGCGCAAATTCAGGCTTTACCGAAGGTGACGCAAAATACGCGACATGTCTGTGTGGAAGGGTGGGACGTGATCGGCAACTTCGGGGGTGTCCGCCTCTCCGACTTCCTCAAGACCATCGGCGCCGACCCGATCGCGCGTTTCGTGACCGTCGAATGTGCGGATGACTATTATGAGTCGCTCGACATGGCCACCGCCATGCATCCGCAGTCCTTGCTCTGTTACGAAATGTACGGTGAGCCCCTGACCCGCGAACACGGCGCGCCGCTACGTCTGAGCATTCCCACCAAGATCGGCTACAAGCAGGCAAAGTATCTCACCGACCTCAAAGTGAGTCATGTGCTTCAGAAAGTCGGCTACTGGGAGGATCAGGGCTACTCCGAGTTCTATGGACTGTAGCTCTGAGGAGATGGCGATGGCTACCCGCGTAATCGCAATCGAAGACGTGAAGATGGGCGAAATAACCAAGGCGGTTTATGAACACCCATTGGTAGTGCGTCTATGCCACTGGTTGAACGCGATCTCGCTGTTCGTGATGGTCGGCAGCGGATTCCAGATCTTTCGCGCTTTTCCGAGCTTCGGAGCAAAGATCCCCCAAAAAGATCTTCTCAACTGGCCGAAGGCCTTGGCGCTTGGCGGGTGGCTGGGAGGCGCGCTGCAATGGCACCTCACCTTCATGTGGATCTATATCGGGACCGGCCTCGTGTACGTCGGTTACCAGGTCTTCAGCGGAAACTACAAGCAAGTGCTCTTTGTACGACGGGACCTGCCGGGAGTGTGGCCAATGGTGCGCCACTACTTCTTCTTCGGTCCGAAGCCGCCTGTGAGGGAGGCCTACAACCCGCTACAGAAGCACGCGTACACCTCTGCGATTGCTTTGGGTGTGCTGTCGGTGCTGACCGGTCTCGCCGTCTGGAAACCGGTGCAGTTTTCCTGGCTGGCGTGGATGATGGGCGGCTTCCACTGGGCGCGGCTCTGGCATTTCCTGATCATGTGGGCGATGCTGGCGTTTGTTTTCGGACATTTGGTGATGGTGGTCCTGCATGGCTGGAACAATTTCG
>DATHPO010000317.1:0-41042 GCA_035483835.1 Terriglobales bacterium
TTGGTTCAAATAAAATTAGCCAGTCCGAAGTAGATTGGGTGATCAGCCAGGCCGGGTAACCGGCAGAGCAACCAGACCTGAAAAAACCGACTGGATCTGCGAGGAACAGTTGGGGTTTGGAACTGCGAAAGCAGTGATCGCATCAGGGGCTGTGACGGTACGTGCCTCCACGCTGTTGACTCCCTCGCAGGAGTCGGCGGCTAGAGCATAACCAATGTCACGGCCCTTTAAATTTCTCTGCTTCGTTTACTGCTGTCCCGCTTTTCCTGGTTACTCCTGATCCCCGACATCGTAAAAGACGGACACTCTCGCTTCACCTCACTGGTTAATCTGCCAGTTCATAACCCGACGATTTCCGATTATTGTATGGGCAGTAGCGCCGCTTGACCCTGGCGCTGAGGAAGATGAGCCTGGCCGCGCAACGCGTCTTAGCGGCGACACTTCTATTCGCCGCCACCAGTCACGCAGGCACGACGCTGGCGCAAACAACGCTATCTGTAACCAGGGAACAATCGCCGTCTGCGCACCGTTCGTCCGGAAATCAGACCCCATCTTTTTTCCCACTAGCGCCCGAGTTTGCGTTGGTGCCCCAACCGTTGTTTGATTTCAAGGATTCCGACGTCAAGTTCAAGCTGGAGACCCTGATGGATATCCTCCGCGACAGCAAGCATGAGAGCTGGGTGTTGGCGGCTTACCCGGACCCGAGAACCGGCCGACCGCTTATCGGAGCGGGATTCAATCTCGATGTTCAGGCAACTCAGCACATTCAGACCAACCCTCTCAATCCTCATCTGTTTGTCGAGCCCTCTACAGCTGAGCTGTGGCAGGACGCCGGACTCGATTTGGCGCGCCTGCAGAGCATACTCGACCAGTTCGATCGCGATATGCGGGCCTGGAAGAAGAAAAAGTTTCGCAAAAAGATCAGGACACATCAACTGACTCCGGAAATAACCGAGCAAGAAGCCACGAATTTGCTGCGCATCTCTACTCTGGAGGCCATTCACAATGCAAGAGCCTATTGCGACGATTTCGATCATCTGACAGCATCGCAGCAGATGGCATTGAGCCAACTCGTTTATCAAATGGGTGTGAACCTTGAGGAATTTGTGGGGTTTCTCAGTGCCATAAATGACCACTCAAGCTACCGGGACTTGGCGCAAGCCGAGGGCGGCACTCAGGAGGGCAGTATTCAAGAAGGCAGTACTCAAGAAGAAGACGAGCACTGGAAAACCGTGCAAAGCACACTCATCCAAAGTGACTGGGCGCGGCGCTATACCGCTCGTGCGGTAACCGTGATCGCGATGTTTGACCCTCACTATGACAAGGAGCCCAAGCAAGCGGAAGGCGAAGTGCGCACACAAATACATCCCCTCGTTGCGCATCATCGCAAAAAACCGACCGCAGAGGCCGTGCGGGTAAGCAATAGCCGCCACGCCAATCAATCCCAAAATTAAATACAAAGAGGCGAATCTGACCAGCAACTGCGGCCTTCGCGCGGAGGTGAAGGCCGCAGCCACCGGATAATTACGCTGCCACCTGCTCGCTGCGCTTAAAGAAGGCCAGCAGGTCTTCGTTGACCTTGTCCTTCAACGTCGTGCACATGCCATGCGGCGCGCCCGGATAGACCTTCAGCGTCGCTCCCTTCACAAGCTTCGAAGAAAGAAGCGCCGCGGCCCCGATGGGCACGATCTGATCGTCGTCGCCGTGAAGGATGAGTGTCGGCACATCGAACTTCTTGAGATCCTCGGTGAAGTCCGTCTCGGAAAACACCTTGATGCAGTCGTAGGCCGCATTGTGCCCGCAGAGCATCCCCTGCAGCCAAAACGAGTCCCGCACCCCCTGCGAAACTTTGGCCCCGGGCCGGTTGTAACCGTAGAAAGGCGCGCTAAGATCCCTGAAGAACTGCGCGCGGTCGGTGAGGACAGCTGCGCGCAGTTGGTCGAAAGCTTCAATTGGCAATCCGGCGGGATTGGCCGCCGTCTTAACCATCAGTGGCGGGACCGCTGAGATGAGCACAGCCTTGGCTACGCGTGTCGTGCCGTGGCGACCGATATACCGTGCGACTTCGCCGCCGCCCGTCGAGTGACCAACGTGAATCGCATTCTTCAAGTCGAGCTTTTCGACCAGCGTCGCCAGGTCGTCGGAATAAGTATCCATTTCGTTGCCAGTCCACGGCTGGCTTGATCGGCCGTGGCCGCGACGGTCATGGGCGATGCAGCGATATCCTCGGTGAGCCAGGAAGAACATCTGATCTTCAAATGCATCCGCGCTCAGTGGCCAGCCATGGCTGAAGACCACGGGTTGTCCTGAACCCCAGTCCTTGTAGTAAATCTGCGTACCGTCTTTCACTGTAATCGCACTCATAGAAGTTTCTCCTCAATTGTGATTTTGTTGCCGACGGCACGTGCTAAGCTCGCGCCGGTTGGAGGTGGAACCGCTTCGCCGCGAGAATCGTAAGTCCGACGAATATCAACAGAACCAGAAGCTGTGCAACCAGGAACGGCGGCTCGGACTGCGACGGAGCCAATGCCTTGGTTGTTGGCGTTGTCAAGCGACTGCGACGTAATGAGATACCGGCGCCTCAAGTTCCGGAAACCTGGCGTGCGGGTCTGAACTTTGGCGCAAAGCTCGCGTTCGCGCCTGCACGACCTTCTTCATGCTGCAGCCCAGCAAAAGAGAGCAGTCCCAAATGGAATAGCGCTCTAGAATCGACATTACAAAAACGAAACGTTCCAGCGGGGCAAGTTCGGTCGCGGCATCGATTTCTCTGTCTCCAGGCGCTTGCTCTTGCCCTCTATTCCAGAGGTCACGATTGCCGCCACTTCGGGTCAGAGCAGGAGACACGATGCTGATCGCGTTTCTGATCAGGCTGCGCTTGACCCAGGATTTGGCCCATTCCTTAAACACGGATTGTTCTTCCAGCGCTTCGTCAACCGCCGCTGCAAAACACTTCTCGGCGTCCTCGTGATTTGCCGTCAACAAAAATGCGAGAAGATATAAAGGCTTCATCTCTCTCTCAAATAGCTCGCAGAAGTCATTGCGCTTGGCATAGTCAGCTCGGAAAGATGCAGTTTCCACTTTTTCAGGACGAAACATGAGTCACCTTGGTTGACAGATTGTTTGCCGTCATCGATGTAATTTCTTTCGACTTCTACATCAATTCGTCGCCAAGGGGTTTCCGTTGTTCGGCCTCGCCGGGTCGACCCCGGCTGCATCGTTCGCATCGGCCCTCGACCGTCCATCGAGCAACAACTCAATGAAGAGCCTTACACACGCGCTGACTGCGTTTACCGGAACCTTAACATTTTCCACGATGCCCCCACGTTGGCTTTCCCACTCGGCTGGCTTATCTCGATCATTCTCAGGGATCGCAGAAAAGAGCACATCCCGCAATGCAGTGTTTTTTTGATACCACCGAAGGCGGGGGATCGAATACCACGTTTGGGGTAGCAGAAAAGTTGGCCGGACTACGAAAACAGTTCGACCGAGACTTAACATAGGTGCCCAGTTCAGGAGTTCGATGAAGGCGAGGTGTCCGGGATGACGATCTCGCGGCGTCCATACAGGCGGCCATCGAGTGAAAACGCTCCTGGACCAAGGCAGACAAGGGCAGCTGCAATGACGGTCGCGAGAGCAGCGGTCGACCGGGCTTCAAACAAATTCAGGTTAGGAGGCGGGAACCACGAGAACAGACTCCCCAGACTAATCAGTCCAGCTAACGCCCCGACGAATGGGGTCAAATAGCCGATCATTAACAGAATGCCACCCGCTAACGCCAGCAAGGCCACGCCTAAGGTCACGAGCCCCAGCTCACGCCAAACGAGAAAGTAGGCAGCACCCTGGACAACAAGTGCACTTCCAATGGCTACTCGCAACAGTAGTAGGCCTGCGCCGGGCCACCCATCCGGAAACGCAGAAAATATTCTGAGCAGTGGCGGACTCCTTCATAACTGAATCCACAGTAGAGGCCTTGCTAATAAAATGAATCCCTATTGCTCGGAATCTTTTCGTACTACTTTCGAGGTAGGTCTGGATGGACGGGGGTTTGGCTTAGAGCTGAATAATTCCCCGGCGCACTCCGATGGCGACCGCCTGCGTGCGATCACTGGCGCCGAGCTTTTCCATGATGTGTTTGATATGCACCTTCACAGTCTCCTCGGTGATAAAGAGTTTGTCCGCGATATCCCGGTTACGATTTCCGCCGGCAATCTGGGAGAGCACTTCAACTTCGCGAGTGGTGAGTGCTTCGTCACTATAATGTTCGGCCAGATGGGATGCGATCTCCGGTGGAACACGCTTCTTGCCGCCGTGGACCTGACGGATGGTATCGATCATATCCTTCGGAGGCATGCTCTTGAGCATGTAGGCGCGAGCTCCAGCTTCGAGAGCACGCTGAATTTCAACATCGCCCTCAAACGTCGTCAGAATGATGATTCTGGCTTCGGGGAACTCCGTTCTGATCGCGATCATCGCGTCAATTCCGCTCATGCCTGGAAGTCGTAGGTCCATGAGGGTCACGTCGGGCCTGTGTTTGCGAAACTGCTCAATCGCCTCGTGGGCGTTGCAGGCTTCGGCAACCATCTGCATGTCCGGCTGATTATTAATGACAGCGCTGATTCCCTCGCGCAGTAATGGATGATCGTCGACACAGAAGACGCGAATGGTTGCATGTTCGCTCATTGCTTGGGTCCGTTTCTTCGCTCTTGGACGTCGTGCTCTACTTTTCGGCGACCCAATCGCGGGAGCCATCGCAACCCGCGACCAGAGGAGTGATCCTGGAAGGCAACATGACCGGGGACTGACAATTCAACCTCCGTTCCGCCCGCAGGACGGCTCCAAACTTTAAGCGTCGCACCAATTCTACCCGCTCGCTCGCGCATGCCCGACAAGCCCCAGTGTCCGTCCCGCCCGGAGCGCAATACTTGCGGGTCGATCCCGCAGCCGTTGTCACGGACAAGAACGCGCAACTGGTTGTCCGCATATTCTATCTCGGCTTCAATGCCGCTCGCCTGCGAGTGGCGGAACGCATTGGACAATGCTTCGTGGCCTATCCGGTAGACGTCATCGCGAACGACTGGATGCAATGGCCGGACCCGGCCGTCGACGATCACGCGAAAATCGATCGGCCGCTGCACAGAAAGTTCCTGCGGAATCCGGGAGAACGCCTGTTCAAGATCGTCCGGGCCCCTGCCGGACGAACGCAGGCCGCGAAGCGTATTCCGACCATCGTCAATCACCTGTCCCATGACCTCGAGTACGCGGTTTACGATGGGCTTCGCGGGCGAATCTGAGGCTAACTGGTCATCTGCCACGTGAAGCTGCATGGAGGCGCTGAGGACGCCCTGCAGCAGGGTATCGTGCAAATCCTGAGCGATGCGCGTTCGTTCTCCCACTCGCTCCTCCAGGCGCATGTTGTATTGCTGAGCCAGGCGGCGCAGCCTCGAGCGATAAAAGGCGAGGATTGCAAATCCGCCGACGAGCAGAACCGAAAAACGGAACCACCACGTCTGCCACCACAGCGGTGTGACTTCGAAGGGGAACGCGGCTTCCGAGCCATTCCACAGCCCGTCGCTGTTGGATGCTATCACGCGGAAGTCGTATCGTCCGGGACTGAGGTTGGTATAGACGGCCGTGCGTGCCGTGACCGGCTCGCTCCAATCGCGATCGAAGCCATCCAGCCGATATCGGTATCTGACGCGTTCGGAATCAGAAAGACTCAACCCTGTGTAGTTGAATGTTATCCTCTGACGAGCAGCTGAAATGCGGATAGGGCCTCGTGAGCCAATGGGACTGCCATCCGCCGAGACTGCCTCGACGTAAACCAGCGCCGGCGCCGAACTGCCCGTGATTCGACTTGGGTCGACAACGGAGATTCCGCGATTCATCGAAAACCAGATTCGCCCAAACGAGTCGGCAAAAACGGATTGATATCGTTTTACGCCTTCCCTCCCGTGCAGGCCGTCAGCTAGTCCGTACTCGCGCACGTCGGCGTCAGTGAATTCGCTACCTAGCAGTCTGTTCCGATTTACCCGCAGGACGTGATTGGAGGTTGCAATCCAAAGCCAGCCACTTCTGTCTTCCGCAATGCCGAATATCGGCTCGTGTAGCGGCTCAGGCGCATCGCGTGGGAGCTGAATACGATCGGAAGAAAGGAAGGCGAGTCCGGACGCGCTACCAATCCAAAGTACTCCCGCGGAATCTGTCAGCAGGCAGTTCAGATCCGCTGAAGGCAAACCGTCGTGGACGGTAAAGACGCGCCACTGGCTCTTCGAGAGTGCGTTCAGACCATTCGGCGTGGCAAACCACATTGTCCCATCAGGACTCTCCGCAATCGAAGTTACTGTGTTCGAGGAGATACCGTTAGCGGTCGTGTAAGTTGTGAAGCGGCCGTTCCGGAACTCACTCAGTCCACCACTCAAGGTTCCGGCCCACAGCGTTCCATCACGACTTTGATGAACCGCGTAGATGCTATTCTCAGCAAGTCCGTCGGTCTGCGTATACGTCTTCGCCGTAACCGAGCCGCTTCTATCACCGAGAAGCGTAAGTCCGCCCTGTTGTCTGCCGATCCACAATTCGTCTCCATGACCCGAGATGGAATAGACCACGTCGTGGGCCAGCCCTGCGTCGGTCACGCTTCCAGTTTGTCCACCCTTTAGCCAATGCAGCCCCCCATCCAAGGGAGCAAACCATGTGCGCCCTTCGGGGTCGACGTAAACCGGTCCATTCCTTTCCGACGGGAGACCGTCGGCTACTGTGTAGGTAACGAATGCGCTGTCACGCAGACGCTCAATGCCGAGCGCACTATCCGTCCAGACATTTCCCTCCCGATCTTCAAACAGTGCCGCCACTGCTCGGCCGTTCCCCTCATCGCGCCCCTCCATTGAGACGCCGCGGGCGTTGAACCGTAAGATCCCCGCAGCGGTTCCGAGCCAGATGTTCGAATCACGATCTCGAATCATAGCGAGAACTTGGGTATCGTTGACAGAGGAAGGTAAACCAGCCCGGGTGAGCTCCGTTCCATTCCAACGCACGATCCCATGGTCGGTTCCTACCCACAGTCCGCCATTATCGAGGGCAAGAAGACAATTAATCTTCCGTTCGGGCAATCCTTTTACAGCCGCGGAAATCCGCCCTCCATCCAGGTAGAAGAGGCCTTTATCGCGCGTGCCCAGCCAGACCTTGCCGTCAGTGGTTTCCGCCATCGAGATTACGGCGGAGTACGGCGCGGCAAAGCGGTGCGTCGCTACGCCGGTGGCCCAACTGAGACGGCTGGAAAGATTGTCATCGGTTTTCGGCGTGGCAGCCGTCGCAGACTTTTTCGGTTCACTCCGGTCAGTAAGAGATTGAAACTTTCCACCACGATAAGTGAGAGTGCCGAGCGCCAGCGATGACAGGAGAACACCACCGTCTCGTCGTTTGAGGACGGAGGTGATTCCAAACTCTGCTTCCTCGCGGCCGGGCTCAAATGTTCCATCGTGGTAACGCAGGATTCTGGTGGTCTGCAAAAGGATCCAAAGATTTCCGTCAGAGTCCGCCAACAATCCCTGAACCGGACCGATTGGGAGTGAGCTGGGAATCGCTTGCGGGAAAAGACGGAAGTTCAATCCGTCAAAACGAATCAGACCCTTCTCGGTTCCGATCCACAGATAACCGTCTTTGGTTTGGGCGATGGCAGTTACGGATCCGCCGGTGAATCCTTTCTCGCTTCCCCAGTATTCCCGCATATATTGCGAGATTAATCGATTGGGGTCCAGCGCACGGGCCGGATAAGCGAAGCACACCAAGGCAACTCCAATTATGATGCCCTTGATGTGGCAGTGCCGTTTAATACCCATCACGGAAGATATTCGAATGTCTCAACTACAACCTCGCTGTCATTTTGCATGGGACTCTTGTCGCTGGCGATAACGTAGAACAGGAACTGTAGCTTCTCCTGGCCCGGTGAAGGTACCCCGGAGGTGAAGACGTGTTCGGAAACCACCGAGCTTCCAGCTTGTATAGAAAATCCACGGACAGTTTTGAAGCTCGCGCGCCCAGACTCCCAGTGCATCGAATGGGTGAGCGTGCCTGAAGGTGCCGTGAACGGAGCTACATTGCCCGGAACGTAGAAAGGCTGAACCGCGTACTGGGCATTGTTCTTACTGGCCGCGTCGCCCCATCGGCTCATCTCAACGTCCAATTCGCGGTAATGTTGGTCTCCTCCCCAATCGTCGAATGTATTCATACTCATAACCACAGCGGGCTCCAAACGAGAAATGTCCCGCACAACCACGATGTAAGTTCCGTATCCAAGACTGCGTGTGATCTCCACTTCCGCGCACGACCACCGGCCCGCCTTTTTCTTGATGCGAAGATGTAGAGCTCCGCCCGTGTCTGTCCAGGCGTTGTCTCCGTCGTACGGATTGTTCAGTCCTCCGCGATCACCCGCGATGGTGCGAACCTGCCAATCGTATCCGCTGAAATGAAGCGGCACCGTGGGCGCCAGCACTACGGAGCCGGTGCCTTTGACGATGTTCACGGCGGTGATAGAACCGCCCTGGGTTGGGGCCACGTCCATCGTAGGCGGCGGACTATACCCTGGCTCGACTAACAGTGCGGCATACTCAAACCCCAGATGGGTTGGAGTGCTCCAGGTTGAATCCGGTTGAATCGGAATGAGAGGTTTGTCAGGCCAAGGCTGAACCCACCATGGTCCGCTCCTGGCATACACAACAATCTGCTGGCCGGCGCGCGCACCCGCAACGGTCCCTGCGATGCTATCCACTTTTTCACGGCCACCTTGTGCCGCGGGTGGAATCTTGGTGAATCCGATAGTGGGTGCGGTGCTGCTTTGCCGCGCATGGCAGCCGCTCAACACCATGCAAAAGATCAGCGGGAGAACTTGTTCCCAACTCAGGCTGATAGATTTCCCCAACCTCATTGAGCACCATGATTAGGCGGAAGAGTCGCGGTTCCTCACCTTTTTGGTCTCTTATGTTAGCACCAGCTTTTTGTCGAGGCCACATTCGTGGACGTTCGCAGGGGAGCGCGACCGGATAGTAATGTGTCGAAATGGGGAGAAGGTAGTTGGCTGCGGCGGTGACCGTCGTGAATCACTTTTGAAGCGTGTTCAGTTTCTCGATCGTCCGTTTCAATTCTTCAAGCTTCTGTCCAGCCTCGCCGAGTTTACCTTCCGCCGTGAGGCGCTGGTAGTCGGCAAGGTCTTTGGCGGCTTGCGCAATCAGCGCGTTGAGGTCTGTTGCCGGCTGGGGCGACGCGGCAGATGGCGGTGTGTGCCGCACCGCCTCCGCGGGGGGTGTTGCGGCGCTTAGCGATGAGGCCGCGCCACCAAAAAGGGCTGCCATCGCCGATTCGAAAGTCGGTCCGTACGCCAGCCGATCTTGCACCGCGAGCACGACCAGACGCAACTCCGGCATCGGACTTCGCTCCGCCTGCAGATAAATCGGCTCCGCATACAACAACGCTTTGCCGGTTGGAATCACGAGCAGAGCCCCGCGGCGCACGTGCGAACCTTGCTGATTCCATAACGTCAACTGGCCGGAAAGCTGCGCGTTCTGATCGATTCTTGCCTCGATCTGCAGCGGTCCGTCGACCAGCTTCGTCTTCGGAAAGTTGTAAACCACCGACGTGCCGTAGTGTGCGCCGTCGCTCCGCCCGGCAATCCAGCCAATCAGATTATTACGGTTGGCCGGAGTGAATGGCAGAATCTCTACGAACTCCATGCCGCTTTCGTCCGGCAACTTCATCAACACGAAATTCGGTTCCATAGTCTGCGTTCTTTGCTCACCCGCGTCACTCATGCCGACTTCAGTGGCGACCGTCCACAGATCCTCCCGGTTGTAGAACGCTTCCGTGTCCGTCATGTGATACAGACCGTAAACTTCAGCCTGCAGTTTGAGCAACAATTCGGGGTAGCGCACATGCTTGCGCAGCCCGGGCGGCATCGTCGACGCATCCTTGAACAGACTCGGAAAGATGCGGCGGTACGCCGCGATGATCGGATCGCCCGGATCAAACACGTAAAACGTGGTCGTGCCGTCGTACGCGTCGACGACCACCTTGACGCTATTCCGCATGTAGTTGATAGAGTTGCCATCGAGACGGAAATGGCTCGAGTAGGGATAGCTGTCTGAACTCGTGAATCCATCGATCATCCACGAGAGCCGGCCATCGTCGTCGAGCACTATGTACGGGTCGGGATCGAAGGTGAGGAACGGGGCTAATGTGGATACCCGATCGCGAAGATTTCGCCGCATCAGCAGCCGGCTGTCTGGGGTCACGTCATCGCTGAACGGCAGCTTCGCAAGGTCGCCGCGATCGAGCGCAATAATAATGCGCCGCAAGAAGCCGCCGAGGAGAATGCCGCCATTTCCCTCGTAGGAATTCAGATTGTTCGTCTGGCCTTGCGGGTAGTTGAATTCCTTCTGCCGTGTTTTCACGTACACGTCGGTATTGGTCAACTCCCCAAAATAGACCTCTGGCCGCGTCACATTTAGACTGCGCACCGTGCTTTGCACCGGCATGTTACTCAGAATAAGAGTGGGCAACCCCTCCGGCGTGAATCCATTCACTGGATTCATGGTGATGCCGTAGCCGTGAGTGTAGATCAGTTTTTCGTTGATCCAGTTGCGGCTGCTCTCTGGAAGCTTTTCGACGTTCAACTCGCGCGTTGCCAGCATCACCTCGCGAGTCGTGCCTTCGATTTCATAGCGATCAATGTCGATGTCGGGAAAATCATAATAGGTGCGGATTTCCTGGATCTGACGCAGCGTATCCTGCAGCGCATGCCAGTCCCACAGCCGGATGTTTTGAAGCGTAGCCTGATTGTTCGCCGGGTCTGCCGCCTCGACGGTCGTTTCTGCGGGAAATTCGCGCTGCAAAACCCGGTCCAGCCCATAGGCCTGCCGCGTCAGTTCGATGTTGTGGGCGATGTACGGTTGCTCACGAACCAGTTCGTTTGGTTTGACGATAAAGCTGCTGACGTACCAGCCGACGATCTGCACACCGAAATAACACACAGCCGCGGGAACGATTGCAACCACCAGCCAGCGCCCGCGTTGCATCGAAAACGCGTTGACGGCTGCGATCACCGCACCGAGAACCAGCGCAACACACACGACCAGCATCCCGGTCAGCGTGACGTGGGCGTCCGTGTAGCTCACACCTCCGAAGATCGTATGATCTTCGAACAAGCGCTCGAAGCGGCCGAGATACGCCAGCATCGCGAGGATCAGCAACAGGAACGAAAATGCGACGGAGAACCCGCGCCAAGGCAATGTGACGAAGCTGCGGCGGCGGGCAAGGACACTCGCTCCACCCGAGATGAAGATGAACAAAACCGCCAGTACACAAGTAATCACAGCGAGCGTGAGCAGCCAGCCAGCGATCAACTGCCATGCAGGCAGGGTGAAGAGAAAGAAGTTCAGCGGCTTGCCAAAAATCGGATCCACCGCGCCCTTGGACGGGGGCGCGTACCAAAAGAGCGCGAGCGTCGGCCACTCAACCAACATGCCGGCGCCGGTTACAGCGGCAATGACGAGCGAAACGCCGAGCGCGATGAGGCGCAGGACGGGCTCAACCGGCAGTCTCACCGGTTGTTGGCCGATGAAAATCGTGTGACCGCTCGGCAAATCGGGAAGATGCGCCCGCTTCAGGGCCAGGAACGATCCGTACACAATAAGAAATGTGGCCGCGGCAAAAGCCGCGAACACTCCCCACTGCAGGCTCAGTGTTTTCCAGAACACGCCGCCGTAGCCGAGCGACCCGAACCAGAGCACGTCCACGTAATACGACAGCGTCGTCCGAGCGGCGAAGAGGATGCCGGCAAGGACAGCGAGAATAAGAAGGAAGCGGCGGCGATGTCGCGGCCCTTGCGGCCGGGGCCAGTCAATCGATTCGGGCATCGTCCCACTTTGTGTTGCGCCAAGACAACTTTCGCATGAACAGGATTATACTTCCCGCGGTCACGCATTCCGCGGTTTTTGCGCTACGTAGACGTATCGCCGCAGCCGCCCTTCACTGGTCAGGGCGTGCACCGTGGAAAGGAATTGTTGTAGGCCTTCGAAATTTGCTTTGCCTTCGATTGCTAGCAAGTCATTCGTTTTCTTCTGACGCGCGTCCAGCCAGCGTTTCGCAATCGAGGCTGCATTTTCACTTGTGTCGGTAACGCTCACCACGTGAAAACCTTGCTGCTTGACGATTCGTTCATTCTCCCCCTGGGGACTGAATATGTAGAAGCCGATCGAGCTGCGAGTCGCAATTTCCTGATGTGAAATCGTTCCGCTGATAATGAGAGCATCGCTGAACAGAATCCGTCCACCGGGCTTAAGGACGCGAAATAGTTCACCCATGACCGCGGGACGTCCGGGAACATGGCACAAGCTGTCATTCGAGAAAACGGCATCAAAGGTCGAGTCGCCAAAAGCCAATTGCTTCGAGGCATCGCAAATCTCGAAGCGCACTTGAGCGGTCATGTTTCGAGCCGCCGCAAGCTGGTTCGCGGTGTGGATACCAGGGCCGTTGACGTCCACACCAAGAATGCGACAACCCACAGTTGCGGCAACCTGCAAGGCATATCGCCCTGACCCGGAGCCGATTTCGAGCGCGTACGAAGTGGGCCTGAGAGCTAACGCCCGCGGTATCTCGTCGGACTCTTCCGTTGTTACCCAGCTGGTCTGGCCGAGATCTTCTCCGTAAGTCTCGACGCGAATCTGCCGGTATACCTCAGCGTCGTAGTGGGCGTAAGCATTGTCGTAAAGGTCCACTCTTGCTGCCACGGTAGCTCCTTTCCAACATCAAAGGCCCGCTGGAACCCGGAAATCGGCTAAGAATACACCCGGAGAGCTGTATCCGGCTCTCTCACGCCCTCAGCGCAACCAGAGCCCGTTACAGCCAAGAGTCTGGATTGCTGGAATCAGCCCGGAATCTGCAAAATCCTGCCTATGTGCAAACTCTTTCATCTTGACCGGCACTCTTTAAGCAGACAAACTTATGCGCTCTTCTTTTTGCTTTTTGCGGCGTTTTTGCGGCGTGTCGGCATTTTCCTAAACCTGCAGGAGGTCGCTATGCGATACGTCAGTCTTGTGCTCGCCAGCCTACTCACCATCGGATGCGGCAACGGCGTCAAAAACAGTGGTGATCCGTTCAAAGCGGTCGTATTTGCTCCACCCGCGATAACGGCATTGACACCCGACAGTGTGCCAGTCAACAGCGTGCCCTTCACCATGACAATCAATGGCAGTAACTTCGGCACGGACGCCGTCGTTTTCTGGAACGGCACCCCGCTGAACACAAGGTTCATTACTTCGAGCCAACTCATGGCAGCGCTCACGGATACAAACCTCAGTTATTGGGGCATGATTCCGGTTTATGTTCGCACCGGGGGCATGAATTCCAACACCATGGACTTTAATCTGAGTCCACAGTAGAGTTGATCCGCGACGAAGGGGTTTTGGAACAATTTCCGGCCCAGCTTCGTATACGATTGCAGTGTGGACCTCACCGAACCCACAACGACGGAAGCCGCGATTCCGCGGGAAAGCGTTCGGAAGTTTGATGTCTCGCGAGTGGGACAACAACTCAGGCGTCAGAGCAGCGTCTTTCGCGACCCGGCGGTCGAGGCTCTGGCAGCGTTACGCGCGCACAAGCTTCGCTCAGCGCTGACGCTGCTTGGCGTCACTTTGTCGGTGTCGGTGCTCATCCTGGTCGTGTCGATTATCACTGGGGCGAACCTTTACATTCAGAATCGGGTTGCCAATCTCGGATCTAATGTATTTCTGGTGGTCCGCTTCCCCATCATCACCAATCAGCAGGACTTCCTCAAAGCGATGCGTCGCAATCGGAACATCACCTGGGAAGACTTCGAAGGCCTGCATGACGGCATGAAGTTGCCCAAGGCCGTTGGCCTGGAGACGCGCACCAACGGCAAGGTTCGCTTGGGAACACAAGCGCTGGACGACATTAATATCCGAGGAGTCACGGCCAACATCGCCGACATGGATGTAGAGGAACCCGAAACTGGCCGCTACATAACGGACGCCGACAATGAAGGCAGGGCAACAGTCACATTCATCGGACAGGACGTGGCCACCAAACTTTTTCCCACGGTCGATCCTATCGGCAAGACGATCTATGTCGATGGGATGGGCTTCCAGGTCGTAGGCGTAGCCAAGACGATCGGCACTGTCTTCGGACAATCACAGGACAATTTTGTCTACCTCCCGATCCGGACATTCTTGAAACGGTACGGCGAACACGGCCAGGGTTTGGACATGGCCATCAACATACAGGGGCGAGGCCCGGAGTGGATGCAGGAAACCGAGGATGAAGCCCGCACCATGATGCGCGCCCGCCGCCACCTTGATCCCAAGGCCGATGACAATTTCGGAATTTTGGCGTCTGACACAATTATGGGCTTATGGAAGAACCTGACCGGCGCTATCGCCGCAACCATGGTCGGAGTGGTTTCGGTGTTCCTGGTCATCGGCGGCGTCGTGATCATGAATGTAATGCTGGCCAGCGTGACTGAACGGACTCGCGAGATTGGCGTGCGCAAATCGCTGGGAGCGCGAAGGCGCGACATCCTCATGCAGTTCCTGGTGGAATCCGCGGTGATGGCAGCCGTGGGGGGCGCGACGGGCGTTGCCATCGCCTATCTTCTCTCCACGCTCGTGAGGGTGCTCACGCCCGTGCCATCCCAGGTGCCAATCGGCGCGGTGATTTTGTCGCTCGCAATCTCGACGGCTGTGGGATTGTTCTTTGGACTGTATCCCGCGAGCCGGGCTTCGAAGCTTGATCCTATCGAGGCTCTGCGTTTTGAGGTTTAGCAGGCTGAAATGATTTTAGGTGGCGCAGGGCTTCGGCGCTTCCGAAATGTGGGCAACCGAAAGGCCCTAGCCACTGAGGTACACAGTCGATTTTTCCAGTAGCCCATTAAGGCCTTGTTGATGCGATTCTAAAGGTTTCGACCATGCACCTTGAAATCGGCGAAAGCACGCGCCTGGCATTTGATTCTCTTCGCCAGCACAAGACGCGGTCGCTGTTGACCGTCTTGGGTGTGGTCATCGGAATCATGGCTATCGTCGCCGTCGCTTCGATCATGGTCGGCCTGGACCGGGATATTCGCGGATTTCTCGATCAATACGGTACCGACACCCTGTTCGTGTTTCGCTTTGACTTCGGTTTTCGAGGCTCGCTCACGGCGGAAGAGCGCAATCGCAAGCCGCTGACCTATGAAGACACGATGGCCATCCTGGATGAGTGCCCCGACGTGAAGTCTGTGACTGTGGAAGTTTCCCCGCGTCTGGAACCGGGCCAGCCCATCACTGTGGTGCCGGCGCGCTACAAAAAGAACGAAGTCTACGGTCTTCAATTTACCGGTACGATTCCGTCCTACGAATGGGTCTATAACGCCAACCCTGAGAAAGGCCGCTTCTTTACCGAAGCGGAAAACCTGCATCACATGGATGTAGCAGTAATCGGGCACGACCTGGCCGAGGGACTGTTCCACGAGGAAGATCCGTTAGGCAAGTCCATCGAGGTCGGAGGCGCTTTCTACCAGGTTGTCGGCGTGCTGGAGAAGCGCAAAGGCCAGTTCTTCCGAGATGAATCGGCAGACAAAGTTGTGGTTGTTCCTTACGGTGCATACCGCAAGCACAATCCCCAGGACGACGAGAATTTTATTGGCGCACAAGCATACCCGGGCAGAAAGGCTCAGGCGGAGGACGAAATCATTGGCCTGATGCGGCGGCGCAGAGGAGTCGGAATCGATAAGCCGAATAATTTCGCGATTTCCAGTTCGGAGGGAATTGCGCGCCAATTCCGTCAGATCACGGGCGCGATTGCTATTGCGGTAGTCGTAATCAGTTCCATCGGACTCCTTATCGGTGGAGTTGGAGTGATGAACATCATGCTCATGTCAGTGACCGAGCGCACCCGTGAAATCGGTGTACGCAAAGCCATCGGCGCCCGGCGACGCGACATCATTCGCCAGTTCCTCACCGAAGCCATGACTCTGACGGGCGCTGGTGGAATCATTGGCGTCTCGCTGGGAGCACTGATCAGCTTCACGATCAACAAGCTATTCCCGAGTTTGCCCTCGGCAGTGCCGCTGTGGTCGGTTATCGCCGCGGTAACCGCTTCGATGAGCGTCGGCCTGTTCTTTGGTATTTATCCTGCGATGAAAGCCTCGCGACTGGATCCTGTTGAGGCGCTTCGCTACGAGTGAGAAGTTCGGAAGATGCAAGCGCGCTGCGCGGGGACGCAGCGCGCGATTCGCCAGAGAGATTAGAAGCTGATCTTCAGGATCTTGCCTCCATTGCCCACAAACCATCCAGCTTGCGGACTCGCGAAGGCGACTGCCCAGTAGCCACTCACTCTCTTGGGCAGTTTGAACCAGGTTTGTCCTTCATCTGGAGTCCAGGCTGCTGGTCCTGAAGTAAAGTTTGGCTCCGTTTCAGCCGTAATTACAACCGTGCGGGCACCGTGGCCATCTCCTTCTTCAGCGTCGCTGTGGCCTCCGCCATGCACATAGCTCAGGCAGAAAATGGCTCCCTGCACGGGGGGCTTGTTGGTGAGCTGCCAGGTTTGACCGCCATCCCCCGACGTAGCCATGTCCGCGCTAGCGTTTGAGGCCAGGTCACCGCCGCCCACGACGCCATGCCGGGGATCGCGGAAGGCCACGCTGATCGCGCCCGCGCTGGACGAACTGACCAGCGGAGTGTCATACGCGTTCCAGGTGTCGCCCCCATCTCTCGTGGCCAGGATCCTCGCGATGGTAGCCCCGCCGGTAGCGATCCATGCATTCCCCTGGCCCTGGGCTGTTACGCAGGTTCCACTAGCCGCGAACGAGGCCTCCCCAGTCAATGCCGGAGGCATATTGGCGCTGATGCTCTTCCAGGTCACGCCATTGGTCGTACGAATATCAGGGAATACTCCGTTGACCGAGTCGCTCTGCGCAATGCCCCGGTCGGGAGTCCAGAAGGCGAAGCAATCATAGAACGCGTTCTTAGTGTGGTTGGTGAACTCTATCTTCCATGTCGCGCCACCATCGACCGTTTTGTAAATGCGAAAATCCGTGGTGCCCGTTGTATTGGGGACGGATAGCAAGTACGCGATCTTGTCGCTTACGCCCTGCACATCGCGGAATTGCAGCTTTTCGGCTCCTGGCACGACCGCGGCTTTCCAGTGTTTTCCGCCGTCAGTCGTGAGGACATAAGTACCGCCAGTCCCGGCTGCCCAAACCACACGGTCGTCCACCGGGCTGACCGAAATGAGCAATTGCGTGGTGCCGCTCTTTTGCGGAGTGAGTTTGGGTTGGTGACCTTTCCACTGATCTCCCGCAAAGGCGAGGGTTGCGGAAGCTGCAATCAGGAAAACACATAGCGAGCGTCTGAACATGGAAGTCTTCTCCGGACGGGGATTCGCGGCGCGGAGCAAGTATAGGAGCCGTCGCAAAGGGCTGTCAAACGGGCAAGGGACGGGCCATGCGCGGCATTTTTCGAAATGCGATCCGCCACACGAGCGGGATGCTCAAACTCGGTCTTCGTCTGAGCGGGTTGCCATAGCGAGGCTCGCTGGTTAGACTGGCAGCGGCCGCGAGGGCGTCTTCTTGCCTTCGTTCTGTGATCGATGGCAACTCCCAGCCGAACCACAACGAAACTGTGACTAAGTCACATTTCGAATATAAGGAGCCGTGATGCAGTTGCGTATGGACAGCCGCCCGGTCGGCGATGTTTTGATCGTTCAGTGTTCTGGACGGATCATTGCCGGGAAGGAAGTTTTTACGCTGCACTCTCACGTTGGAGATTCGTTTATCAAATACGGCGACATCGTTCTGCAACTCGATGAGGTAGAGTTCATCGACAGCAGCGGACTGGGAGCGTTGGTACGGCTGACGCAAGCCGCCCGAGCGAAGGGAGGAGACCTCAAACTCAGTGGAGTGCCAGCCAAGATCCGTAAGACGCTCGAGATGACCAGCTTGCTCTCGCAATTTGAAACCTACGACACGATCGAAGAAGCGATTACGGCCGCCTATCTGGGCTCGCGATATTCGCGAGCAAAAGCCGGAGACACGAGGCCACGCATACTTTGCGTTTACGACTCGACAGACATCCGGACATTTCTGCGGGAAGTGTTGTGCAGCGCCGGATACAACGCCTTAACCACTGCCACCATTGACGACGCCCTGATCCTGCTGAAGGCTACGAAGGCAAAACTGGTGGTGATTCCCGCGCGCATGCAATCCGTCCATGGCAAACCCACACGCAAGTCGCTGGAGGAGATTGATCCGGCGGTTTCGCTGCTTATTTTGGACGAGAGCTTCGCTACCCAGGATCCCGGAGAAGCCGCAGAGAAACTCTTGAGCGACGTTCGCAGCCAGTAGCGAAGCAGCATTCCCCTCAATCCATCTCGCGAAGCTCCATTCCAGCCGATTTCGCAGAGGATTCGTCGTGCTGTTTTGTCCAGTCCGCCTCTGTCAGCACCGGAATCGCTTCAAGTTTTTTCTTCTGTAAACCGGCATTAATCGCGGTTAGCTCCTTGTCCATGAGCTTGCGGAAATCCGTAATTACGTCTTCCAGTTCATGTCCAAGAGAATCGGCGCGGGCCACTTGGTAATCGGTGGGTCGGCCCTCATAAGTGTTCACATCGCCATACAGGTTTCCGAGATGTTCGCGGATGCGTTCTTCACCGGTAATCGCTCCACCTTCTTTGGTCGCCACGATCTTGGAACGGAGGTTATCCAGCTCGGTGGAGAGTTGCTGGAGACGGCCACGAAGTGGATCCTTCTCCGGCAGCTTCGCGCCACGCGCCACAGCGGCATCGCGCACTCCTTCGATGGCGCTCACGGCGTAACTCATGTGCCCGAGCATTTTGTCCAACTTCATGGCCAGGGCAAACTGTGCCTTTCGATCCTCAACCGTGTACTTCGCGCGCGGATCGAGAACGACTTTCAACGGCTCCGTGTAGACCTGATCCCCTTTGGTCATTTTGATCGTATAGGTGCCCGGTAGGACTCTCGGTCCTTGTGCAGCTTGGAAGAGCGCGCTGGCTGCCGGAGGGACGACCGGGGCCTTCAACCGCATCGACCACTTTGCCCGGTTGACCCCTCGATGTTTGCTGCCCGGAACCGTATCCACCAACTTGCCATCCTGGTCAAGGATTTCGATTTTAAGGTCGCCGAAGATGTGACGTTGCTTCTGGTAATAATCGATGAACGCGTCGGTGGGTCGGCTGGGTCCGTTGAAACTCTCGTCGCCCTCAGCCCAGCCTCCGTTGGCATTGAGCCATTGAATGGCTGGCGGCCCTTCGATCAGGGTAGCGTTTTTTGCCATCAGATCGGGCGTCAGGGCGCGCAGCGGAGAAATATCGTCAATGATCCAAATTCCGCGTCCGTGAGTCGCGAGCACTAAATCGGACTCACGCGACTGCACCACAAGATCACGGACCGCAACCGCGGGAAAGTTGCTTCCCTTGTACTGTCCCCAATGCTGCCCCCCATCGACCGAGATCCAGAGCCCGAATTCCGTTCCCAGAAAAAGAAGGTTCGGATCGACTGTGTCTTCTTTGATCACGTGAGCGTAGCCGAGGGCGCCGTTTTCTTGCACATGTAGCGAAGTCCAGGTTTTTCCGTAGTCCGTAGTTTTGTAGGCGTAGGGGTTCATGTCACCAAAAGTATGGCGATCGAACGTGGCATAGGCAGTGCCTTCGTCGAAACGGCTGGCCTCAATAGTGGACACCCAGGAGTTCTTGGCGAGACCAGGAACGTTATTCACAACGTTTGTCCACGTCTTTGCGCCATCACGCGTGATCTGCAGATTACCGTCGTCGGTTCCAACCCAGATGACCTGACCATTCTTCGGTGATTCCGAAATCGAGTAAATCGACGTGTGCATTTCGGCCGAGGAATTGTCGACGGTAACTCCGCCGGACTCTTCCTGCTTCTGCTTTTCAGGATCGTTGGTGGTGAGGTCGGGGGAGATGCGCTCCCACGACTGCCCGTGGTTGCGAGAACGGAACAAAAACTGCGCCCCGATGTAGATCGTCCCTTTCTCGTTGGGACTCATGTGAATGGGCGTATTCCAATTGAAGCGCAACTTTTTTTCGTTGTAGTTGGGAAGCGGCTGAATGGGCCGGATCTCAAGCGTGTGCCGATTGACGCGGCCGATCGTGCCACCCTGGTACTCGGCGTAGATGTAATCCGGGTCGGAAGTATCCTCAAAAACCCAGAAGCCGTCGCCGCCATAGATGTTTTCCCAACGCGAATTTGTAACGCCCCCGGGATACGACGAATCTCCAATCCAACTGCTGTTGTCTTGCAAGCCCCCATAAACATGATAGGGATTCGCGTTGTCCACGCTGACATGGTAGAACTGCGAAATTGGAAGGTTGTTCTGGTGCATCCAGCGTGTGCCTCCGTCTTCGCTCCGCCACAGACCGCCGTCATCGCCCGTATAGACCACATTCGGATTGTTGGGATCGATCCAAACATCATGAAAATCGCCATGCGCGGCGTTGCCAACCGAACTGAAACTCTTTCCACCATTCACGCTGAGCAGAAGCGGCCCATCCGTTTTGAAGACTTTGTTCTCATCTTTGGGATCCACGATCAGATTGGCGAAATAGAAAGGCCGCCAGATCATGAATCGACTGGCATCCAGGCGATTCCACGTCTTGCCGCCATCGTCGGAGCGAAACAGCGCGCTCTTTTTTGATTCGATCATGGCGTAGACGACTTGCGGCTTTCCGGGCGCTACTGCCACTGCAATGCGTCCCCAGGGTTTGTCAGGCAGCCCCTTGGTGTTCTTGTCATTCAACTCCGTCCAACTGTTTCCGGCATCGGTGGACTCGAAGAGTCCGCTGCCCGGGCCTCCAGAACGGAACGTCCAGCCTTGGCGACGGAAGTCCCACATCGAAGCGAATATCGTCTTCGGTTCGAGCGGGCTCATGGCGAGCATGCCGCAGCCTGTAGACCCGTTAGCCCCAGGCAGAACTTTCTTCCAGGTGCTACCGCCGTCGGTGGTTTTGAAAACTCCCCGTTCGTCATTGTCGTTCCAAACGTGGCCAGTGGCGCAGACGAGAACACTATTGCCATCCTTGGGATCGACGAAGATCTTCGCGATATGCTCGGTGTCCTTCAACCCCACATTGGTCCAGTTCTCGCCGCCGTCGGTGGACTTGTAAATGCCATCGCCAATGGAAACGCTGTTTCGCGTCCAAGCTTCTCCCGTGCCCGCCCAAACGATCTTGGAATTTGACGGATCAATCGCGAGCGCCCCGATCGATTGAACCGATTGACGATCGAAAACCGGCTTGAACGTGGTTCCCCCATTAACCGACTTCCAGACTCCACCGCTGGCTGACCCGGCAAATAATGTGAGCCGTCCGTTTTCGTTCACCGCGGCTATCGCTGCAATGCGCCCGCTCATCGTCGCAGAACCAATGTTGCGAGCCGGCAATCCAGAGATGGTGGCGGCGTCGAACTTCATCGCTTGCTGCGCGGAAGCCACCACGGATAGGAAGAACAATCCAAGACTGAGTAACCGCGAAAGGGTTCGGAGCAGGTTTTTGGAAATGGCGTGAACTGTCATCGGTAAAGGTCCTCTTCAAAGTGCAAACGCTTTGACGCAAAGTGCGCAAATGTAATCGGAGCAGACTGGCCCGCTCGATTCGTGATGCGCTCACTGGGTTTTCGATGATCCCTTTTTCAGGGATGCTGGTAACGCAAAGTCGGAAGCATCCAACGGCACGTTGACCTCGATTTTCTCGACCGTTACCGTTTGCCATGAGGTGGGATCGTTCTTGGGTCCCGACGCGATAGAAAAGGGATACATCACGCCCCCGACGGCCTTGTAGGATCCGAGGTCGGAAGCGTTCTCTCGCACCGAGCCACGAATGAATTCCTGAGTTTCCTTGCGAATCTCCAGATAGGTGTCGGGGTCAACGTAGTAGTAGACGATGTCGCCATTTTTCAGTGTGACCTTGAGCCGGAGGGCATCGTCGCCGTCGACAATGTCGTGGCCCAGATATTCAACCGTGTTCCCTTTGGCTTTGTAATCCACCAGCGGCCCGTCGAAGTCGGAGTCAATCAGGAGATCCCGCATATCGTCCTCTCCCATCAGTTCGGGATCTTTGCGTCCGCCGAACGGTTGGATTTGCCATCCCGTAGAGCCGTCGTAAGCTTGCACCGCAGTCATGCCCTGAAGAGAAATGGTCTCGCGGACAAAGTTCGGGCGCATGTTTTCCTGACCTTGCGTGGCCGTTATGCCGCTGACGATCAGTTGGCCCGTCATGCGCCAGGTCTTGATGGCTTTGATCTTGTCCATCCCTCCCTTGGCTTCGATATTCTTGTTGACCAACTCTTCTGCGGTTTGGGAATTAGCATGAAGGTTGAAGCAGACAACTGCGAGCAATAAAACCAGCCAATAACGCATGCAACGTGCTCCTGTGAAATTGAAACAGCGAGATTCCGAGGAAACGATACTCTACGCCGTTTTAGACGTAAGTGCCAAGTGTTGGCCAACAAGTTTCTGGACAAGATTCTTGCTCGGAAGTCCCAGCGTAAGCCGCGAAGGTTAAACGTGGATCTTCGCATCCTGCAAGCGGCCTTTCCACTCGCCGCCGTGACCCAGCCAGTATCGAACCGCCGAATGGATCGTTGCCCCCGTATAGAACAGCGCAATGGCAGGCAGCAGAGGCGCCCACAGCGGCGAACGCGAGTAGAAGCGAAGTGTTGGCCAGAATGCAACGCTCATCAGCAGCCAGACCGCAGCGCCCAAAATTGCCGCCCATCCGCCGAAGAAGACCAAAACCGGCGGCGCCAGGTAGGTGGTCGTCATTCCCAGAACGGTTGCGAGCAGTAGCCAGCCAGAATGCCGTAACTGGTAGAACGCAGTGCGCGAGATCATGCGGCCAACTCCGCCGAAGCCGTCGTAACCGCGAGTACTGTACGTGTTCTCGGCCGCTCCCAGCCACACGCCACCGTTGCATTTCATTGCGCGCGCCAAAGCGCAATCGTCGATCAATTCGTTGCGGATGGCGGCCACTCCTCCGATCTTCGCCAGCGCTTCAGCGCGAACCAGGATGCAGCCTCCTGCAGCAGCCGCAGTTTTATGCGTGGGGCTGCTCACCCACTCGGGCGGATAGAGCATGAAAAAGAAAAACACGAATGCCGGAATGAGCGCACGCTCAGCCAGCGACGAGCACCGCAGCCGGGCCATGATCGACACCAGGTCGAGGTTGTCCGGCTGTGCGCGGGCAACCAGATGGGTAATGCTATCGGGGGCGTGGACGATGTCCGCATCTGTGAATAAGAAATAATCAGGCGCAAACTGCGCCGCCTGCCGCACACCTTCCGACAGCGCCCACATTTTTCCTGTCCAGCCCGAGGGCAGAGGCGTGGCCGAACTGATCGTGACTTGGTCGGATTTGTCTCCTGCAGCCCGGCGTGCCACATTCGCGGTCTCATCCGAACTGTGATCATCGACTACAAAGATCTGTACCCACCCCGGGTAATCCTGTTCAAGCAAGGAGCGGATTGCCAGCCCAATGACTTCCGCCTCGTCGCGCGCCGGCACAATCACCGCAATTCGAGGTGCGGACGTAAGCGGCAGCGTCAGTTCAGTCGCTGCCTTCGACATTCGCCAGAATCGGCCCCTGCCGGCCAGCAGGTAGACCCAAATAAAGAAGCACAGGACTCCAGTCCACGGAGCGATCATAATGTTAGCTGCTGAGAGTAACACTCGATGCTAGTACGAAGGGAGACAATCGATGTTTCCAGATTATCGCAGAGGCCTATCGCCTGCGCGTCGCGCTTGATGTCCGATGCGGCTTGTGCGGTCTTCTCCCTCACTTCGTAAGGGCTGCGAGTCTGCGAAGTGCGTCCGGCCGAAGCAAAACGAGGGCGAATCAACGGATAATTTTCACCCTGCAATGCAGGCGAACTCTGGGAGACTGCTTTTACGAGTTACCGACGATGTGTTCGCCCGTCAGAACGAGCGCCAATTTGCCATTCAACTGCGAAACTGAAATCGATTTGCATCCGTCCACGATCCAATCAGCGCCGGCGTCTTTGAGTTCCGCTTCAGAGGCCGTGGTTCTGCAAGCGATGACCCGGGCGCCCGCAGCTTTGCCGGCGCGAATGCCCGCGGGCACATCTTCCACCACGACGCACTCTGCCGCCGGCACTCCCAGCAAGGACGCGCCTCTCAGATACGGCTCGGGATCCGGTTTTCCGTTTGTCACATCGTCGCAGGTGAGCAACCGCTCGGGAATCGGCAGACCAGCCGCGCGCAGCCGGACTTCCGCCAGCGGGCGGGTACACGAGGTCACGATCGTCCATTGGTCCGGAGGAAGAGCGCTCAGCAGTTCGCGCGCGCCCGGCAAAGTCACCACGCCCTCGAGATCTTGAATCTCGCCGCTTTCCACTTTGAGGTTCTCGGCCTCATGGTCAGCGTGCGGGAGATAGTCGCGTATGGTCGCAACGCTGGGACGTCCATGCGCTCTGTGAACAACCTCATCGGGATCGAAACCGTGTGCGATCGCCCACCGCGACCAAACGCGAGTGACCGCGGGCGTGGAGTCAATCAGCACGCCATCCAAGTCGAACAAGAGCGCGCTGCACATAATTTGGGCCATGTATACCTTAGCAAATCGGCGATAGCAAACCGGCTGCGCCGTGAGCTGCTATTGAGGCTCCTGCGTAAGTTCCGGGTTCGGCATCGGACCTGACTCCAGCTCCTGATGCCGTTTTTCGCGGGCTGCATTCGACAATTGCGTAAACGTCTGCATCTCGGCCTTGGCCTCCTGCACGCGTCCCAGGCGCTGCAACACTTGTCCGCGTAAATAGTGAATGCCGGGGCTGTCGGGATCGAGCTTTAGTGCCGCGTCAACCTCGGTCAGCGCCTCCGGATATCTGTTCTCCCGCTGATAGACCCTCGCGAGTTGAAAGTGTGAACTTGCGAGCTGAGGATCGAGATGGAGCGCCTTGCGAAACATCTTCTCCGCCTCCTGATCCTGTTGCTGAAGAAAGTACACTTGTCCCAGTTGGTCATAGTTGTAAGTGACGTCGGGCTCGATCGCGATATCTTTGAGGAACTCCGCTATAGCGTGTTCCAGATCCTGCTTCTTCAAGTAAGCCATTCCGAGATTGAAGTGGACGAAGGGAAGGGAAGGATCGCCCTTGGCCGCGAGTTCAAGTTCGGTGATGGCCTCGTCATATTCTTCGCGGTTGAGATGAGCTTTGCCCATCAGGAGATGAAACTCGGAAGAGTTTTGCCCGATCTCAACCAAATGGCCTAGCGCCCGCTGCTCCAGATCTGCGCGCCTCGCCTTGTTGGCCGCGATGCCGAGCACGTAGAGGTAATTCAACTGGCCGGAAGCCTGCGACCAGAGCGGCTCGAGTGTGGTTGCCGCATCGCCATATCGCTCGACGAAGAAATAGCACAGCCCCAGCAAATAGCGTGCCTGGAAAGAATCCGGCACATCGTGCACCGCCGATTCAAAGAGAGGAATCGCGTTGCGGAAATCGTTTTCGCGATAGTAAACCAGCCCGATGTTGAGCCGGATTCCCGCGATCTGCGGCGCCAGATGTTCAGCCTGGCGCAACATCCCCAATGCCTGCGGCCACTGCTTGCGGCGCATATAAATCACACCCAGATTCGCGTACGCGCCCGCCACTTGCGGATTGATCGCAAGCACAGCTCGAAACGCATGTTCGGCTTCGTCCAAGTTTCCGCTCTTCAACGCCGCCTCACCCCGCTGAAAAAGCTGCTGAGGATAGACGCCCTGCGTGGCAGGCGCAGAGCCTGGTTTCTGCGTCTGAGCTTGCTGCATCCCATACGCATCGGCCGCTCGCGCTGAGGCCAGCCACAGGAACACCAGTAAAAATCGCGTGGTTGCGCTTGACACTGCTTTCACTCTCTGCTGTAGTGTCCGCCAGCAGCAACATGAATTCAAGCCACGATGATTCACGGCAATGCGCGCCAAGGATGAACAACCCGCGATGAAAGCTGAAACCGTCACCATTAAAGATGTGGCGAAGGAGAGTGGCTTTTCGTCGACCACGGTCTCCATCGTGTTGAACAATGCTCCACTCGCACGCTACATTCCGGCCGTCACCAAAAAGCGGATCGAGCAAGCCGCCAAGAAGCTGGGTTACCGCCCGAACCTCTTTGCCCGCTCGCTTCGCAGCAAGCGCAGCCACACCGTTGGCGTCATGGTTTTCGACATGACCGACCCTTACTGCACGCTTGTCCTGCGCGGCATCGAGAATACTCTGTATCAGTCTTCTTACCTTCCGATTCTTACCGACGTTCACAACGAACGCAGCCGCTTCGAGCGTTATCTCGAGATGCTGCTGGACCGGCGGGTGGAGGCCCTCATCGTGCTTGCAAACTGGCTGTTCGTGGATATCGACGTTCTGGCCGACCTCGAAAAGAGCAGCATTCCCACGGCGATGATCGGCCGTGAGTTGCGAACCGATACTGTCAGTTCCGTCATGGTCGACAACGAACTTGGCGCTCATGCCGCTCTCGAACATCTGCACTCGCTGGGGCATCGCAAGATAGCCTTCATCCGCGGCCCCAAGACTCTGGCTGACAGCGCTCCGCGATGGAAGGGAATTCGAACCTTCGCCAAGTCGAGCGGGCTGGAACTGGATTCGCGTCTGATTCTCGATTTGCCCGAATCGCGAGACCCGATTTCGAGTTTCGAAGCAGGCTACAAATTAACCGAGGATTTGCTCAAACAGAAGCGCCCGTTCACCGCTCTGATGGCCTTCGACGACATGACCGCGTTTGGAGCGATCCGCGCGCTGGCAAAGGCTGGAATGCGTGTTCCAGAACACTGTTCGGTCATCGGCTTTGATGACGTGGCCGCTTCCAGCTTGTACACACCGTCCCTGACCACGGTTCGCCAGCCCATGGAAGTTATGGGAACGATGGCGGTCAGCATTGTCGTTGACGGCATCAACGCAGTTCAGGAGAAGCGCGAAGTGGCCGCGGTGCACCGCAAAGTAGCCCCGGAACTAGCAGTTCGGGAGTCCACCAGAAGCGTATTGTGACCTGCCGCACCGCTCTAATATGAAAGACGTCAGCCTGAGCCCCGCGCTCACGCACAATACGAAGGCGTCATCCTGAAGCGAGCACGCACGCATAATGCAAAAACGTCATCCTGAGCCCCGCGCTTTTCAGCGGGGCGAAGGATCTCGCGCGGACTATTTCAAACTCACTAGAACGCCATTCCTATTTACTTTTGATTCGGGCTCGATTTCGGGTAGTCTGTCTGATTCTAGCCGGAAGGGGAGACACGATTGAGAGTCCGGGTGTTCTATCACGATAAATGCTTTGACGGCGCCTCATCGGCGGCGCTTTTCTCACGTTTCTACCGCGAACGCATTCGCAACGACGTCCAGTTCGTCTACTCCGGCTTGCTGCACCGCGCCGGCTCCCTCTTCGACGAAAAGAATTTCGACGGCGAGGAGAACGCAATCGTGGACTTCAAATATTCGAGTTCCCCCAAGATTACCTGGTGGTTCGATCATCACGAGAGCGCGTTTCTTTCGCCCGCCGATGCCTCCCACTTCGAGCAGGATCAGAGCAACCAAAAATTCTATGACCCGGACTTCAAATCCTGCACCAGCTTCATTGCCACCATCGCCGAGGAGCGCTTCGGTTTCGATCCCAAACCCGTGGCCGAACTGGTCCGCTGGACGGACATTGTCGACGGCGCCATGTATCCCGACGCCCGCACGGCGGTCGAAATGCAGGCTCCGGCAATGAAACTCACCATGGTAATCGAATCGAATCAGACCCACGATTTTGTCCCTCGATTGATCCCACTTCTCGCCAGCAAATCTCTCGCCGAGATCATCGAAGAACCTTTTGTCGCGTCCCTCCTGCCGCCACTGCTGGAGCGTCATCAACGATCCATCGCGATCCTCAGCGAACGCACCGAATCGAAAGATGGCACACTTTTCTTCGACGTCACCGACCATGAGCTCGAGGGCTACAACAAATTCGTTCCCTACTATCTGCATCCCGAATCGGTCTACAGCGTAGGCTTGAGCAAGAGCAGTTTCCGGGTCAAAGTATCGGTGGGATCGAATCCCTGGGCGCCCTCCGAGCCAGTCGTGAACCTGGCGAAGATTTGCGAGCGCTACGGCGGCGGCGGACATGCCCGGGTCGGCGCCATCTCTTTCGCCGTCACCCATCAGGAGGCCGCGCGCAAAGCCGCCCGCGAAATCGTGGAAGAGCTGCGCGCTGCAGTGCGTGCGCAGGGACAATAATTCCAAAGCTTGCGGCCGATTCCCGTGACCACGCCTCCCACTTCCGATTTCGTCGTGCGAACCGAGCACCTGGGCCGCGTGGTCAAGGATAAAGTCTTGGTTGAAGATGTCACCTTCGAAGTGCGGACTCGCGAAGTTCTTGCCATCGTCGGGCCCAGCGGCTCGGGAAAAAGTTCATTGCTCCGGTTGCTGAATCGCCTCGATGAACCTACCAGCGGCGCGGTCTATGTCGAAGGCACCGACTACCGCCAAATCGCGCCCCCCGAGTTGCGACGCAAGCTGGGTTTGGTGAACCAGCGTCCCTACCTTTTTCCCGGCACGGCGGAAGACAACCTGCAATTCGGTCCGCGGCAGCGCGGGGAGTCTTTGTCGCACGAATCGATCGAGCAACTGCTGGCTCGCGTTGGACTGAAGGGCTATGCCAGCCGCAATGTTGCGAATCTTTCTGGAGGCGAAGCCCAACGCGTCTCCGTCGCTCGCACCCTGGCCAACTCTCCGCTGGTGCTGTTGCTCGATGAGCCTACGTCCGCACTGGATGAAGCATCCAAGCTGGAGGTTGAGTCGGCTATTCAAAACGTAGTTCACGACCATGGATTGACCTGCGTACTGGTTACACATGACACCGCGCAGGCAGCGCGCCTGGCCGAGCGAGCATTGTTGCTTGAAGCCGGGCGTGTGGTGCGCATCGGCTCCGTCAGTGAGGTGTTGCATGCTTAAGATTTTCATTAGCAATCAGCTGTATCTTGGTTTAGCGCAGGCTCTCGTTGCTGCGCTCGCAGCCATGGTCGTGGTCTTGCTCGCCCGCAAACGCGGCATTCATCTGGAGCGCGACACGCTGATTGCGATGGTTCGAGGCATCGTCCAGGTCGTTGCCGTCGGATCCATCCTCCTGTTGCTGCTCCGCGGCCCGCGTTGGACCAGCGGACTTCTTCTGGCCGGAATGATCACGGCCGCCGGGGCAACCTCGGCGCTCCGCGCGAAGGGCATGCCCGACGCGTTTCGGGTTTCCGCTTGGTCGATCGCCTTGGGCGCCGGCTCGGTGATCGCGCTGATGACCTGGCTGGGCGTGATCGATACCGCCATCACTTCGCTGGTGCCTGTCGGCAGCATGCTCATCGCCAATGCTATGAACACGAATGGATTGGCGCTCAACCGCTTGCGGTCGGACGTACTCGCCCACGTCGGCGAAATTGAGACTGCGCTGGCGCTCGGAGCGGAAGCTAAGACCAGTGTTTCCCCTTACGTGCAGGCCAGCATCGAAGCCAGCCTGATTCCCGCCATCGACTCCATTCGCTCGCTGGGCATCGTATGGATTCCCGGCTTGATGGCGGGTATGCTGCTCTCCGGGGCCCGGCCAGTGTATGCTGCCATCTACCAGTTCGTGGTGCTGGCCATGATTTTTGCCGCGTCCGGCCTGACCTCGCTGGTCAGTACGTTGCTGATTCGGGACCGTATTTTTACCTCGGCGCAACAATTGAGTTTGCAACCAGGGAGATAATGTTGTAATGAGTTCTAGCGTGCACACCGGCGTCGCACTGACGAAACCAAAGCACCGCGGGACCGTCCAAGTCCTGCGCACCGTCGCCGCTCTGGAACTCGCTAAGGGCATGATCGTTTTGTTGTCAGCCTGCGGCGTCCTCTTGCTGGTACATCGGGAAGACCCCTGGGACATTGCCGACGGTTTCCTCAAACTCCTTCACATCAGCCCCGATCATCACTTTGCTCAAGTCTTCCTCAGCTGGGCCGACTCCTTGACCGAAACCAAAGTGTGGGCAGTTGCCGGCGTCGCCGTCGCCTATTCGGTTTTACGTTTCGCGGAGGCTTACGGACTCTGGTACGCAAGGGCCTGGGCCGAATGGATTGCCCTCGTTTCGGGAATGCTGTACCTGCCCTTCGAAATCTACAAACTGATTCACCATCCCAGCCCATTCCACATATGGGTCTTTCTCATCAATGTGGCGATCGTGCTGTACATGGCCTACGAGCTGAAGACCGGGGAAAGCATCCACCACATCCGCCAGCCAACCTGAAGGTCAGAGGTCTCTAGCGACCTCGGTTTTTTCCGTATCGGGACAGAGTTTACTGTTTAGTACCGGGTACCCCCCTCCCCCTGTTCGTTGCAAAATCTAGAAAATAATGGAGTTAAATTCTGACTATGTGCTAGATCTTTGAGTTTTAAGGACTTATACGCAAAATCTAGAGAACATGGGAGTTAGGGGTGGGCTCGATGGGGTCTCCAGTTCCGTTTCGCGCTGCAAGTCCGTCCTCTTGGGTGGCAACCCAGCTCAGAATTGTCAAAGAATGCGCATTACCCGCAGATAATGAATTCGTTAACAGGTTACCTAATTGAAAACATCGAGTCAATCAAAAAGCGTCGGCGGGCTTCTGCTTACGATCGCCATTGAAGTCCGTCCTGTAATGCCTACTAAAATTTCTGGCGCGTGCATCAGCCATTGCGAGCTACGCCCGCAATGGAAGCGGGAATAACCGATCACATTTGGACGGTCGAGGAACTGGTCTCCCTGTTGGAACTCACTGCGAAGCTGGCTGCTTAAGCTGCGGTGGCATGTGTATTTGTTCAGTTCCTAGGGCAAGGTTTACAGCCGCGCGTACTTGGGCGACCGCGCTGGTCATCTCATCGAATTGCTCGGCAAAATACCCTTCATTAAGGCTCGGTATTGGTACGGCCTTCTGTAGGGCAGCGCTGAGTTGCATTATCTCGCCTTTGTCATTCGCCGCGAGTGCAACCCCAGCGCTCATTCAATCTAGACATTTCAAGATCAAGTTCGTTTAAAAACTTCGTGGAGTCTTGTTTGGACAGCTTGGCCAACGCAGCTTGGTGCTCCGGCGCAAGGTTAATCGTCGCCCTAAATTGCAGATATCCCGGTTTTTCTTTTGCTCTGAAAATATTAATCGGATCGCGCGGTCCACCAGTACGCCCAATATACGAAAAGAACGTCGCCTCTGATGGCGGCTGTCTTTCTAAACTCATGGCTAAATGATCGGCCCATGTTTTTAGATTCTCTTCCACGTTCTCTGGCGTAACCACCTCCGACCGCGTTTGCGAGAACAATGGCCTACCAGTAAACGTGAACCAAATAACCACCAGGCTAGCAATGGTAACAATCCCATACAGAACCGGGCCAACCCATTTGGACTCCCGCTTTCTCAAAATGGCCATTGCAATTCCGGCAGCCAAGATCAGCAACTCCCATACCGCGTTACTGACAAGCCCTTGCCACAACCAGCCAAAATCCATCGCGCGCACCTTTCCTAGGTCAAGAGTTGCCCCCTTCTCTCGACCCTCGGAAGGGTACGCTTTCTTGTAGAAATTGAAAACAGCCGACTACCCGATGGGCACGCAGGTTGACTATGACTCAAGCCAGACCGATAATGGCCTGCCTTACCACACAGGAGTGACCTCTATGTCAGTCGAAGAAAATGTGAAGTTGATGCGGCGTTGGTTCCAGGAAGTATGGAACGAGGGCAAGCTCCAAACTATTCATGAACTTCTCGCTCCCGATGCGGTGGCAGTCGGCGAACTTGAAGATGGGGCCAAACTTCGTGGACCAGCGGAGTTCGCAGCATTTGCCCAGCGCATTCGTGGCGCCTTTCCCGACATGAACGTTGTAGTTGAAGATGTCTTCGGAGCCGATGACAAGGTCGTGCTGCGCTGGTCGGGCACGATGACCCATCTCGGTGATCACCTGGGGATGCCCGCCACCCGCAAGCGCGTGCAAGTCACCGGAATCACCATCGCTCGCTTTGGTAACAAACAGATCGTCGAGGGATGGGACAACTGGGACCAATTAGGAATGCTCAAGCAGCTCGGAGTCTACGAGCGTCCCCAAGCCGCATAGTTGAAGAGCGCATAAGGAATCCGGATGGAAGCCGGGGACCGGTCCCCCGAATTGCCAGCACTCATCGACCCGGACCCGGGTCGGCCAATTCTCAATGAGTGCTGTGGCCTGGTTGCGTCCCCTGAGAATCGTAACCCTGAGTCCAATGGCCAGAGGACGGAGTTACTTTATGTACTCAAACACCACGCCACAGCAACCGGTGTCCCACGCGTCATACGCCGTGCCGTACAAGTTTCCTGCAGCGTCGAACACGACCGGAGCGGGACTATCGCCTCCGTCCCGGGGAGGGCCCTCGAAATAGTGGAGCACCAGCTTGCTCCATCCGCCGCGCGAGTGCCGAACCAGCTTGAACAACTGGCCGACTCCTCCATGGGTATTGATGCCCGCGACCGTCGTGCCGTACAGGTTTCCGGCTGTGTCGCGGACGACGCCGCCCATAGGATAAGCTCCATCCTGGTTGCCCTGGAACATATAGAGCACGTGCTCGTACCATTTCCCCTTTGCACCAAGAGTCAGCTTGAAAACGTGCCAATCCATACGCCTCCCTCAATTGCATTACCGAAGAGACGGCCGGCCGGACCGACCGAATCGAAGCGCGGGCGGAACGCTTTGGCGTCGCCTTTCAGACTGTTCATCACCGTCTCCAGATCTTTGTCGCCGAGGCGGTTGGGAGTCGGAGTCGTGCTCTGGGCGACGACAACCTGGGTGAGAACAAGAACGCCGAAGGTTGAGTGTGTCTAAACGGGACAAAGTATTTGATTGCTGTGCATGGTTTCCTCTTCACGATGCCAACTCGGCGGATGCGCTTGCACTGCGGACTCTCTCAGCGCCGTCTGGCAGAAAGATGGAAAACACCGTGCCGCTCGAACCCGCCGTAGTGCGGCTGCGGACGCGGATCGATCCCTCATGTTTCTGCACAATGCCATGCGAGAGCCAGAGGCCCAGGCCCGTGCCAGCGTCTCCCTTAGTGGAATAGAAAGGCTCGAAGATGCGAGTCAGATCGCCTTGTCGAATCCCGCTGCCGCTATCGGCGATGGTAATGCGGACTCCGGGCCTGTACGCTCCGGTTTCGTGGCCGTCGGACCACTGGCGTCCGGGGGCGACGTGGAGAGTTAGTCGACCTCCGTCGTCAAGAGCATCGATGGCGTTGAGGATGAGGTTGGAGAAAAGCTGGCGGAGCTCGCCGGCAAAGCCGTAGATCTCGACGGCCGGGTCATACTGTTTCTCGACTTGAATATGCTTATCGCTCAGCGGGCGCAAGTAAAGTTGTAGAACATCGTCGAGAGTGGCCGCGACGTTGAGCGGAGACGGCGATGAGGTTTCGCGAACGAACCCCAGCATCTGTTGAGCGATGGCAGCGACGCGCAGCACTTCTTTTTCCGCCATCTCCAAGTATTGGTCCTGATTCAGGGGACGGTGGCGGGCCAGATAGATCAGATTGAGGACCGCTTCCAGCGGGTTGTTGATTTCATGTGCGACGGCCGCGGCCAGGCGCCCGGCGGTAGCCAGCTTTTCGTTGCGGCGCAGTGCTTCTTCCGAACGCCGCCGCGCAGTGATGTCATGCGCGATGCTGGATCCGCCGACCACTTCTCCACGCTGGTTACGAATCGGTGACAGCGAGACATCCACCGCGATCCGGGTGCCGTCCTTTCGGATTCGCTCGGAGGTATGGTGCTGAATCGATTCGCCCCGCATAATCTTTCTACTGATTCCGGGGATCTCGTCGGGATGCTCCGGCGAAGCCAGCATTTTAACCGACATGCCGATGGCCTCGGCGGCGGAGTATCCGTAGAGGCGTTCGGCTCCCGGATTCCAACTGGTGATGATTCCGTTTATGTCTCCGGTGACAATGGCATCGTCGGAAGATTCGACCATCGCGGCCATCTGCCGCTGAGTCTGCTCGGCGCGCGTTTGCGCGCGGGAACGCTGGCGGGCGAGGCCTGCGGTAAGTACCGCGACGGCAATAAATACGAACAACCGCCCATAGTCATTGGCAGAAATAGAAAAACTGAAGCGTGGCTCCAGAGCGAAGTAGTCGATTGCGAGTCCCGAAGCGGCTGTGCAAAGCAGCGCTGGTCCGAAACCGAAGAAGCGGGCGCTCACGATGACTGCAGCGGTGAAGATGGCGAAGGGATCCTTTTGCATGACCGGCCAAAGAAACCAGATGCAAAGCGCAACGCCGGTCGCGACCAGGGGGGCCGTGTAGCGGATGGTCCAATGGCGCCATTCCATGGCACTCTTTGATTGCGGAATGTCGAGCGATGCCATAGGAAAGAGGAACAAGCCAACCCAAAGGCGGTGTGGCGTGAGCAAACCTGAAACGTCCGAAAACAACGCAGCTGTAGGCGATCAATTTAGCAGGATAGGGTGCGGTCGCGCAATTGTGAGGATGTGAGGTGCATGACGAAAAAGCGAAGGCGCGGAAGTTCTCCGCGCCTCTGTCGCTGATTGACGGCCTGAACTACTGCTGCGTGTTCAGAGTCTGACGACCTGCGTTAGGCCCTTGCGTGGTTGGAATCACGGTTAGAGCCGCTTGCAGAGTAAAGTTCAACACGGTTTCCGAGGGCAGTTTGATTTGCTGACTGTGGGTGACCGCTTGTGCCCCGGCACCTAATCCGCCGCCGGCTGCGGCGCCAATGGCGGCTCCTTTGCCGCCACCAGCAATCGCGCCGATGATGGCTCCGATTCCAGCTCCCGCCCCCACTTTCTCGACCGTGTTCTTGCCTCGTGAACTACCCTGCTTTTTGTACTGATCGGTTTGGATGTTGTACGTGCTTCCGGAAGCCGAAATGCGATCCAGTTGAAGTACAAGTAAGGATTGTCCGGCGAACTTGCCGGCACTTTGCACGGTCACGACGTGGCCTTCGACGCTGTAGCCGGTAGGAATCGCGGTTGCACCGTCCACGGCGAGCGGAGAATTCAGCGTGGCGTGGAAAGTTTGCCCTTGAGTCGCGGTTTCTGAGTCAATCGCGTCCACCAACCTCACGGCGAAGGTTGTTCCCGAGGGAATGGTGACCTTTTGCGGGGGTGGTGGAGGTGGTGGCGGCGCTGGTGCTGCCGGAGCAGGCGCAGGAGCCGGGGCTGGCGCAGCTTGCGCGACCTCAGCTGGAGCATTCGCAGAATCGTCCTGATCCTTGGATACTTTGCGGTGATGCTTTACCGAAGGAGCCGGTTTGGGCTGCTCCGGCGGCGGGGCTTGGGCTTCGACCGGCGGCGGTGGCGGTGGAGCAACTTGCAAATTGTTTACAACTTGCTTCACGCCTGTTTCACTGGACGCATAGCGAGCGGCTGCGTCGCGCTGGGCGTCGTTGTCCACCTGGCCGGAAAGCGTAACGCTTCCCTTGTCCGCCTGGACGATGAGCTGCTTGCCCTGGAGACCGGAATCGGTGTTCAGTTTGTTCTGGATATCGCTGGCAATCTGGGCGTCCGTCGGAGCCTTGGAGCAGCCGATGCCCACCAAGATGGCGAGCCACACGACCGCGCTGAGGTAGAGAGAAAGCCTGGCCTTCATAAAATCACTCCTCTTGATGTAGTCCGGTATAAATAGTTTAGATGCATGCATAGGCTGAGTTTTGTGGAAAAATGTTGCTGGAAGCTTCTCTGTCATTAGAGTTTGCAAGCTGCAAATAATTCATCCCTCTTGGAAAATCTTGGGCCAGTACAAGCGATTACCGTAACGCGGGCTAAGTCTGGTGCAGAAATTTGTAATCGAGGATGCTGGCCGCAAGTTTTGCAGTCTCCGTTTTTTCTTGCGTTTCTTTTTTGTCTTTGTCTTGCACGTCTTTGGTTCGAGTGATGCGTCCCTGGCAGAGCACCGTGCTATTTTTCTGGCCGGAGATCTCTTCCGGCATCTCGAAAACCATCTCCACCAAGGTGTTGTCGGGAAAGCGTTGCGGTCCGTGCAAGAGCACGCCGGATTGGCTGAGGTTCGCGATCGTCCCTTCATACCAGCTTCCGAGATTCTTCACCCGGTAGCGCACTGGCGTGTCGAGCTTGAGGCGCCGGGCGCGCGGAACCCATGTAGGTTTGCGAGTACGGGTGCGGCTGCGGCGTGCGCTTGTGCCTTCCGATTCGGAGGCAGACTGGGTGCGATCCACGCGCTCGGTCCGGCGCATGGTGGTCCAGTCATAGCTGTATTCGACAGCGCAGAGAAGGCAAACCTGGTAGAACTGGCCATCGGCAGCCCGCCGGGGCCAGGAAAACTCGTGGGAGCAACGGCCTAACATAAGAACGTCCATTAACTTCTGAGGCATGTTCGTCTTTCCGGGACGGGATCGCCGGAAGACACATCATCTAACGACAGCGTAATTTTGTGTAGGTTACTTTCGTGCGAGACCCAGACAACTCGGTTAAGTTACTGCGGTTCGTGCGGTTGCAGGTCAGTCAGATCGAGTTGTACTCAGCGTCTGGGGGAGTGCGGCGGTCTTTTGCGCCATTTCTCGCCGATTCCGCGCTTTAAGAGATAGGGCGTTATTTAGACGCGACCATCGGTGAGTGAGCTTTATTCAGGAGGAATTGTATGTCACTGGCCAGTCAAGACTTTGCGATTTGTGGGCGCCATGTAAGTGGAGCGTTGGCGTTGGGGCTTGTGTTCATGTCGGCTTTCCTGGCGTCGCCTCTGGCAACGGCGCAAACCTATTCCGTGCTGTACACATTCAAGGGCGGTACCGACGGAGCTGGTCCTCGGGCAGGTTTGATCCGCGACGCAAAGGGCAATCTCTACGGCACAACCTACTCGGGCGATACGTTCAATAACGGAGTGGTGTTCAAATTGAATACCACAGGCAAACAAACTTTGCTGCACAGCTTCGACGGCGCGGACGGGGCGCAACCCTGGGCAAGCGTGGTTCGGGACTCAGCGGGAAATCTATACGGGACCGCCTACAATGGCGGCGTTTCCGGCTTTGGCCTGGTGTTCAAGTTGGATAACAAAGGAAAGGAGACCCGCCTGTACAGTTTTACTGGTGGGGTGGACGGCGCCAACCCCCGCGCTTCCCTGGTTCGAGACTCCGCAGGCAACCTCTACGGCACAACTTTCTTTGGCGGGGCGTCGGGTGCTGGAACCGTGTTCGAGGTGGATACGACTGGAAAGGAAACCGTCCTCTACAGCTTTAAGAACGGGGCTGACGGAGGATATCCCTGGGCAGGCCTGGTTCGAGATGTGGCGGGCAACCTCTACGGCACAGCCGTTAGCGGTGGCGCCTCCAATTTTGGAGTTGTCTTCAAATTGGATAAAACTGGTAAGGAGACGGTTCTCCACAGCTTTGCGGGTGGGTCTGACGGCATGTTTCCCGCCTCGGGTAACCTGGTCCGCGATTCCGCAGCCAATCTTTACGGCGTTACTCCCTCGGGTGGTGTTCCGGGTTACGGCGTGGTCTACAAGGTGGCGAAAACCGGTCATGAGACTGTGCTCTATACCTTTGCCGGACAGGCGGACGGCGGGGATCCCGTGGGCGGTCTAGTCCGAGACAGTGCAGGCAACCTGTATGGCACCACTAACTATTCCAACTTCGGTGGTAACGCCGGCTACGGGGGAGTATTTGAGCTGAGTCCCGCCGGCCAGCTATCAGTTCTGTACAACTTCACCGGAAAGGCGGACGGCGCGCCAACCTACTCCACCCTGCTCCGAGACACAGCTGGCAACCTCTACGGAACTGCCTATACCAGCAACCCTGGTCTGGGAGTGGTGTTCAAGCTCGCTCCTTGAGCAGCAGGAGCCTTGCCCGATTGACCAAACAAAAAGATACAGTGGGAAGGGAGAGCGTGGGCGCGGGAAGGGCGGGTTATGTCTCAGAGAGTTCGGGTCATCAATCTCGAAGAGGGATTCCCAACTCGCGATCAGGCGTATCAGAAGCTCGAAGCCGCGCTGGCCCGCGCGCGAAAAGACGGCATCCTGGCGTTGAAAGTGATTCACGGTTATGGCTCGACCGGTGCGGGCGGAGTGCTGCGGTTCGCCATCCGCAGCTTCTTACGTCAGCGAAAAGAGAAAGGTGAGATTGCAGCATTCGTCAACGGAGAGAGTTGGTCAAGCTTCGACGAGCGGAGCAAACTACTCTTTAAGAAAGTCCCGCAACTGGTGCTGGACAGTGATGTGGGGCGCGGCAACAAGGGCATCACGCTCGTGCTGCTCTGAATTCGTGTTTGGATCATGGAAGCTCGCAGTGACGTGTATGATCGGCGCGTGAAGGAAGGGATTAAACTCGGCGCTACGGCATTTGTTTTGGCGGGCGGCAAAAGCTCTCGCATGGGAAGCGACAAGGCCTTCCTCCGATTAGGAGACGAGACTCTTCTCTCGCAAGCATTGAAGCTGACGAGTGCTGTTGTACGCGAAGTTTGTATTGTAGGCGACGCCAAGAAGTTTGCGCCTTTTGGCCGGGTGGTTGAGGATGTCTATCGTGAGCGGGGACCGCTGGGAGGAATTCACGCGGCACTCTCAGGTTCGACGACCGATCTAAATTTGATGCTCGCGGTCGATCTGCCCTTCGTGACGCACGAGTTGCTTCAATATCTGCTTTCGCGGGCACTGGAATCGGGTGCAATGGTCACGGTTCCGCGCACGGGCTCAGGGTTCCAACCGCTTTGTGCAGTTTATCGGCGCGGGTTTACGGAGGTGGCGGAGCAGTCTTTGCTGGAGGGAAAAAACAAGATTGATTCGCTGTTCGCAAGGGTCGGAACTTGCGTGATTGAGGAGAATGAGTTGGTGCGGGCAGGTTTCTCGGCGGAGATGTTTCGGAATCTGAACACGCCCGAGGATTTGGAAAAGGCGAAAGAATTACGCCCCACGTCATTCAATTGAATGCGATCATCTAAGATAGAAAATAGTCCCAAGGAGAACCGACAGACCGCGACATGGCTAGCAACGGGGATCTGGCACCGTATATCGAATTCAAGGACGTCTCGAAGGCTTTCGGCGAAAACTGCGTTCTCGACCACGTCAGCTTCGACGTGATGGCGGGAGAGACGGTTTGCATCCTGGGACGCAGCGGCGTGGGCAAATCAGTTACGCTGCAAAATATTATGGGTTTTCTCAAACCGGATGCAGGCCGGGTGATCGTGGCCAGGGAGGACATCACCGACTACGATGAGGCAAACCTGCAGCGCATCCGCAAGAAAGTCACCATGGTGTTCCAGAACGGCGCGCTATTTGATTCGCTGACCGTGGGTGAGAATGTGGCATTTCCCCTGCGCGAGCGGCGCGATCTCAAGGAAGATCAGATTTTCCAGATCGTCGACGGACTGTTGGAAATGGTCGGAGTCAAAGAAATGCGCGATTTGCTTCCCTCGGATTTGTCCACGGGAATGAAGCGGTCGGTGGCGATCGCGCGAGCCTTGGCGGCCCAACCGGAATGCGTTCTTTATGATGAACCCACAACCATGGTCGATCCGCTGATGGCGCAGTTGCTCGGCGATCTGATCAAGCGGCTGAAGACCCAATTGCACTTGACCAGCGTGGTTGTGACCCACGACATGCGCCTCGCCGAGAAGCTGGCGAACCGAATTGTATTTCTCCACGAAGCCAAGGTGCTTTTCTTTGGTACCTATTCAGAAATGGAGAAATGTCAGGAGCCGATCGTGCAGGAGTTCCTGGACCTGGATAGGCTGACCTTGGAAGCGTAGAAAGGCTTCGGGCTTCAGGCGAATATGATTCGGTATCTCGATCGTTGCTAGAATCCTTCTCGTACTAGTCGTTCGATCGTGATGGAGCTGTTGGTTGGATCGCCCCTCATCATTTTCTCCACGTATTTTGCGATCATGTCCACTTCCAGGTTTACAGGATCGCCGGGCTTGAGGGATTTCAGGTTCGTCATTTCGGTGGTGTGCGGGATAACGGCGACGGTCACTTCGGTTCCTTCCACCTTTGCGACTGTGAGGCTGATGCCTTCAATCGAGAGGGAACCTTTGAAAATCACATAGCGTGCCAGGTCGGGCGGGATCTCGATGCGCAGCCAATAGTTGTTGGCGCCTGGGATCTCGTCGAGTGCAACGAACTTGCCAGCGCCATCGACGTGCCCCTGGACGATGTGTCCGCCGAAGCGTCCATCGGCGCGCATGGGGAGTTCGAGGTTGACCAGCGCCCCCGGTTTGATTCGGGAAAACGACGTACGATTGCAGGTCTCCTCGGCCAGATCGGCGCCGAAGGATTTGGGGGTGATCTCGACAGCCGTAAGGCAGACGCCGCTAACCGCGATGCTGTCGCCCTTCTTCAACTCCTTGACGAGGTTCGAAGAAGAAACGGTGAGTCGGCGGTTCTCGTTTTCCTGGCCGATATTGGTGACGCATCCAACTTCTTCGATGATGCCGGTGAACATGGAATCTCCTTCATTTCACCACAGAGTCACAGAGGCACAGAGGAAAACTAGAATCCATTTAATTTCTGTGATTTTCCTATCTTGCCTTCTCTGTGTCTCTGTGCCTCGGTGGTGAAATGTGTCTCAATCCGCATACGGATCTTTTAAGTATCCTTCAACCGCAAAATCTTCGGCAAAATGGTGCAGGCGTGTGGACTTTACGTAGGCCGCGTCGTTGATGCTCGCGAATCCTGCGCCCCCGGCGAAAGGCACGGAAGCTGTGCCTCCCAGAATTCTCGGAGCGTAGTAGAGAAAGATTTTATCGACTATGTCCGCGGAAAGTGCGGCTGCGTTGACCATGGCGCCGCCTTCAATCATCAGGCTGGTCATCTCCATCTCACCAAGGAAGCGGAGGACGGCAGCCATGTCGGGATGGCCCTCCGAGTTTGCGACGGGTAACTGTTCCACGCGAATGCCGAGCTTCAGCAGTTGCTTCTTCTTTTTCTCTTCGGCGAAAGAGCACAGCACGAGGACATTGTCCTGGGCGGTCTTGGCCACTCGGGATTCGGTGGGCAAGCGCAGACGCGAATCAAGCACCACGCGAAGCAGCGG